>JAKZRS010000025.1:0-38903 GCA_047518015.1 Thermodesulfobacteriota bacterium | reverse complement strand
AGGCCTATGTAGTTTCCAAGCGACTTTGACATTTTCTTTACCCCGTCTGTTCCCTCAAGTATCGGAAGGAAAACGCCTACCTGCGGAGACTGTCCGTAATGCCTCTGGAAATCACGGCCGAGCAAAATGTTAAAAGTCTGATCCGTGCCGCCGAGCTCAACGTCGCAGTGCATCTGTACGGAGTCGTACGCCTGCACCAAGGGATATATGAACTCCCTCAGAGAAATGGATACCCCTTCCTTGTACCTCTTTGAGAAATCATCCCGATCCAGTATCCGAGAGACGTTAACCAGAGATGTAAGCCCGAGAAGTTCTTCTGAACCGAGCTTGCCTAGCCAGCGGGAGTTTGAAAGAATCTGGGTCTTTTTTCTGTCAAGAACCTTGAAAACCTGACGTTCATAGGTCCTCGAGTTTTTGATTATTTCCTCTCTTGAGATTGACGGGCGGGTTTCGCTTCTCCCCGAGGGATCGCCTATATAGGCGGTAAAATCCCCTATGAGAAAAAGAACCTCGTGGCCCAGGGTCTGAAAATCGCGAAGCTTCTTTAGAATTATCCCGTGACCCAGGTGCAGGTCGGGAGAGGTAGGATCGAACCCTGCCTTTATCTTGAGGGGCCGATTGCTCTTTGCCGAAGCTTCAAGCTTCAAAAGAAGCTCCTCTTCAGGGATTATAGCCTCGGTTCCCCTTTTTATTATCTTTAACTGTTCTTTAGGATCAGCAAAAGCCACTTGGAAATTCCTCCTCGTTACGGACAGAGAGTGTTCATGGAAGGTTGGTTGATCCCATGAGATACCTGTCGCACTCCCTGGCGGCTTCTCTTCCCTCGTTTATCGCCCACACCACAAGACTTTGCCCCCTGCGTGAATCCCCCGCGGCGAAAACTCCATCAACGCTTGTCATATACTTTCCGTACTCCGCCATGGCGTTTGAGCGCTCGTCAGTACGGATTCTCATCTGTTCCAAAAGCCCCTGCTCGGGCCCCAGGAATCCGAGCGCCAAAAGCACGAGCCCGCACGGCCACCTCTGCTCAGAACCCTCCACTTCTCTAAACGTCATCCTTCCGTCATCTCCCCTGTACCACTCAATGCGCACGGTCTCAAGTTCCGCTGCCCTGCCCTCGCCGTCGCCTATAAATCTTTTTGTAAGAACCTGATATCTTCTCGGGTCTTCGCCGAAAACCGCCATGGCCTCCTGCTGACCGTAATCAAGCCTGTATACCCTGGGCCATTGCGGCCAAGGGTTATCCGCCGCCCTCTCGGAGGGAGGCTTGGGAAGTATTTCGAACTGAAGAAGGCTTCTGCATTCATGCCTCATCGAGGTCGCGACGCAGTCGGTTCCGGTGTCGCCGCCCCCAAGAACGATTACGTCCTTGCCCGCGGCGGAAATGTAGCGACCGTCACTAAGCCCGCTGTCAAGAAGGCTCTTTGTGTTCGCTCTGAGAAACTGCATGGCGAAGTGGATTCCCTCAAGGTCCCTTCCCTCAATCGGAAGATCTCTGGGTTTCGTCGCTCCGGTGCATATCACCACTGTGTCGAAGTTTTGTATAAGTTCGTTTCCGTCAATATCCACTCCCACTTCCGTGCTGGTGACGAACTTGATTCCTTCTTCCGCAAGGATATCGACGCGGCGGTCAACGATCTTCTTGTCAAGGTGTGGGTTGGGAATTCCGTACATGAGCAGTCCGCCTATGCGATCGTCCCTTTCAAACACGGTGACCAGATGCCCCGCTTTGTTAACCTGCGCGGCACACGCGAGTCCCGCTGGTCCAGACCCTATTACGGCGACTTTCTTTCCGGTTCTCCACTCGGGAGGCTCGGGAGTGATCCATCCTTCCTCAAAACCCCTGTCGACTATGGCGCACTCTATGCTTTTTATGGTAACCGCAGGCTCGTTTATAGCCAGAACGCACGATCCCTCGCAGGGAGCCGGACATATCCGGCCAGTGAATTCGGGAAAATTGTTGGTCTTGTGAAGTCTCTCAAGAGCCTCTCTCCAGAGGCCGGAGTAAACCAGGTCGTTCCACTCGGGTATGAGGTTGTTTATGGGACATCCGGCGGTCACCCCGCCGATTATCTGGCCCGTCTGGCAGAAGGGAACTCCGCAGTCCATGCATCTTGCGCCCTGAAGGGCAAGCTCTTTTTCGGGAAGATGTCCGTGGAATTCGCTCCAGTCGCCGATTCTCTGGGCAGAATCCCTGTCAGTCCCAAGCTTCCTGTCGTAATTCATAAAACCTGTGGGATCACCCATGAAAGACTTTTCCTCCGTTCGAGCTTCAGTGTCAGTTTCCGCTTACGCGCGCGAGATCTCTTTTGTTTTCTTCAAAGGCCGCCATAAGGACCTCGTCACCGGAAAGACCGCTCTTTTCCGCGCGGTTTATGTGCTCAAGCATTCTCTTGTAATCTTTCGGTATCACTTTCACAAACTTGGGAAGGCTTCCGGTCCAGTCTTCCAGAATCCGCTGCGCTACCTCGCTTCCGGTGTACTCAAGGTGCTTTCTTATCATTCCCAGAAGCTCCGCTTCTTCATCTTCCCCCACAAACTCAAGGAACACGGATTCGGTATTGCATCCTCCCTCAAAATCCCCCTCCGGGTCGTATACATACGCTATGCCGCCTGACATCCCGGCAGCGAAATTCCTCCCGGTCGGACCCAGCACCGTGACGCGGCCCCCTGTCATGTATTCGCAGCAGTGATCCCCGACCTCTTCCACCACGGCGCGGACCCCGCTGTTTCTGACGCAGAACCTCTCGCCGGCAATACCCCTCACGTAGGCCTCACCTCCGGTGGCGCCGTAGAACGCGACGTTGCCGATTATGATGTTCTCCTCCGCAACGAAAGTTGATTCCTTCGGAGGATAGATGATTATCTTGCCCCCCGAAAGGCCCTTTCCCACATAGTCGTTTGAGTCACCCTCAAGAACAAGCGTCATGCTCTTTGGAATAAAAGCCCCGAAGCTCTGTCCCGCCGAACCCGAGAAATGAAGCCTTATCGTATCCTCCTCAAGCCCGTCAAGCCCGTACCTTCTCGTAAGCTCGCTCCCGACTATGGTTCCCACCGTCCTGTTCACGTTTCTTATCGGGACGGCGGCACGGACCCGCTCGCCCTTTTCAATCGCCGGGCGGCATATTTCCATCAAAACGGTTTCGTCAAGTGAGTTCTGTAGGCCGTGATCCTGTTCGATCTGGCAGTAAGTTCCCCAATCCTCGGGAACTTCGGGACGGAAGAGGATTCGGCTGAGATCTATCCCCTTGGCCTTCCAGTGATCAAGCGACTTTCTCATCTCGAGGCGATCCGTCCTGCCTACCATCTCGTTTACGGTCCGAAAACCCATCTTCGCCATTATCTCGCGAAGCTCCGTGGCGACAAAATGCATGAAATCAACCACGTGCGCCGGGTCTCCCGTGAATTTCTCGCGAAGCTTGGGGTTCTGCGTCGCGACTCCCACCGGACAGGTATCAAGATGACAGACCCTCATCATTATGCATCCGAGAACTATAAGCGGAGCCGTGGAAAAACCGTACTCCTCGGCGCCAAGAAGTGCCGCGATGGCTATATCCCTTCCGGTCTTCATCTGCCCGTCGGTCTCGAGAACAACCCTGCTTCTGAGGTTGTTAAGAACAAGTGTCTGGTGCGTTTCGGCTATGCCGAGCTCCCAGGGAAGTCCCGCGTGCTGTATGCTGCTTTGCGGCGAGGCTCCCGTCCCCCCTGAGGTTCCGCTTATGAGTATCACGTCCGCGTGGCCCTTCACCACGCCCGCGGCTATGGTTCCGACGCCGACCTCCGAAACCAGCTTCACGTTTATCCTTGCGTGCTTGTTCGCGTTTTTAAGATCGTAGATCAACTGCGCCAGATCCTCGATAGAATAGATGTCATGGTGCGGGGGCGGCGATATAAGTCCCACGCCCGGAGTCGAGAGTCTCACCTTGGCTATCCACGGGTAGACCTTCCTTCCCGGAAGCTGTCCTCCCTCTCCGGGTTTTGCCCCCTGGGCTATCTTTATCTGTATCTCCTCCGAATTCACCAGGTATTCACTCGTGACGCCGAAACGGCCCGAAGCGACCTGCTTTATGGAACTTCTCCTTAGGTCTCCGTTGGGATCCGGAGTGTACCTGTCGGTATCTTCTCCCCCTTCGCCAGTATTGCTCTTTGCGCCTATGCGGTTCATCGCGATCGCGAGGCTCTCGTGGGCCTCCTTGCCTATCGCCCCGTAGGACATGGCTCCGGTCTTAAACCTTTTGCATATGCTCTCAACCGACTCCACCTCGTCAAGCGGCACGGGATTGTCCGAGAACTTGAGATCTATCAGGCCGCGAAGCGTAAAGTGTTCTTTTTCCTCGTTATTTGCAAGCTTCGTGTATTCCTTGAATTTTTCGTAACTCCCCGTCTGGCAGGCTTCCTGAAGCTTGTGCACAGTGCGCGGGTGATACATGTGGCGCTCCCCGTCGGGCCTCCACCTGTAAACTCCTCCGGTTTCAAGAGTCGCCGTTTCCACATCTCTTTCGGCATACGCCCTCGAGTGGCGTTTTATCGACTCTTCGGCTATAACGTCAACTCCTACTCCCTGTATCCGGGAAGCCGTCCAGGTGAAGTATTTATCGATAAATTCGGTATTAAGCCCAAGCGCTTCGAATATCTGTGCTCCATGGTAACTTTGCACCGTTGAGATGCCTATTTTGGACATTATTTTCACTATGCCCTTAACGAGACTTTTCACATATCCGGAAACCGCCTTCTCATAAGACATGCCCCCAAGCATGTTCTGGTGAATCATGCCGTTTATGGTCTCATAAGCCATGTAGGGCACAACGGCGCTTGCGCCGTAGCCTATTAGAAGCGCCATGTGGTGAGTCTCTCTCGGCTCACCAGATTCAACGATTAGCGCAGCGCACATCCTGTTTCCGTTTCTTATCAGGTGGTGGTGAAGTCCCGAGACCGCCAGCAAAGCGGGAATGGGAGCGTTTTTAGCGTCAAATCCCCTGTCCGAGAGAACCAGGATGTTGGCGCCTTTTTCTATGAGTTCGTCGGCGCGGGCGAATATCCCGGAAAGCGCGTCCTCAAGTCCTTCCGTTCCTTTTTCGGGATCAAAAAGGGTGGGAATCACCTCGCAGCGGAACTTCTCCCCCTGAAGCATCTTTATCTTCTCGATCTCGGGGTTGGTGAGAAACGGGGTCTCAAGCTCTATTTTCTCGCAGCTTTTCGCCTCGGGGCGCAGTATGTTATCCGTAGTCCCGAGCGTAACCATGGTCCCGGTTATAAGTTCCTCCCGTATGGCGTCGATCGCGGGATTGGTGACCTGGGCGAACATCTGCTTGAAATAGTTGTAAAGAAGCTTCGATTCGTCAGACAGCGCCGCAAGCGGAGTATCGACTCCCATGGCCCCCACCGGCTCGACCGCGTCTTTTGACATCGGACCCAGAAGAATGCGCAGGTCCTCAAACGTGTAGCCGAAGACCCTCTGCCTAGCAAGAAGCCCTGGGGGGTCATATTCGGGCGGAATCTCGGCGGGCTCCTCCTTCATCATCCCGGAGAAGCTTTCCATGTTTTCCGCAAGCCACTTTCCGTAGGGCTGTTCTGTCGAAAGCCTTTCCTTGAGTTCTGTGTCTCTGACGATCCGGCCTTCGCCGGTATCTATGAGAAGCATCCTTCCCGGAAGCAGCCGACCCTTGTAGCTCACTCTCTCGGGCGGTATGTCAAGCACTCCGACCTCCGAACTCAGTATCACGGTGTCATCCTTTGTGACGTAGTACCTTGTGGGACGCAGTCCGTTTCTGTCAAGCACGGCTCCTACTTTTTCGCCGTCGGTAAACGCTATGGAAGCGGGACCGTCCCAAGGTTCCATAAGACAGCTGTGGAACCTGTAGAAATCTTTTTTCTCAGCGGACATGCTCTTGTGCTTTGACCACGGCTCGGGAATCATCATCATAACGGCGTGCTCTATCGAGTAGCCAGAGAGACACAGAAATTCCATGGCGTTATCAAACGACGCGGAATCGCTTCCCTCGGGAGCTATCACGGGAAAGATCTTGTGGATATCGTCGCCGTAGACCTCCGATTCCAAAACGGCCTGCCTTGAGCGCATCCAGTTTATGTTTCCCCGGAGGGTGTTTATCTCCCCGTTGTGTATCACGTACCTGTAGGGATGGGCCCTGTCCCAGCTCGGAAACGTGTTAGTGCTGAAACGCGAGTGTACAAGCGCTATCGCGCTCTCCATAAGGTCGGACTCAAGGTCCATAAAATAGGTCTCAAGCTGCCAGGTAACGAGCATTCCCTTGTAGACTATGGTTCTGGCCGAAAAACTGGACACGTAGAAGTACTCGTCGCGCCCGGAGGTTCTTATCTCCGCCTCGGCGTACTTTCTTATTATGTAGAGCTTTCTTTCGAAATCGTCTCCGGCGGCGGTCCCGTCCCCCCGGCCGATGAATATCTGCCTTATCCCGGGCTCGCACCCAAGAGCGGTCGCGCCAAGAGGGGAGTTGTCGGTCGGAACGACCCGCCAACCCAAAACCGTCTGTCCCTCCTGTGAGATTATGCTCTCAAGTCTCTTTCTTGTATCCTTCTCAACGGAGGGGTCCGGGGAGAGAAATATCATTCCGACTCCGTAATCTTCCTCTGCCGGCAGTGTTATTCCATCGGCTTTTAGAGCTTCGACAAAAAACGCGTGGGGTTTCTGGAACAGTATCCCGGCTCCGTCTCCCGTGTTCGGCTCGCATCCGCAGGCCCCGCGGTGCTCAAGATTCCTTAGCACGGTTATGGCCTGGCGGATTATGGAATTTGACCTGACGCCCTTTACATTGACGACGAATCCTATTCCGCAGGAATCGTGCTCAAACGCAGGATCGTAAAGTCCCTTTTTCTCGGGAAATTTCTTCAAATTCATATAACCTGTCCGCCTGTTGTGTCGTTATGAAGAAACGAAGCGAGAACTGCTGCGGCGTAAGCAACCTCTTCAAACGCCTCCCGTGATTATAACATAAATCCCGAACTCCGCACACGCTCAGCCCGTGGTTATAATAAAAAAACACAGATGACGAATCCTAGCGATAGTGAAGAGAAAAAAGACCAGGGAAGCATAATTCTTTCTTTCCACATGGAGTCAAGCGCCACCTTGTGGAACAGGATATTCGAGGGGTTTTCCTCGGAGATGGTCCTTGTAAGCAGGTTTGAGGGAAAAGACCGGAAGGCTCTTGAGATACTCTACAGGTTCGGCTCCCTGGTAGCGAAAAGACACGGAAAGTGCGCCGTCGAACCCAGGGTCTACGGAATAGTCATAAAAAAAGACGTAAGCGACGAAACCGAGGAGACGATAAACGAGTGGATGGATCTCATGCGCAAGCTTCGTCGCGAAATAGTCGGGGTTCTCTAAAAGACCGCATCTCCCGTAATCACCCTGCGAAGGTCGCCCTCATCCGTTCTGAGATAAAGAAAGCCGTTTGCATCGACGCGCTCCACCACACCGCGGATAACCTCCTCTGAGACGTCAACCGATATCTCCTTTCCCATAAATCCCCACCTTTCGATCCACATATCTACAATCGCCTGTGTCCCGCGGCGGCGAAACTCCCCGTAGAACCGATCAAGGGCGTTAATGAGTTCCGCACAGAACCTCTCCCTTCTAACCTCCTCTCCAAGCAGTATCGAAAGAGAGGTCGTTTTCTTCGAAATATCTTCCATCTCCCGGCGTATGAATTCCTCCGGTAAATTGAGATTGACCCCGATTCCGATTACAAGATAATTAACTGCTCCCTCCGACATACCGAGTTCCGTAAGCACCCCCGAGATTTTTCTTCCGCCGACGAGAATGTCGTTCGGCCATTTTATCGTGGCGCTTATCCCGTAGCGGGAGAAAACCTCAACAAGGGCACAGGATGCAAGAAACGTGAAGACAGAAGATTCCTGCGGAGGGATTTCCGGGCGGAACAAGGCGGAGAGGTAAAGATTCCTGCCCGCGGGGGATAACCACTTGCGCCCGAGCCGCCCCCTGCCCTCGGTCTGCGAATCGGAAACCACAACCGTCCCGTCTGAAGCCACGCCCTCGCTTATGAGTTCAAGCAGAACATCGTTTGTGGAACCCACCTCGTCGTACACAAAGAGCTTCCCGCCGACCGTTTCCGCCGCAAGATGTTTTTTTATTTCTGAGATTTTCATGAAAACGAAGTGCCCCTTTTTGCGTTATATTCAAGTATTATAGTCAGAACCTTGGCCCAAGAGAAAAAACCACTATCCGCGTGAAACAACTTCTTTCGAAAAACCTTGCGATACCTCTTGCCGCCTACGCATTGGTGATAGCGGCGATAATCATTTCAAGAACCGCGCTTAACCGGGAATACGCCCTTTTGCTCTCGGCGGGGTTTATGCTCTGGGTTCCGTTTCTCATTGACCGTGGTGCAGCGGATGTCCTAAGATTTGATCCGCGGAGGTTCCTCGGAGGAGCGGGAATCTCTATTGCCGTGCTTTCCTGCTACTTGGTCTGCCTCTACCTTTTTTCCGTCTATTCGGGAAAGACGGTTAAGTTCGCCGAACCGACGGCACTTTTCGTGTTCACGCATCTTATCGCTATCGCTTTTCCCGAGGAATTTTTCTTCAGGGGATACCTTCAGAGAACGCTCGGGGGCGGTTGGGGAGCGGTTGTCGCGGCAAGCGTGCTTTTCGCCATGGCACATCTTCTTGTGATCTGCGTGTTCTCCGGCGGTGCCACCTGCGCCCAGAATGCCCTTACTTTCTTTCCTTCGCTGGTTATGGGATATCTCTACATGAAAACCGGAACCATATGGTCAAGCGTTTTCTTTCACTTTGCCGCGAACATCGTTTATCTGTCTTTCAGGGTCGCTTAGCCTGAATCACCTTAACAGGCCCCTATGTCCTTGATTTATTACCCGTTTTGGTACTGAATCATGATGACGGGAGTTTTTCACATTTCAGTCCGACGGATATAAAACGGCTTTAAGTTCCTTGCTTACTCGCTAAATAAGTGTATACTCTTAAGAGCTGATTAACCGGAATAAAATATACTTAAGAGCTCATGACTGCTAAAAACTTACTAAATACTACACCACCGTACGCGGTTGAACAGACACTGAAGCGTCTCGGTCGCAACCTGCGTACCGCCCGGCTTCGCAGAAACCTTACGATCAGAAGGGTCGCGGAAAAGATCGGTACGGGTCCTCGTCCGGTTTCCGATGCCGAAAAAGGTAAACCCTCAACCGGCATTGCCGTTTACATGGCTCTTCTCTGGGTTTACAACCTGATTGAACCTATGGATGAAATTGCCGACCCGGCTCTGGATGAAGAGGGTCTGTCTCTTTTAATGGGCAGAGAACGCGCGCGCACCCGCAGAACGGAAGGTTTGGAAAATGATTTCTAGGGGATCGGAGTGAACGGCGAGTGCTATGTTTACATCTTTCTTCCCGCTGAAACGGAATTTGTGACAGCCGGAAAATTTGTACTGACCAAGGACCGGCTTGATGTGTCCGTCGGCAAGTTCGTTTACGGTCAAAGTTACCTAGCGCGTGAAAATGCCGTCCCGATCGATCCTTTTGAGTTGAATCTTAGCACAAAAATTTTTGAGACCAGACGTCTCAAGGGTGTTTTTGGCGCGCTGCGCGACGCGGGTCCAGATTACTGGGGCCGCCGCATTATTGAGAAACATTCCGGCAAGACCCAACTCGGCGAACTTGACTACTTATTGTATTCGCCGGATGACCGCGCCGGTGCACTTGCCTTCGGATTGAACAGGGAACCTCCGGCTCCACGTCGCAGATTTAACCGGACAATGGATCTTGAGAAACTGCAGACTTTGGCCAACGCCGTAATCAACGACGAAGACCTGCTCCCTGATCAAGAAACCGAACAAGTACAGGAGCTGCTTCTTCTTGGCACATCCATGGGTGGCGCGCGTCCGAAGGCGGTAATCGAAGACAATAAAGGTCTTTGGATCGCGAAATTCAACCGTCCGGATGACAGATGGAACTATGCACGGGTTGAGCACGCGATGCTGGTTCTTGCACGTGCCTGCGGTATACAAAGCGCCGAGAGCCGCGTGGAAACGATTGGAGACCGAGATGTGCTGCTTGTCAAACGATTCGACAGGGAAAAGACTGAAGAAGGATATCGGCGCGCCCGGATGTTAAGTGCACTTACGTTACTGCGCTCAGAAGATTCATATCAGGATCGCGATAAATGGTCGTATCTGTTGCTAGTTGAAGAACTGCGCCGGATTTCCTCACGAGAGAGACTGGATGCGCATGAACTATTCCGACGCATGTGTTTTAATGCGCTGATCTCAAATACGGACGACCATCCGCGAAACCACGCCGTTATCGCATTAAAAGAGCATTGGCGACTCTCTCCGGCTTACGACCTTACGCCCTCTGTGCCCGTGAGCATCGAACGGCGAGACCTAGCACTTATTTGCGGTGACGCCGGTCGTTACGCAAATGCGAAAAACTTGCTGTCCCAATCCACTCGTTTTATACTCACACCCCAAGATGCACAGGCGATTATTCAGACTATGGAACAGACTATAGCGGACAGATGGTATGAGATCTGTCGAGCAGAAGGCGTTACCGAGAAGGACTGCGAGAGAATCTCAGGCGCATTCTTATATCCTGGATTCAGGCTATTGACTGACGACAGTTTGCCGTGAAGCAAAAGTGATGTATAACGTACGAAATTCTCACAAATTAAACTGCATGGAATTACTAAGCCCCTCTTAGTTTGAAGGTATGTTTTTTCGCTTATATTGGAATACGACTCCATAGTTAAGGGAATTTACTGCTGTAGCGCATCCTCTTATCCGCAGAAAAACCACCTTTCCAGCCAAGTAGCAAATAGCTTGCAAACCGTAGGGTTCTCGAAATATCCCGTGGTTGCAAGTATAATTTTCAGATGAAACAGTTGCGGACCGGCCTCTCCCAGATTAACCCAAGCGTGGGGGACATAACCGGAAACACGAAGAAAATAACCGAAGTGATCGAGGAAGCGCGAGGTCTCGATATAGACATTCTGTGTTTCCCTGAGCTTGCCGTAACGGGTTACCCTCCCGAGGATCTTCTTCTTAAAATCGAGTTTATTGACGACAACATCCAGGCGCTTGACGAAATAAAGAAACACTGCCGGGACAACATGGTCGTCATAGTGGGGTTTGTCGATAAAAAAGACGACATATTCAACTCCGCGGCTGTGATCCAGGGGGGAGAGATAATCGACGTATATCACAAACTCCGCCTTCCAAACTACGGAGTGTTCGATGAGAACCGCTATTTCCAGTCAGAAAGACGATTTCCCGTATACACAATGGGAAAGATGACTTTCGGGGTTACGATCTGCGAAGACATATGGTACCCCGGGGAACCGATAAGAAGCCAAGTCCTGCTTGGAAACGCTCAGATCATATTCAATATCTCGGCGTCCCCCTATTACATGGGGAAGCCGGCGGCTAGGGAGAGAATGCTTGCCACTAGGGCGGTTGACTACAACACCATAATAGCCTACTGCAACATGGTCGGGGGACAGGACGAACTGGTGTTTGACGGAAACAGCATGCTCATAAACGAAAAGGGCGAAATCATTGCCACCGCGCGCAACTTCGAAGAAGACCTGCTGGTCTGTGACGTGAATACCGAGAAGGTATACAAATCAAGGCTGAACACCCCGACAATAAGGAAAACAAGATACGAGCTTTCCTTCGAGGAAAATCAACTCGAGACGGTTACGCTTAAACCCGCAAAGGCAAAGCGGAAAGTAAAAATGCCGGTAACCGGAGCCACTCGCCCCGAAGACCCGCTAAAATGCGCCTTCTCGGCACTTGTCCTCGGCACGGGAGACTACATAAGGAAAAACGGCTTTAAAAAAGTGGTGATCGGGTTAAGCGGAGGGATAGATTCCTCGCTTACCGCGGCGGTTGCCGCAGAAGCCGTCGGACCCTCAAAAGTCATCGGAGTCTCCATGCCTTCGATGTACAGCTCTGAGGGAAGCGTCACCGACGCCCAAAAGCTTGCGAGCAATCTCGGAATCGAGCTTCTGAGCATCCCTATAGAAGACGCTTTTAGATGCTACGAGGGAATGTTCGCCGAGCTTTTCTCCGGAAGGGAGGATGACGTGACCGAAGAGAACATCCAGGCAAGGATAAGAGGGAATACCCTGATGGCGCTTTCAAACAAGTTCGGGTGGCTCGTGCTCGCCACTTCGAACAAAAGTGAGCTCGCGGTCGGCTATTCGACGCTTTACGGGGATATGTCCGGGGGTTTCGCGGTCATAAAGGACGTGCCCAAGGCCACGGTCTACGAGCTTTCCCATTATTACAACCGTTTACGGGGAAAAGAAATAATACCGAAATCGGTGATTGAAAAGCCCCCTTCAGCCGAGCTTCGCCCCGGGCAGAAAGACACCGACTCGCTTCCCGAATACGACACGCTCGACAGGATACTGAAAGCCTACGTGGAAGACGGCCTCGGTGTTGACGACATAGTAAAGCTCGGGGAGAAAAGAAGCACCGTGCGGACAATAATCAGGATGGTCAACAAGAACGAATACAAAAGAAGGCAGAGCGCCCCCGGGGTAAAAATAACGTCGCTTGCCTTCGGAAAAGACCGCCGCTTCCCGATAACCAACCTATACAGAAAGTAGAAAAAACTGCGCCTTCTCGGGACTTGCCGGAAAAACTGCACTTTCCAGTCAAGTAAAAAAATGTTTCGTAACACTTTGATATATAATGTTTTTTTGAATCTGTCCTAGGAAAGGCAAGACCCTCGTCACTTTCCAGTCAAGTAAAGATCTCGCTTCTAACCGTCACCCGTATCCGCCGACCCAAGGGACAGGACAAATTCTGAGAGACTCTCAACGGTCTCGAGAACCCCAGGGTCGACTTCCGATTCGTCAATCGAAACTCCAAGTTCCTCTTCAAGTTCCATAATGAACTCAAGGGTAGATACGGAATCAACCCCGACTCCGAGTTCAATCAGTGACTGTTCGGATGATATATCGCGGGGCTCAATGTCAAGATTGAACTTGCTTATGACAAGCCTCCTTATCTTCTCCCCGAGAACTTCTTTTAACACACTCACTTAAGTCTCTCCCTCAAGACCTTGCCCGCGGGGCTTCTCGGAAGCGTATCGAGAAATTCCATCTTCGCGGGAATCTTGTAATCTGAGATTTTCCCCCTGCAAAAATCCACGACTTCCCGCCTTGTGAGACCGTCTGCAACGATAAAGGCCTTTACCTCTTCCCTGCCTCCAGCGCCGGGGGTGCCGACCACCGCGGCTTCCGTTATTTTTTCATGGGTCATAAGCAGGCTTTCAACCTCGTAGGGATCAACCTTGTTCCCCGAGATGTTGATGAAAAGCTTTTTTCTTCCGCGAATAAAAAGATACCCGTCACTATCAAACATTCCGAGATCTCCCGTATGGTAAAAACCGTCAACAAAAACCCTCTCGGTTTCTTCCGGGAAATCGACGTAACCGCCGGTCATGGAAGGACTCTTTATTATAATCTCGCCGGTCTCCCCAACCGGAAGTTCGCGCCCCGTTTCTGAGATCACCTTGATAACGACGTTTTCAACAGGCACTCCGACCGAAAGACGTTTCTCCTCTATATTATCGGCAATATTAATCGTCATCACCCCGGTCTCCGAGGAACCGTAGAGCTGGCGGGGATAAACACCAAAAGTACTGTAGAAGGAAAAAAACGTTTCCTCCGCCAAAGGAGCTCCCGCGGAAATAACATGCTTTAACCGGGGAAAATCATATTCTCCCCCGCTTGCGCTTCGCGCGAGGGCCTCAAGCATGAACGGGACCGCGGGAAAGACCGTTATTCCCTCTTTTTCAAGCACCCCGAGAACATCTTTTCTCACAAACTTCGGAAGGAAATAACAGCACGCACCGACGCTTACGGCGCTCACGAAGTTTCCAAGGCCATAGGTATGCGATATCGGAATCGAAAAAAGAATCCTGTCCCCGCTATCCCAGTTTATGGTGGCCGTGTGGTTTCTGGCAAGAGCGATCATGTTGCCGTGGCTTCTCGCAACGCACTTCGGCTTTCCGGTGGAACCCGTAGAGAAAAGATAGATGGCTTTATCAGAAGGAGAGTTTCCGGGCGGATCCGCTGGGGCGTCGCCTAGAAAATCGTCCCAGGTTACGGAAACGGTTCTTACGTCCCCGGAAACCGCGGCCACGGTTTGCGCAAGGGATTCGTCCGTAACAATAAGGACAGGCTTTGAGAACTCAAGGCAGTGTCTTATTTCCTCGGTTCCGCAGGCGCTGTCGATCGGAACGCAAACAGCTCCAAGCCTTGCGATCGAGAAAACGGATACGGCAAGCGAAAGCGAGTTAGGGAGAAAAGCACACACCTTTTCCCCCCGCGACACTCCCTGTTTTAAAAGAAAAGAGGAAAAACCGTCAACAAAGCCGCAAAACTGCGCGTAGCTGTATGTCTGTTCATCGTACCAGACGGCAGCTCTTTGGGAATTTCGCTTGAGGTTTGAATAAAGTATCTCGCAGTAGTTTCTCATCGCCCCGTCACGGGAAAAGAGGGACTTGTCTGAGTCCTGTGTCCTCGGGGAATCCGAAGACGATGTTCATGTTCTGAACCGCCTGACCCGCGGCCCCTTTCATGAGATTATCAAGAACCGATACGACGACCAGGTGCCCTTCCCGCTCGCAGAACCCCAAAGAAACGTAATTGGAACCTGAAACAGACGCCATACCGGGCGGCCCGTCGCAGACCCGGACAAAAACATCCTCTTCGTAGAACTTCGCGTAAAGATCCCTTACCTCATCAGGGGAAACCTCCGAGCGAAGCTTTAGGTACGAAGCGGCCATTATCCCCCTTTTAACCGGAACGCGGGTGTTAAAGAAAAGAAGTTTTTTCTCTCTGCCGCAGAAATCGGAGAGCACTTGAAGAATTTCATATCTCTGGTCATCCCCTCCCGTATCCCGGGCGGACACGTCTTCTTTTACCTCGGTATAATGGCTCTCGGGTTTAGGGGCCCGCCCCAAAGTCGAAAAAGAGGACTTGATGTCCACTATTATATCGTCCTCCGTATCGTGAGCCCCGAGAAAAGGAGCTATGCCAAGCGAAACGCAGGTTGAATAGCAGCCCGCGTTAGCGACTAAAGAGGCGCTTTTTATCTTCTCGCGGTTAAGCTCGCTAAGGCCGTAGACCGCATGGGGGAGAAGCTCGGGGAACCGCGGCGCCGTGCCGTGGGCCCGGGAGTAGTCGGCGGGGTCAGAGAATCTTAAGTCCGGGCTCAGGTCGATTACCTTTATTCCCTTTTCAAAAAACTTCCGCACGAAAACAGAAGAGGTCCCCCCGGGAAGACAGGAAAACAGAAGATCGAGCGGTTCCGAACCAGAAATTCTGGACACGGAACTCAGGGGAAGATCCGCGTAGCCCGACAGGTGCGGGAACGCCTGATCCGCTCTTTTGCCCGAGAATTTCTCAGACGTAAGCAGGCAAAGGTCCACGTTCGGGTGCCGTGCCAGAAGGGAGAGAAGCTGCTGGCCGACATAGCCCGTAACTCCCAGAATCGCCGCTTTAAGTTTCATTTTGGAAAACTGCCTCTGTGCGTGAACCTGCCTCAATTAATATAGCTTTAAAAGCGGAGAGGAAAAAACCGGGTTCGGCGGAAAAAAGATTTGCTTTATATCTTCAGGCGTTCTGAGCGGTCGCCGTTCGAAAGACCCTGTCGATCCACTGCTCTACGTTTTTGCGGGAGGTTTTTCCTATAAGATCCTTTACCTCGTCCAGGGGAATCACGGCCTTGGCGTAGGATCTGTGCCCCCCGGCGCTTCCCATTTCGTCGAAAAGCTCGAAAAGAAGCCGCCCGGCGCTTTTGACAGACCCGCTGTTTCTAACGGACATAACCAGATGAGAACCGGAAACGATTCCGAAAGCTATTGACCACTCAACCCCTCCTACCTTCATTCCCATGTCCGCCACCTGGGAAATGAGGTGCTCCTTCTCTATCCTGCCCAGGTTCATGAAAATTATTCCGTCATTTATCCAGTGCTTCGAAAGCGCCTCGCCGTAATGCTTGATCTCTTCTGAATACAGGTTTTTGGACTCTATTTTTCTGAGCAGACCAAGGTCGGCCTGACTGTAGAGGTAGGTAAACGCTTCCAGGTCGTCAAGGTCGGCACCCCTGTTGAGAATCATGGTGTCAGTTTTTATGCCGTAGAGAAGCGCGGTTGAGAGTTTCGCGGAAATCTCAACCTGGGCAGCTCTTAGGAACCGGGTCATGATCGTCGCTGTAGCCCCTTCCTCGGAGCTTATCTCGGTGAATTTCGCGTCGCACTCCGGCGTTCTCGGATGATGGTCAATCACCGAATCGACATCCGTGATCTCCCCCCTGAAATAAGAAGGCTGCACGTCGACAAGCGCTATGGAATCAAAATTCTTTATATCCTCGTGGGAAATCATCTGCAGATCTATGTCCATAAGTTCCACCATGGCCACGTTCTCGGGCCTTGAAATCTCCTCCCCCAGATACCCTATGGTCGCCGTTTTTCTGTTTCTTCTAAGAAGGGTCCTAAGGGCCATGGCGCTTGCGATCGCATCCGGGTCGGGCTGGTTGTGAACGAGTATGAGAAGCTTCTTCGCGTCGCGGTGAACCTCTCTTATATGCCTTACGGAGATATCAGATCTCGCAAGTTTTTCCTCAAAAGATATCTGGCTGTCGGCAACTTTCTCGAATCTAACGTATCTCGCTATATAGCCATCTTGGCGCTGGTCGCCGTCAGCGGAAACAACTATCGGGCTCGTGGGATAACTGGAAGCAAGAGATGCCAGAAACTCTTTGCTTGAAAACTCGTTGTTTACGACTATAAGGGTAAAGCTCCCATTCTGATCAAACGCGTCATCAGGAGAATTAAGCTCTGTTACCTGACCCCTGTTCTTAAAAAGACTCATCAGGAGAATGTCAAATTCTCCGATGAACATATATTTTCTTTCCTCGTTTGTACCCATAGTATCCGGAACGCAGGACGCCTACCGCTGGCAGGCGGCGCTAAGTTCCTCCGTGAAGCTTGAAATTTTTCCCAGCACTTCCTGCCTTTTCTCCCCGCCGCTCTCGATTATTCTCACAAGTGCGCTTCCGACGATAACAGCGTCGGAAAAAGATGCTATCGCGGCTGCCTGGCGCGCCGAAGACACCCCGAACCCCACCCCGATGGGAAGCTCCGAGCGACGCTTGATTCTCTCCACGAGGTCCTCAAGATCATAGTCCATATCCGGGCGGGCGCCCGTGACCCCGGTGACCGAAACCACGTAGATAAACCCCGAGGCGTTTTGCGACACCTTCTCTATTCTTTCCTCGGTACTCGTCGGGGCAAGCAGAAAAATGCAGTCAAGTCCCTCCCGCTCGGCATGGACGCCGAGTTCCCCGGCTTCCTCGGGCGGAAGGTCGACTACAAGAACTCCGTCCGCCCCCGCCTCGCGTGCTTTACGCGCGAAGCGTTCTGTGCCATAGGAGAAAAAAGGATTGTAGTAACCGAAAAGTATTATGGGAATATCTGAACGGGACCTTATTCTTCTGACGAGTGAAAGCACGTCTGAAAGAGAGGTAGAATGCGCAAGAGCCCGCTCAGAAGCTGCCTGGATGACCGGTCCGTCCGCCATGGGGTCTGAGAAGGGAATGCCGATTTCGACCATGTCGACACCGCTTGCCTCCATGCAGTCAATGATCTGCTCGGTAAAATCTATATCCGGGTCCCCGGCGGTAACATAGCAGATAAGAGCCGCTTTGTTTTTCTCCCGGAGTTCGCGGAATTTTTCTTCTATTCTTCCCATATGCTTTTAGAAGATGCCGGCTATCCGGCTCAGACCAGAAACGCAGAAAATCGCAAGCAAACAGAGTAAAAACGAAGCTCCAACCCCACAACCTTTATATACGCGCCCATGGGTGTTGTCAAGCGCGTTGCGGGCGGACAAAAAACCGGTCTGCACCGCTTCAAACAAGGTCAGAAGCGGTATGTATGTCCTTATCCCCCCTGCCCGAAAGACAGATGACTATAACCTGTTCTGAAGACATGGAGGGAGCGATTTTGCGCACGTGCGCGACGGCGTGTGCGGTTTCAAGCGCAGGAATTATGCCTTCGACCTCGGAGAGAAAGGAAAACGCCGAGAGCGCCTCTTCGTCCGTTACGGACACGTAATCGACCTTGCCCGCGTCCTGAAAATATGAATGCTCGGGACCCACACCCGGGTAATCAAGCCCGGCAGCAACGGAATGAGCGCCTTTCACCTGGCCATTTGCGTCCTGAAGCAGGTAGGTTTTGCTTCCGTGAAGGACCCCCACGGAGCCAGCAGTTATAGTTGCTGAATGCAGGCCGCTTTCAAGGCCGTGGCCCGCCGCCTCCACCCCGATTTTGCGCACGCCCGGTTCCTCGATAAAGGGAAAGAAAAGACCCATAGCGTTTGAGCCTCCCCCGACGCAGGCAACCAAGGTGTCGGGGAGCTTTCCTTCCGCTGAGAGTATCTGCTCCATCGCCTCGCGTCCGATTACCAACTGAAAATCCCTTACCATCATCGGGTAGGGATGGGGACCGGCAACGCTTCCTATTATGTAGAAGGTATTTCTCACGTTGGTGACCCAGTCTCTCATGGCCTCGTTCATGGCGTCTTTAAGCGTCTTCGTGCCGGAAACCACGGGCCTTACCTCCGCGCCCAGAAGCTTCATGCGGAAAACGTTAAGTTCCTGGCGCTTCGTGTCCTCCTCACCCATGTATATCACGCACTCCTTGTTCATAAGCGCGGCCACCGTGGCCGTGGCCACCCCGTGCTGTCCCGCCCCGGTTTCTGCTATTATCCTTTCCTTGCCCATCCTCTCGCAGAGAATCGCCTGGCCTATCGTATTGTTTATCTTGTGCGCCCCCGTGTGGGCGAGATCCTCTCTTTTAAGGTAAATCTTGGCGCCGCCGAGACTCTCCGTCATCGCGCGGGCGTAATAAAGGGGGGTAGGCCTCCCCACGTATTGCTTCAGGTAATAATCTATCTCTTCGTGAAAAGTCCCATCCGCCGAGGCCTCCTCGTAGGCTTTTTGAAGCTCGATCAGGGCCGGCATAAGGGTTTCAGAAACGTAGCGACCGCCGAAGTCTCCGAAATGACCTCCAGAGTCAGGATAGCTGTATTTCCGGTTAGTCTTGCCCATCGCTCGCGGCCTCCATGAACCGCTTAAGCTTAAGATGATCTTTTATCCCAGGGGAGCTTTCGACCCCGGAACTCACGTCGACGGCGTAGGGATTCACCGCCTGTATAGCGTCGCGTACGTTCTCCGGGTTAAGTCCTCCGGAAAGTATAACGAATTTATCCCCGAGTTTCCGGCCGGAGAGTATATCCCACGAAAAATTCACTCCCGTGCCTCCGTAGGCGTCAGGCGAGTAAGCGTCAAAAAGAAAGGCGTCTGTATCGTATAGCTCCACCGCATCAAGACTGCCTGCGTCTTCTACCCTTATGGCCTTTATATAATTTCCCCCAAACGCGGCGCAGAACTGCGGGGTCTCATCCCCGTGGAACTGGTAGATGTCAAAACCCGCAACGTCCCTTGCCTCCCTCAGGTAATCCGTATCGGCGTTTACGAAAACCCCGACCTTGGTTATAAACGGAGGAAGGAATCTGATTATTTCTCTCGCATCCGCGGGCGCAACGAACCTCGGGCTTTTCTCGTAGAAAACGAAACCGAGCGCTGTGGCTCCGAGCCGCACGGCGCAGAGCGCGTCCTCCGAATTAGTTATCCCGCACACCTTTATTCTTGTCATTTGCGGTTAATCCTAACCGATGCGGCAGAATTAATTAACCCGTATTCCAAGCGCAAAAAACAAAGCCCTCTCGCACCGTTTCCGATGCGAGAGGGCCCCAGCCTAACAGATTATAAAAGGAAGGAGAAAAAAACTTGTTCCTTCGCGCGAGGTCCTAGAAGTAGGCCTGAACCTGCGCTCTTACCATTGATTCATCGGACTCTACGCCAGCGAGATCCTCTTCTCTCTGGAAGGTGTAGTCAACCTGCACTTTCCACTTGTGATTGCCGCTGAGGTAGTAGTTAAGTCCCTGGGTGAAGGTCCATACGTTATCAAGACCGTGCGCTGCCTCTACTACGCTTGGGTCATCGTCAAACGTGACCATCGCGCACCTTGAGGCCAGCTCAACTTTCTTCGGAACCACAAAGAAACCGCCCTGAACCCTGAAACCGTAGTCATAAGCAGTACCTACGCCGGCCTCATCTGGATTTACCCATCTTCCGATATACTCACCGGTAAGGTTAAACCTCGGGTCCCTGTAGTTTATATCGGCTGTGAAAGAAGTAACCTTACCTTCCAAGGTTAATTTTTTGTCCACATATGTTCTGCCTTTATCATCCGGAATTCCGACATTCAAGTCACCAGCTCCTTCAACATCTATACCCGCAACAGCGGCTCCAACCGTAAGCGTGGGTTTCTTGGCAAAATTCTCTTTTACCTTCTTCGCGTCTCCACCGAAAAGGGCCGCCTGAACCCTTCCTGCCCAGATCATACCGGTGTCACCCTTGTCGTTTTTCTGGTTTGTGCCTTCTCCCTGGAAAACACCGAAATCATAGCGGATCATCCCGCCGCCGAGAAGACCGTAAACGCCGGCACCGATATCCCTGTCGTACTCAAAGTAATCGGTTATGATCGAGCGGCCGACGAGCTGAAGTGCGGAAGACGAGTTAAGCACCTCCCTGTTAAACGGAACCTTGTACTGACCCATCGTAGGAACAAAAGCCTTGTTCTTGGCAAACGAAAGCCTCATGTCCTTGAGTTCCCCGGTTCTTCCGAGATCGTACTGAACTTTATATTTCATCCAAGGGGCAAAAGCGTTACCGTCCCAGGTTACCCTGAGCCTTCTTACCCTGAAACCAAAACCTTCATCATCGTCTCCGTCAGGATTTATGTAATTGGCGAGAAACTGGCCGCGAAGCCTCATCCTTAGCTTGTAGTTTTTGTCCGCGGTCTGGAAAGTAAGACCGGTGCCTTTTTTGGTTTCTACCTTGATTTTGTTATACCAGGCCTTAGTGTCGGTTGCCTCGTACATCTTCATGTTCATCTGCTGGCTCTGTGCCTCGAGTCTTTCTATCTTCTCCTTCAGTTCCTGGATCTGTTCCCTGATACTCTGCTGGCCGTCGGCCTGCGCGGGAAGGGACATAAAGGGAAGCAGCGTCATGAAAGACACGGCTAAAACTGCAAAAATTCTTATCTATATCCTCCTTGGTGTGTTTATTGCTCTGTTTTTAACAACTCTGGCTTAATGATATGCGCGAATGGTTAATCCAGAATAAACAAATTGTTAGTTCTATGTTAAGAGCCTGCGGCGCGCAATTGATGTACTCGCCGGTATTCTGTAAATTATCAGGGAAGGCACATGGGAAAAATCGTAGCGGTAGTAGATGACGAAAAAGACATACTCAACCTGATAACCCACCACCTGAAGCGCGAGGGGTACCAGGTAAAACCTTTTCAGAACGGAAAGGACTTTTTGCTCTACATAAATTCCGTCCCGCCGGATCTCGTGCTGCTTGACTTAATGTTGCCCGGCATGGACGGCCTTGAGCTCTGCAGAATTCTCAAGAGCAAACCCTCGACGGAATCCATACCCATAATCATGATCACCGCGAAATCCACCGAGGTCGATATCGTCGTGGGTCTGGAATTCGGCGCCGACGACTACATAGTCAAACCTTTTCGGATCCGGGAGCTTGTTGCCAGAGTGAAAAGCATCATGAGAAGGTACGCGATGAAAAGCCCTGCGGACGGAACACTTCGGATCGGCCCTCTCAGGATAGATTCGGCAAGCTACGAGGTATCGGTTGACTCGCAGAAGATCGACCTCACCACCACCGAGTTCAGAATACTCGAGACCCTGGGGGAGGCGGAGGGGAAAGTGTTCACTCGCGACCAGCTGCTCAAAAGAAAAACCCTCTGGGGAGACGAAAGGGTGGTTTTTGACAGAACGATAGACGTTCACATAAAAAACCTGAGAGAAAAACTGGGTTCCGCCGGCAAGATGATAAGGACCGTGAGAGGAATCGGTTACAAGTTAGAACAAATCCAGACGGTTTGAAGATATTCAGAAAACATTTTCTTTACCTGCTCTGCCTAGCCGCCTCGGCATCTCTGCTCGCCGTGCTGCTTTCCCCGGGGCAAGGGGCTCGCGGCTACGTCGCGTACGTGGCCGCGTTTGTCGCGTTCGGATTCATCCTCTCCTGGATAATAGAAAGGGACATTCTAAAGGACTTCTCAAGAATATCAAAGGCCCTTGAACTTCTGCCTGAAAAGCAGAAAAAGGCCCGGAAGACAGGCCGCAAGGTAACCGACTTCGACACGGGAGTCTCAATCTCCATAAGTGAACTCTCCAGGAGAATTTCCCTTCAGATGCAGTCAACCGAGAGGGAGGGGAACCAGCTTAAAAGCATAATCGAGTCCATGAGGGAAGGGGTCATAGTGATATCGAGGGAAGAGGACCTGATACTCGTAAACGACGCCGCGAAGGAAATGTTCGGAATCGATGACGCGGCCATCAACCGCCCCTACGTGGAAACCGTGAGAAACCCCGATCTCCAGAGGCTTATCTCCCGCATGCAGAAGCAGAAGAAATCGGCCACACAGGAAATCTCCGTGCTTTATCCCCAGGAAAGATCATATCTCGTGAGCGTCAGGGTAAGCCCCCGCTACAGGGAAATTATAGTGGTCATCTTCGACATCACGGAATTTAAGAAGCTTGAGCGGATAAAAGCCGATTTCGTGGCGAACGTCTCCCATGAGCTCCGAACCCCGCTTACTTCCATAAAGGGGTACATCGAAACGCTTCTTGACAAAAGCTACGATACGGATGAAGAGGAAAAGGAGTTCCTCGAGATAATAGAGGAAAACACCGACAGGCTTATAGCCATAGCCTCCGATCTGCTCGTGCTATCGGAACTTGAAAGCGGGGAAGTTGATCCCGGGGACTCGGGGAAAGGATACGAAGAGATCGACCTCGGTGAAATAATCATTCGCTCCGTGGGCTCACTTAACTCCCTTTTCTCGAAAAAAGGGGTAAACCTCTCCCTTGAGATCGAAGACAGCTTGCCCACCTACAGGGCAAACAGGTTCCTCGTGGAGCGCATGCTCATCAACCTCATTGAGAACTCGGCCAAGTACACCCCGGAAAACGGCTCGGTGTCGGTTCGCGCCTCGACCCGAAACGGCGCTTTCCGCATAGAGGTCGAGGATAACGGAATCGGAATTCCTCCCGAGCACCACGAGAGGATATTCGAGAGGTTCTACAGGGTGGATCAGAACCGCTCAAGGGAGATAGGCGGAACGGGGCTGGGGCTCAGCATAGTAAAGCACATAGTCATACAGCACGGGGGAACCATAGGCGTCAGAAGCACGGAAGGCCAGGGAAGCACATTCACGGTTGAGCTTCCGCGTCGCGATCAGTAAGTGCGGGAGCCAGTCAGTTCATTTCCGAAGTGTGCTGGTGCTTGAGCACCTCTCCGGTGGCTATGTAGTAGGCGTTTTCGGCTATGTTCGTCGCGAGATCCGCCACCCTCTCAATGTGTCTTGCGACGTAAATATACCGAAGCGCCTGGTTAAGCGTCGAGGGATCCGACATTATGAAGGTTATAAGCTCCCTTACTATCTGGGGCTCGTAGTTATCAACCTCGTCATCTTTCTGGCAGACCTCTACAGCGAGCTTCGCGTTCCTTCTTATAAAGGCGTCAAGACTTTCCCTCAGCATCTCCATAGCCTTCTCCGCCATCTTGGGAATATCCACAAGCGGCTTTATCGGCGGGTAGTCGGCTATGAAGAGGGCCATTCTCGAAATGCTCGAGGCGTGATCCCCTATTCTCTCAAGATCGTTGTTAACCTTCATTATCATGGTGACGGTACGAAGGTCCTTGGCCTCGGGCTGGTAAAGAGCCAGTATCTTAACGCAAAGGTTGTCTATCTCGATCTCCATGGCATTTACCTGCTCGTCGGTGCGGATCACTTCCTGGGCCATAATCATGTTGCCCTCGCGAAGGGCCTTTATGCTTCTGGCGATCATGGTCTCGACAAGGGACGCCATCTCAAGCAGCTTCTTGTTAAGAAGCACGAGTTCCCCTTGGTACTTTATCATCTGTAACTGCTCCTCCGAAGTTGCCTAGCCGAACTTGCCCGAGACGTAGTCTTCGGTGTGTTTTTTGGCGGGATTAAGGAATATCTTCTCCGTGGTGTCAAACTCCACTATGTCGCCTATGTACATAAAGGCCGTGTAATCCGAGACCCGGGCGGCCTGCTGCATGTTGTGGGTTACGATCATTATAGTGAACTTTTCTTTGAGTTCGGTTATTAGATCCTCTATCTTCGCGGTGGCTATGGGGTCAAGCGCGGAGCACGGCTCATCCATCAAAAGCACGTCGGGCTCAACGGCCACGGCTCTTGCGATGCAGAGTCTTTGCTGCTGGCCTCCCGAGAGTCCCATGGCGCTGTCATTCAGCCTGTCGCTTACCTCGTCCCATAGGGCGGCGCGTTTTAAGTTTTTCTCCACGAGATTGTCAAGAGTCGATTTCTTGTTGATCCCCGATATTCTCGCCCCGTAGGCAACGTTCTCGTAAATTGTTTTCGGAAACGGGTTTGATTTCTGAAACACCATTCCGACCCTTCTTCTAAGATCGGTGATGTCGACATCGGGGTCGAATATGCTTTTTCCGTTAATCGATATCTCCCCCTCGATCCTGCAGCCGTCAATGAGATCGTTTAGGCGGTTAAAGCAGCGAATCAGCGTGGACTTGCCGCAGCCCGAAGGACCGATAAACGCCGTAGCCTTTTTTCTCGGTATGTTTAAATTGATATCACAGAGTGCCTGCTTCGCGCCGTAAAAAAGGCTTACATTCTCAACCTCGACCAGGGGATCGGGAACGGACTTTGCCTTCTCCGATCTTCGGGGCTCGGGGGCCGGGGATATCCCGTTTGCCTGCGGGGGCTTAAACTCTCCTTGTATTCTCATCGCTTCTCCAGATGGCATCAAACCTTCCTCCAAATACCATACTCTATTACATTATACCGCGGAAGTCGCGTATTTTTTCCTTAGCCTGTTTCTTATTATTATCGCCGTTATGTTAAGCATAACCACTATAAATATGAGCAGAAACGCGGTCATGAACACCATGGACTTGGCGGCCTCGGCGTTTGGAGACTGAAACCCGAGATCGTATATGTGAAACCCGAGATGCATGAACTTTCTCTCAAGGTGAAGGAAAGGGAAATGTCCGTCTATGGGAAGATCCGGGGCGAGCTTCACAACGCCCGTTATCATAAGCGGCGCCACCTCCCCGGTGGCACGGGCGATCGCGAGGATAAGTCCCGTAAGTATTGCCGGAAGCGCGCTCGGGATAACGACCTTCCAGGTGGTTTCGAGCTTAGTGGCTCCAAGCGCCAGGGAGCCTTCCCTTATGTTCCTCGGAACAGACGCAAGCCCCTCCTCGGTCGCGACTATCACCACGGGAACCGTAAGAAGCGCGAGGGTAAGCGACGCCCACAGTATTCCTCCCGTGCCGAAAGTCGGGTTGGGAAGGGCCTCCTTGAAAAACACCGAGTCGATTATGCCTCCTATGCCGTAGAGAAAGAACCCCACTCCGAAAACCCCGAACACAATCGAGGGAACACCCGCCAGGTTGTTAACGCATATCCTGACGATCCTCACCAGGAGCCCCTGCTTTGCGTACTCCCGAAGATAAAGTGCCGCTATGACCCCGAAAGGCATTACGACTATGCTCATGATAAGCACCATGAGCACCGTGCCGAAAATGGCGGGGAAGATGCCGCCCTCGGTATTTGCCTCCCTCGGGTCATCGGAGATGAATCCCCAGAAGCGCCCGACGTAAAAACCTGCTTTCTCCACAAATCCCATGTCGTTGGGGCGAAAGGCCTTGACGATCTTCCCAAGCGGTATCACCTTCTCATCCCCCGCCGCAGAGGACATCACAACCTCGTTTCTGTGAAGCTCCGTGTAGAGCTTTTCAAGCTCAGCCTCGCTTATCTTGTAGCTCGCCTCGTATTGCTCTATTTTCCGGCGGGACGCGGCCTCCTTCGCGGGGTTATCCTCGCCGCGCATGTAAAGGCCTTTTAGCTTGAGGCGCTGCTTTTCGATTCCGTAGTTTATATCCCCGATCGCCCCTTTTTCTATCTTGAGTATCTCGGCGTGCACCCCGTTAGCGTCGCGTATGAGATCCCGTAGCGCGGAGAAAGCCTCGGGTTTTTGACCCGGGATAACCGTCCCGTTTTTTCTTATCTCCTTTATGTAGCCGTGGTAATTCCCCCACTCGCGCCGCTCGAGGATCACCGCGTCGCCTGGATAGTCAAGCGAGGCTATGTCCGCCTCGTCGACCCACTTGAAATCAAGACCGTAGAGGTCCCTGTTCCCTGTCTTAAGCTTGACGCGGAATTCAGAGTCGCTTTTTATACCCCCCGCTCCGCGCACAGACTCCCTGTTTTGAAGCTGCCCGAGGTAGACCGAGCCGTCGGTAAGCTCGTAGCGGCCGACATCGACCGGCCACATCGAACCCAGTCCCTTGGTGGCTATCAGGTACAGAAGCCCGCCTATCATCACGAGCGTGACCATCAGCGCAAGGCCCGATATCCATACGTAGGCGTCGCCTGGTTTCCAGAGTTTAGGCATCGGACTGAGCGTACTTCCTCCTTAGTCTCTGACGGAGAATCTCCGCCAGGGTGTTCAGCAAAAAGGTGACCATAAACAGCAGAATCGCCGCGAGGAAAAGCACCCTGTAGAGGGTTCCCCCGTGGGGGGCTTCGGGAAGCTCAACCGCGATGTTCGCTGAGAGTGCCCGGAAGCCGTTAAAGAGGCTCCAGTCCATAATCGGGGTGTTACCAGTCGCCATGAGCACGATCATCGTCTCTCCGACCGCCCTTCCGAAACCGATCATGACGGCGGAGAATATCCCGGCGCTTGCCGAAGGCAGAACTATTCTCATCGCGGTCTGCCACCTGTTGGCCCCGAGGGCCAAAGAACCCGCGGAGAGAGTCCTCGGGACGCTTGAGAGCGCGTCTTCTGAAAGGGTGAATATGATGGGAATCACGGTAAAGCCCATTGCGAATCCCACAACCAGCATGTTTCTCTGGTCGTATCGAAGATCGAATATCCTGAAAAACCAGTCCTTAAAGTCCCCGGCGAAAATAAGGCTCTCAAGGGGAGCGTTTAGCCAGAGGGAAAGCACAACCGCGATCCCTATCACGGCCACTATCGTGAAAAGCTCGGCTCCCACGCGAAAGCGCCCGGAAAAAGAAAGCGGAAGGCGGTGCCAGAGAAAAAGCGCGAGCAGCGTAAGACCGATCACCAGAAACGGCATTATCAGGGTCGCAACGAAGATCTTCTCAAGCAGCGGCGCAAGCCAGAGACCCGCGAGAAAACCGAGCACGACGCTCGGCAGCGCCGCCATTACCTCTATCATTGGTTTCACTATGCTTCTTATCGTGGGATGGACGAACTGCGAAACGCAGATGGCCGCCAGGATCGCAAGTGGAATCGAGAGCAGCATCGCGTATATTGCGCCCTTTAAGGTTCCGTACGCAAGCGGCGTCAGGCTGAACTTGGGCTCAAACTCGTCCGTTCCCCCCGTTGACTGCCACACGTATTCGGGCTTGTCGTAGCCCTCGTACCATATCTTTGCGAAAAGGGAGCGGAAATTAGTCTCGGGGTGCGGATTATCAAGATAGTAGTTTGAAAGCACCATGTCCGAATCCACCGCCACCACCCCGTCTGCCTTGGGAGAAAAGGTGAGCCCCGAGTAAGGCTTTCCCTGGCCCTGGAAATCAAGCTGCTTTACCGCGGAAGTCGCCTGGTAAAGAGAGATGTTTCCGGAGGTATCGGAAGCTATGAAGCTCCTTCCCCTCTGCGATGCCGAGAACTTGTCTACCGGGCCCGGAAGCGGGGGGAAAGCGTGTATTTTCGTGAGCTTGTTTTCCACGCCGCCGTCTGTGGTTTCAAACCAAACGCTCACGTTTCCCGCGGCGTCACCGACGATAAGCGAGCGGTGACCGAGAAGAAACCCTATCTCGGTAACCGCCACCCCGGGCTCCGCGGTAGCCGCAAGCATCGCTTTTAACTCAGGAGAGGAGGGATCCGAAAGCGACCAGTGATAAAGCTTTCCGTTCTCAGTCGAGACGTAGAGGTTCTCCGCTTCGGAATCGACCGCCACTCCCGTGACCGCGGCTCCTCCAAGCTCCCCGGTAAGATCGCTCGTGAAGATTTCGGTTCCGCTCTCGCCCAAAAACCCTTCTTCCTCGACCTCGGCGTAGGTCACGAGGCGCCCCGAAGCAGTGTATGCCGCGACCACCGGGGCCCCGGTCTCGGGCGAGGTCTGATAGGCGAAGATTTCTATCGGTTCCTCGGTCACCCGAAGAGCCTCTCCCTCAGTCACTTTCGACACTATGGTTCTTTCGATCCCTTCGCGGAACTCGACTGTGAAACTTACATCAAAAGGAACTACGCGACCTTCCCGGTCAGCAATCGCGTAGGATGTGTTGCTTTGGGCGTTGTATAAGGATGTGTAGCCGGCTGTTTTGTGGGAAAGCGTGTGGGTTCCAAGAAGCTTCGGTTCTTTTTCAAGAGTGAAAAAGCGGACCGATCCGAGGGAGTCTATCGTGAAGATCTGCTTCCTGTACTCATCCACCCCCAGATCGAAAATGCGTACCTGCCCGACCGGCATCCCGGAGCCGAGCTGATCATTCATTTCCGAGACGCTTTCCAGCTTTTTCTCTGGGCTTTTCCAGAGAGGGACGGCTTCCATACCTATGAAAAAAAGTATTCCTATGATGCAGAAGATGATTCCAACGCCGCCGACAAATACCACGTGCCTCGCAACCCTGTCGTAGAGCTTTCTTCTCTGTATCTGCTTTTGCTTCGAAATCTCTTCGGTTCCGAGTTGATCGGAGCTATCGTCTGACAATGGAAACTACCTTAGTGTGAAATATCGCCCGGCAAACAGACGATTTTAAATGAAATTTCGTATGCGGTAAACGCCCGCGGACCCCACCCCGGGACCCGCAAGCGCGCGTAAGCCGTATGACCTGTTTGTCAGTTCGCACCTGTAGTGGCTCTCAGTTCAGAAACCTTAGCGGCAGGCAGCGGGAGATAGCCGTCTTTTATGACTATTTCCTGTCCCTGTTTGCTCAGAATGTATTTCAGGAACTCGAGGCGAAGCGGGTCAAGCGCTTCGTTCGGCTTCTTGTTCACGTAGAGGTAGAGGTACCTTCCGAGCGGATATTTCTTGGCGACGACGTTTTCGAGGCTGGGCCCGAAACAGCCCTTCTCGACGGTCTTGGCAAGCTCGATCGCCTTCACTCCGGATGTCTTGTAACCGATACCGCTGTAGCCGATACCCTGGAGATCCTCGGTAACTCCCTGCACAACGGCGGAGGATCCCGGCTGCTCTTTGACCGTGTCCTTGTAGTCGCCCTTGCAAAGCGCCTTCTTCTTGAAGTAACCGTATGTGCCCGAGGCCGAGTTTCGCCCGTAGACGCTTATCGGCTTCCCGGCCCAGTCGCCGCCGATTCCCGCGGCTCCCCAGATGCTGATGTCGCTTCCGCCGCCGCATTTTCTGTTCTTCGAGAAAATGGCGTCAACCTGCTTTATCGAGAGACACTTGATCGGGTTATCCTTGTTAACGTAAACCGCGAGCGCGTCAATTGAAGTTGGAACCGTGGTCGGCTTGTAACCGGCTATCTTTTCGAAGGCGTCAACTTCTTTTGATTTCATCATTCTCGACATGGGTCCGAACTGCGAAGTCCCCTCTATGAGAGCCGGAGGCGCAGTGCTTGAACCCTTGCCCTCTATCTGGCATTTAACGTTGGGGTAGAACTTGGCGAAGCCCTCGCACCAGAACGTCATAAGGTTGTTCATGGTGTCGGAACCCACGCTGTTTATGTTTCCGGAAACACCCGTTACCTTCGTGTAGGAAGGTATGGCCGGGTCAACCTTAACTGTCTGGGCTTCTGTGACCGGGCCGAGGGCGAGCGCGTAAACGACCACCGCAAGCGCAAGACACAACGTAACACTCAAATTCTTCATTACGGGAATCCTCCTTAAGATAGTGAAAAACAAACCAAATAAGTTGGGGTAATTAAAACCCGTAAAGGTTAAGTGGGTGTTAAGAAGCAGTTAAAAGGAAGTAAACAAAAGGGACGGGCGAGGACCGGGTAACCGAAGGAAAAAGAGCCGCCCGTTAGCGCGAGCGCTTTTTTTTCTCGGCAATTCTGATGCGGTTGTTGGGCGCCTTCTCGCTTGCCCGGTAGTACTCCATGGCTTCAGGCATCCACTTTCGGAGGTTTTTTATCCTGGTCCTGTATCCGGGATGTGTAGAGAGAAACTCGGGCGGAGCTCCCCTGCCCGCGGCTCCCATCCTCTCCCAGAACGGAATCGCCTCGCGCGGGTCATAGCCCGCCTTTGCCATGTATATGAGGCCTATCCTGTCGGCTTCAGATTCCTGCTTCCTTGAAAAAGGCAAGGCGACCGCAAGCGCGGTTCCGACCCCGTAGGCCGCAAGAACCCTGCTTGAGGTTTTCTTATCTTTTTTCTTCATGGCCGACGCAAGCGCCGCGGAACCCATCTCAAGCAGGAGCCCGAGACTCATCCTCTCCCCGCCGTGCCGCGCCGTCGCGTGGGCGACCTCGTGGGCCATCACGGTAGCGAGTCCCGCGTCGGTCATCGCAACGGGCATCATCCCCGTGTAAACCCCTATCTTTCCTCCGGGAAGCGCAAAGGCGTTTACCTGCTTGTCGTTATCGAAAACGGTGTACTGCCACCGCAGATTTGGGGTGTGGGAGACCGCGGCTATGCGCCGTCCTACACTCCTCACGGTTCGGGCGTAGTACCTGTTGGGGGAGGTCTTTTCGGTCTCAAGCATGTTTAGGTACGTGCTTGCGCCGAGTTGCATTTCGAAGGCTTGGGGGAGAATTATAAACTGCGTTCTGTTGGTGATCGGCGCCTTGGCGCACGCGATCAGAACAAGAGCGAGAAGCAGTAAGCCCGCGGGAAAAAGACTTTTCCTTTCAAACATCGCTCTCAATTTCCGTTAATTCCCGGGCCCGCAAGCAAGCGGGCCCAAGGTTAAGTAAAACAGCCTGACTTTCCGTCTTATGGACTCAGGAGAGATCAGCTTCCCTCATCCTTTTCATGCCCTCGTCTATGTCCTCGTCCGCACACGCGTAGGTAACCCTGACGTAACCCTCTCCCTGGCTCCCGAAAGCCGTGCCGGCGACTACGGCAACCGCCGCGCGCTCAACAAGCCTGTCGGTGAACTGCTGGGAAGTGAGCCCCGTGCCGGAGATATCCGCAAAGGCGTAGAAAGCCCCGTCGGGGGTATCACACGTTATGTCAGGAACACTGTTTAGTCCGGCGACCATGCGGTCCCTTTTCTGCTCAAGCAGAACGAGCTTGTTATCGACCCAGTCCTGCGGTCCGGTAATGGCCGCGTGCGCGGCTTTCTGTATGAACGCCGCCACATTCGTGATCGAGTCCTGAAGGAATATCGAGAGCTTGTCGATAACGGGTTTCGGAGCCACGGTCCAGCCTATTCTCCATCCCGTCATAGCCCATGTCTTTGAGAACGTGTCTATGCAGATCACCCTGTCGCGTATGCTCTCTATTGAAGATATGGAGAGATGGGGCTTACCGAAGGTGACCTGGGAGAATATCTCGTCCGATATGATCATCACATGGGGGTGGCGCTCAAGCATGGCGGCTATCTCCTGGGGGTTTTTCACCAGATGACCGTTCGGTCTCTGGGGGGTGTTTATGATCACAAGCTTGGTTTTTGGGGTGATGAGCTCTTCAAGCTTCTCAACATCGAACTGCCAGTCGGGTTTCGTTAACGGAGTGTGCTTTACCACGGCGTTTGCGTACTTGGCCCATACCTCGTCTGGGGGATATCCCGGGTTCGGGAATATCACCTCGTCCCCGTCCTCAAGAAAGGTAAGGAGGTTCATCGTAAGGGAGTGTTTCGCTCCCGCCGTCACTATGACCTCATCGGGCTCGGTGGGTCTTCCCCGCTCAAGCATCTTCTCCGCTATGGCTTCCCTGAGCTCCAGAAGTCCCGGCCCGGGATCGTACCTTACGTAGCCGTCTCTAAGCGCCTGCTCCGTAGCGGCAAGAATATGCTCCGGCGTATCGAAATCGGGTCCCTGATAATCACCTTTTTCAAAGTGAATGATCTTCTGTCCCGTTTTTCTCTCAATCTCCCTGGCGACCCTCATGCTGTCCCACTGTTTCGGCGGAACAAAGTGGTTGGTCCGCGAACTGTATCCATACGACATAACTTACGTCCTCCTTAAGTATGTTTCGAAAAAACTTTAAGATTCCTTGTTTACAAGCAGCCCTGAAGCAAGCTGGGAGAAAACCGCGTCGGCCACCTTTCCCGGATCCATCGAGAAATCGTGGTGAACCATCACCGCCCCCACGGCTCCGTAGAGCATAAGGGCGCGGAGCTTGGGGTTCTGATCCACGAAGCTTCCTTCGTCTATGCCTTTTTCCATTATTTTTTCGTAAAGCCTGAGCCGTTCCATCCTCCATTTTTCCGTTAGCTCGAAGTGCTCCTTTAGCAGATGGGTCTCATCACGGCTAAGTATTCGCAGAACCTTCCGGTTCTCCCTGTAGAAAGTGAATATTGTGGTGAGCAGCTTTTTAAGCTTGGCGGGGGCGGGGGCGGAGTTTTCTATTTCCTTATGCAGAAGCGCCTCTATGGCTTCGAAGCTTTCCTTCAGGATTTCGAGGTAGAGGTTTTCCTTCGAGGAGAAATAGTTGTAGATGGTGCCCTTGGATACGCCCATCTCCTCGGCTATCTCTTCCATAGTGACGTCGTGGAAGCTTTTTTCCGAGAAAAGATCGGTCGCGGTTCTAAGTATCTCGTCGCTTCTGAATTTCCGGGACGCCTGCGCGCTTGGCGCGCTTCTCTGTGGAACGCTGCTAGTTTGAACCATAGTCCTCACCCACTGACTGACTCGTCAGTCAGACTAACAATTTCCAAAAAAGTTGTCAAGAAGAAATTTCTGGGATGGGCTAAGGGCGCTCGCGGAGTTTCCCTTTTCGGTTCCCCTCGGGGAGGCAATTTGCCGTCAGGACCTCCTATCCGGACGGGTAAAACCGTATATCCCGCGCATCTGCCCTCGAAACTCGTTCTGGCCCCCGTAGGCAGGATGACGAACCCGGAAGACCTTCCCCTCTCCCCGCAGATGCTCCAAGCTTGAAGCCGCATCGTTTCCTATGGCAACCAGTCTTTTGGGCTTAAGAAGACAGATGAGTTCATAAAGCAGTTCTTCTCCCGTTTGTCTTTCGCGGGTGTTGTGCCTGCGGTTTGTAAACGGCTCTTTGGGCTTATGCGGATGAAGCGGGAAAACGTTCCAAAGAAAGACCGAAGCGGTAATACGGTCAAGAACATCCCATACGACGGTGGCGGTACCCTCCCTAATTACGTCTTTTGTCGGCTTTGCAATCGAGACGCCCCAGCGCTTCGCGTGCTTATCCAGGTGAACATCATCGGTCAGTGCAAGCCCCGTTCGCCTACCACCCCGATATCCGAAGTCGCGCCCGACCCAGAGAGAATCGACCTCCGATTCTGTTGCCGCAAGCAGTATTTTAAGCAGCGAGTCACGGCGTATCCGCGCAGCGCCCTTGCGATCACATGTCGAGCAGCGGTCAGAATAGGGATTAAAAGCGTCCTCGAAATGAAGACTCTCAAGTGTTTTTACGAACCGAGACGGCGTCATAATCCCTCCTGTGCTCCCGGTATCGCGCTTTGAAGAACTTCTTTCGATAAATTCAGGATAATACATGATGACTGAGGAAAAGCCGTCGAGTTTTCAGGGACTTCTTCTGTCGAGCAGCTTTAAATCGGCTATAAAAAAGTTATAATCATCTTTAATGACTAAGCCAACCAAAGTAGAACCGCGAGACGGATACCGTATCTGGCTCTGTTATTCTGACGGCACCGCCGGAGAAATTGATCTGTCTTACTTGGCAGGACGTGGCGTATTCAAAATCTGGAATGATTCTGGCTGTTTTGAGACGGTGCGCATAACCCCATACGGAGCAATAGCTTGGGGAAAAGATGTTGAACTTTGCTCAGACGCCCTCTATATGCGCCTGACCGGAAAGTCCTTCGCGAAAACGATGCCGAACGCAGACACCCCTTTTATAAATGCCTGAACTCTGCCGTTTCTACGGAATCATCATACGCATGTATTTTAATGACCATGCGCCGCCTCACTTCCACGCATTTTACGGCGAATACCAAGTGCTGATGGACATAGAAACCTTGGCCATATTGCGCGGACATCTCCCTCCGCGCGCACAGGGTCTGGTCGCCGAATGGGCATCTCTTCGACAGGTGGAACTGCGGGAAGCGTGGGACCGGGCGAAACGACTGGACCCACCCGGCACCATAGCTTCTTTGTAATAGCCCCTAAGCGTTGGGAGACCTCGACACTTTGGTAATCAACTTAATCCCTTTATGCAGGACGATATTGCGGTACTCAAGCATGGTTCTTCCGGAAGAACCGTATATCTTCCGGTCCGGGGGCGGCGCTCGCCAGCTAAAGAAGTTGCCCTGCTATGAAAAATCTTTAAATCCGCGAAAAATTCCCTTACCATATATCTTCAGATGAGAAAGATAATACTGGGAATTCTAGCACTCGGGGTGATTTTCGCTACGGGGATTTTCCTCTCGGAGAACGTATCGAGGCTTGACGCCGAAAGACCCACTCTCAAGACCCCGGCGCTTGAGCCGCTTGCGGAGCGGCTTTCAAGAGCGACTATCCCGGTCTCCGTTCCCATAGCTGCCGTAGGGGAAGCGCTTGAACGCAGAACGCCGAAACAAGAGTCGGGCTTAAAGAAAAACGCTCTCGGAGAACGTTTCGCTCAAAGCGAGCTGAGTTGGGACCTCAAACGTTCTGACCTTCGGGTATCGGGCCGAAGCGGAGCGCTGAGCGTAGCAACCGAGCTAAGCGGAGAGGCCCGCGCGACGGGAGTTCTTAAACTGGTAAGAAAAACTGACGTAAGCGCGAGCGGCGACGTACTTGCAAGCGTCTCCCTCACCGCAAGTCCGACCCTCAAGACTAACTGGCGCGTCTCCCCGAACCTCTCAGAAACAAAAATAGATATACAAAGAGCCGATATCCCGATAAAGCGCATCGGAAATCTTGACGTAAGGGAGCATATACTCCCCGGAGTTGGGATCACGGCCGATAAACTTCGCACGCAACTTAACCGAAGCGTGGCCCGAAGCGATTTCTTCGAGCAGGCGGCAAGAGAGGGCTGGAAGAGGCTTTGCGGCTCAACGCCGCTTGGAGAGGACTCGGGGCTCTGGCTTGAGACAAAGCCCGTCGTCGCCCGCGCGGCGCAGATCCGCATCGACCGCAAAAATATCCGCGCCACGATTGGAGTCGAAGTAAAAACGCGCCTCCTAACCGAGCGGACGCAGCCCCGATGCCCCTTCCCGAAAACCCTGCTCATAGAAAAGCCCAAGCCGGGAGGCTTCGAAATCGTTATGCCCGCACTACTCGATTACGAAACGCTTGAGCGGACGCTTGCCGAGGAGGTCGTCGGCAAGTCTCTGGGCAAAAACGTCTCCGTTCTGATAAAGGCGATCAGGGTTCGCCCGTATGGAGAAGGGCTTCTGCTTGAAACCACGGTGTCAGTGGAGACGGATTATCTCTCCGGCACGACAGCGAGAGGAACACTGTACGTGCTTGCCGAACCGAAACTAAACGCCAAGGCGCAGACCCTAACACTAGAAAACGTAAAGCTTGAAACCGATTCGCAAAACGTGCTTTTCTCAATGGCGGGAAAGGCCGCGGAACCCCTGCTCCTGGACGCCGTCTCAAGGCGAATCCCCTTCGACTTGGGTCCGAAGCTCAAGGAGCTTAGGGACGGGTCAGAGAACGCGCTTTCGGCGCTTTCATCAGAGAACATCTCGGTTACGGGCAAAGTGAACCGGGTGCGCATAACGCGCCTTGACGTGGGGCCCGAGCACCTGCGTTTGCTCCTCACGGCAGAAGGCAGGATGAGGGCGACGGTGCGGGCGATTCCCTAGCTTTTTTTGCGCCCGGGAACCCCGAGAGCGATTCTAAAGGGGTTTTTTCTGGTACACTTTTGCGAGGAGAAAATCATATGAGCATATGGGGGAAAATAATCGGCGGTGCGGCAGGGTTCGCGCTCGGCGGCCCGATCGGGGCGCTGCTCGGCACTATGGCGGGCCACGCGTTTGTCGACACCAAGGAGAAACCGACCGACACGCGCTCGAGAAAGCAGGTTGCCTTCACGGCCGGGGTGATAGTGCTTGCGGCCAAGATGGCTAAAGCCGACGGGGTCGTGGGGGAGGAGGAAATCGAGGCTTTCCGCAAGACGTTTCATCCGATCCTAAGAAACGAGGTGAAGGAAGCCGAGGTCGCCCGCGTCTTCAATATTGCAAAAAAAGACTCGCAGGGCTTTGAGCCTTACGCGCGGCAGCTCGCCGAGATGTTCAGGGGTAACCCCGCGGTGCTCGAGGAACTTTTAAACTGCCTGTTTCTCATCGCCAAGGCCGATAATGTCTACCATCCCAAGGAAAACGAGTATCTTGAGAGCGTGGCCGAGATATTCGGGCTGAGCGACGCGGCGTTTCGTCGTATCCGCGCCGCACACGGCGTTGATAAGCCTGATCCGTACGAAGTTCTGGGAGTGGGGAGGAACATCTCCGATCAGGAGCTCAAAGGCAAGTACCGCGAACTTGTCCGGGCGCACCATCCGGACACCCTGATCGCCCAGGGAGTTCCCCAGGAGTTCATTGATACGGCAAACGAGAAACTGGCGGTCATAAACGACGCTTACGACCGGATAGAGAGGGAGCGAAAAGCAGTCTGACGCCCGCCGTGCAGCCCGGTAGTATGTACAGGTCCAGCTGGATTTTTCCAATGCTTTTTGCAAAACATTTTTTGGCAAACCCAGATTTAACGGCAATTTAACGGCACCTTATCGGCAACGTAAAACTGGAAGAAAAGCAAGCATTGTCCTTGCGAGTTCTGATCCGGGGAAACCCCCAGCGTCGGTGGACATCCCCGCCGCCCTTATATCCAAAAACATGTTTTTTCAAGTGAACCGATCGGGTTTCTTGCAGAAAGTCAGTCATCTGACCTAGCGGATGATGGCGAAAACCTTAGCAGTTTTTATGGACAAATGCAATATGTCGTGTTAAATTTGGCTACATGATAGAAAGATCCATAAGCCGTGAACTTGAAAGACTGCTTGAAAGAACCCCGGCCGTGGTTCTCACGGGTCCGAGGCAAGTCGGGAAAACCACCCTGGCCCGCGAGGTCACCCGCAAACGGGACGCGGTCTATCTGGATCTGGAGAACCCGAGGGATCTGGCGAGAATCGAGGACGTTCAGCAGTTCTGCGAACTTAACGAGGGAAAGCTGGTCATTTTCGATGAGGTGCAGAGAGCGCCTGGGATCTTCGCCACGCTTCGGGTCATCATTGACGGCTACCGTCAGAGGGGACTCAGAGCGGGTCATTTCCTGCTGCTGGGGTCCGCCTCGATCGACCTGCTGAGGCAGTCGGGCGAATCTCTCGCGGGACGCGTGTCGTACCTGGAACTCTGTCCCCTTAGCGCTCGGGAGATTGATGAGAGCGAAACCCTCAAGCTCTGGAACAGGGGCGGCTTCCCAGATAGTTTCCTAGCCCCCGATGATAATGAAAGCGCGAGGTGGCGGGAGGACTTCATCCGTACGTATCTCGAACGGGACATTCCGCAGCTCGGCCCCCGGATTCCGGCGGAGACCCTGCGGCGGTTCTGGACAATGCTTGCGCACAGACAGGGCGGACTGCTGAACGCTTCCGAGCTGGCCCGGGGTCTTGATGTCGCCGGCGTGACGGCCAGCCGGTATCTCGACCTGCTTGTCGACCTGCTGCTCGTGCGTCGTCTCGAGCCATGGACCTCAAATCAGGGAAAACGTCTCGTCAAGACACCCAGGATCTACGTTCGCGACAGCGGGATGGCTCACGCTCTGCTGGGCATCGCGACCATAAACGGTCTGCTCGGTCATCCCGCGGCCGGGGGCAGCTGGGAAGGCTACGTGATCGAGAATCTCGCCGGGGTGATGCCTAAACTCGCTTCGATGGGATTTTACCGTACCAAGGGCGGAGCCGAGATCGACTTGGTCGTCGATTCGGGCAAGGGGGGATTATGGGCCATAGAAATAAAGCGCGGTTCCGTCCCGAAGCTATCAAAGGGTTTCCACGCGGCGTGCGAGGACTTAAAACCTGCCCGCAGGTTCGTCGTGCACGGCGGCCGTGAAAGTTTCCCGGTCGGCGAAGGAATCGAGGCCATAAGCCTACGGGACATGATGGAAACGATTTCCGAACTCTGAGGAAACCCCATCCGCCGAGGGATGGTTCCCTCACCAGTCCCGGCGTTCCTTCCAAATAGAGTTCCTACCCCGTGAGACCTTTTACGCTTGACTCAATTCGTTCGCACAGGCTGCCTGAACCTGGATGACCGGCGAAATATATCCGCAAGAGCCTTGCGTTCCTCCTGGTTAAGTTCGGATGCTATCTCGACTATAACTTCAACAACCCGCTGCTTTCGCCTTTGGCGTTCCATAAGCATCTTATTCATGCTCTCACGGTAAGCCGCGGCATCGAAATGCTCCGCCTCGAGAATAGCAATCGCCTCCTCGTGCAGCTTCCGTTTTGCCTTTTTCCTCTCGGTGTCAGGAAGCGCGGCACGCAGTTTTTCCTTAAGCTCGGCGCGCCTTGCTTCCGGAAGGGAGGAGCCGTCAAGCAGGGCGGCGATATCTTCTCCCCGCTTCGCTTGATGACGGTCACAGCCGCGCCCCACGGCAAAACCGACGAGAACAACGCCGAGGACAACCAATAACAGTATG
>JAKZRS010000024.1:0-7945 GCA_047518015.1 Thermodesulfobacteriota bacterium | reverse complement strand
CTAGGGGAGAGAAACTGCACGGTTCTTCCCACAATCTCGGTCGTATATCTTTTGTTGCCTTCCCTGTCGTCCCATGAGCGGGTTCTCAGATGACCCTCCACGTAAACGGAACTTCCCTTGGAAAGATACTCGCCGCACACTTCCCCGAGCCTGTCAAACACCACTACCCTGTGCCACTCGGTGCGTTCCTGGGAGTTTCCGTCCTTGTCCCTCCATTTCTCCGTTGTAGCAACCGAGAAATTGGTGACCGCTTTTCCATCCGACGTATACCTTACTTCCGGGTCTCTTCCCAGATTGCCGAGTATTATAGCCTTGTTAACTGCTGCCATGAGTCTTAATCACCACCGTTTTCGGATATTGTAGAAATTTACATGATCGTTAGGGAGATTTAAATATCATTTCGGGAAACACCCTGAAGTTTTCTTGAAGAATTCGTTAAGTATTTTCCCTGTAAGCCCCCATATTATGTGATTGCGGTAAGCAAACACGTGATCATCTATCACCTTTCCATCCCGCTTTCTCTCCCTTACGTCCTGGTTTTTCGGGTCACCCAGGTGTGAAACGGGGACGCAGAAAAATTCCGATACCTCGTAATTGGGAACAAACTCCACTTCACCATCTATCATGGCTACAAAAGGCTTTACCGCATACCGCCTGACAGAAGGGGTGTAGGGACGCACAAAATCCATTTCCCCGAGAATTTCTACTTCTTTCCCGGCATCAAAACCAAGTTCTTCTCCAACTTCCCTAAAAGCCGTATCAAGAAGAGTCGCATCATCTTGTTTTTTCTTTCCGCCCGGGAAGGCGACGTGACCCGAGAAAGCGTCATCCTTGTATTCGGTCCTTTTTATAAACCATATTCCATAATCTCCACCCCGCTCGCAGAGCATAACCAACACGGCGGATGCCAGAAGTCCCTTGCCGGGATCAAGGGAGGTTCCCGGAGGATCAAAGTTTCTTCTTATTTCTTCTCTTATGTTCATCGCATCCATAGAGAAAAGCTCTTACGAAGAGACGTTTACAATAACGCTTCCGTATTCGTCCACTTCGCAGACGGTCTCAGGAGGAATAAAAGCAGTCGCGGTTCTCTCGTAAAGAATGCAGGGACCTTCGAATCGAAAACCCGGTCGGAGCTTTTCTCTTTCGCAGCACCTGGCCTTTATTTTTCTGCCCTCAAATATCACCTCTTTTATGAAAAACCGCGGTTCCGGACCTCCGCCAGGGACGGGAAGAATTTTTATCTTGCGACCGGGAATATAGGCTCTGAGCCTCAGGGTCACGATCTCTACGACGGAGGACTCCTTCATATACCCGTACACCCTTTCGTGCTCGCGGTGAAAATCTGAAGCTATGGAATCGCTGTAGGGAATCGTAAGTTCATGGGACTGTCTTCGGTACCTGGCGTCAACATGTTTTTCGAACCTGAGATTTTCCCTTTCGAGATCCGCCCGCGCAACCTTCTCGAGTTCCGTGAATTTTCGGTCCGTCCCTTGAGGGTGATCCTCATCCGCCTGGGAGAAAAACGTAACCCCGTAATCCTTGAAGGAATCGGCAAGAAGCATACCGTAGGCGGAAAGCACCCCGGGATTTCTTGGAAAGACGACTTCCCGGATGCCCAAGGAACGGGCGAGGTCGCAGGCGTGAAGCCCTCCCGCACCACCAAACGAAACGAGGGAAAATTCCCTCGGATCGTAGCCCCTCCCGACCGATATCACACGAAGAGCTTTTTCCATGTTTGAATTCGAAATTTTGACTACAGATTCCGCGATTTCTTCCGCGGGGTGATCCGGGGCAAGCGAGCGAAGCGCTTCAAAGGATCTCTCGGGGTGTATTTTCATCTCGCCGCCAAGAAACCAGCCGGGATCCATTCTCCCAAGAACTATATTCGCGTCCGTTACGGTCGGCAAAGCACCTTTTCCGTAACACGCGGGACCAGGGTCGGCGCCGGCGCTGCGCGGTCCTACCTTCAGGATTCCCCCCTCGGCGATGTAAGCAATTGAACCACCCCCGGCCCCTATGGTTAAGATGTTTATCATCGGTACCTTGATTGCGACACCGCCCAAGGTGTTTTCGGTCGTAAAGCTTATTTTGCCATCGCAAAGAGATATGTCGGTTGAGGTTCCTCCCATGTCATAGGTAATGATCTTCTTTCTCCCGGAAAGCGCGCATATCTCAAAAGCCCCAACCACTCCTCCAGCGGGACCGGAGAGAACTATTTTCGCGGGCCCCTCGGCCGCCTGCTCGGCGGATATAACCCCGCCGTTTGACTGCATGATGGAGAGAGATTTTTCCTTGAGGCGACGGGAAAGCGAGCGCATGTATTCGCTCACTTTAGGAATCAGGTAAGAATTCAGAACAGTTGTCGAAGTCCTTTCATATTCCCTGAATTCCGCGACAAGTTCCGACGAGATGGTAATCGGGATACCGAGCCTAGCGAGCACGGCTGCGACTGCGCGCTCATTTTCAGGATTCGCATACGAATGTAGAAAACAAACCGCTATCGCCTCAACACCTAGAGAAGATATCTTCTCCATTATTTCCTCTATTTCAGCCCCATCGGGGCAAGCGAGCACACACCCGCGGTAATCCGTTCTCTCGGAAACACCAAATCTGAGTTCTGGGGGAACAAGAGGAACGGCAGGGCTCCAGAACAGATCGTACAGTTTTTCCCTGTTCTGGCGCTTAATTTCTATTACATCTTCAAAACCCTTTGTGGTGACAAGGCAGGTCTTCGCCCCCTCCCGTTCCAAAAGAGCGTTTGTGGCCACGGTGGTTCCGTGGATAATTTCCGATATATGGGAAAACTCAACAGGATGGCTTTGGAGCCCCTTGAGTACTGCTATCGAAGGGTCGCAGGGGGTGGAAGGAACCTTGTTTATCGATATTTTTTTTCCGTCGAAAAAAACAAAATCAGTAAACGTTCCTCCCGCGTCTATGCCTACCGAGAGCATAAAAGGATCTTTACCTCACTGGCGGGTTAAAAACGAACGTGACTACGTGTGTAATCAGTAATTGTCCCTGTCTCTGGGATATATGACGTTTATTTTTCCTTCAGCTATCTCTCTTAACGCCGAGACGACATGCTTGTTGTCGTCGTTTTCGGATGCCACAACAGTAGCTCCCTTGGATATCTGGCTTGCTCTTTTCATCGCAGCGATGGAAAGAGCAAATCTGTTCTCAACTTTCTCTAAGCAGTCTTCAATCGTAATTCTAGCCATAGTTTTTTACCTTCCTGATAATACCAAGATTAAACTCTGAGTTCATTAAAAACGGTTTAAAAACGCAACACTCAATATCATCCGACTTTTTGCAGGTCTGTCAATGGAATCCCGTCTTGCACTATGTTTCAAAGTGGTTCCACTGAACTCAAGATAGGCCCGCCCAACAACCACGTACACATCTCCACATACAAAAAAAGGGAAGTATACCAAAAGACCTTCGTCCGTAGAAGTAAAGGCGGCTGTAGAAATCCGTATTGATAAAAAAACCGTCCAAATCAACTGCTCCTCTTATGAATTAAAAAAAACCTCTCAGGAGAATTCGTTTTATACTTTTGATCAGTCTTTCCACAAAAATACAAGATGGGAGGGAGAGTGCTATCGAAAACACAAACGCAAGTCCTCCCTGCGCACAGCAGTCTTACAGTTGCACATCTAAAATCAACTACAACTCAGAGAAAAACTCCCAGACGGAAAAGCGCTTCAAACTGAACCCTCCACGGCCGCTCCCCTCCGCTGCAGCTCTTTGACAACGTAGGCTTTGCAATTATTATCTTGACGTATTTCCAGCGGAGCGAAACCCCCATGGATATGGATCTTGAAAAACTCAAGTTTAACGACGAAGGCCTTTTGCCCGTAATAGTGCAGGACAGCTCAAGCGGGCGGGTACTCATGCTCGCATATGCGAGCAAAGAAGCTCTTGAGATGACCATCAAGACGGGAAGAACCCACTTCTGGAGCAGGTCTAGAAAAAAGATCTGGAACAAGGGAGAAGAATCCGGCCATTTTCAGGACGTAAAGGAAATCTTCGTTGACTGCGACTGCGATACAGTGCTTATAACGGTGGATCAGACCGGGGTGGCTTGCCACACCGGAGAGCCTACATGTTTTTACAGATCAGGGGACATGGAAGAAAAAGCGGCCCCCGTATTTGAGAAAGGATCCCTTAAAAAGGTGTTTTCCGTAATAGAGGACAGGAAACAAAACCCCAAGGAAGGGTCCTACGTAAGCGGCCTTATGAAAGGCGGGCTTGACAGGATACTCAAGAAAATCGGAGAGGAAGCCGGCGAAGTCGTAATAGCCGCGAAAAACGGGGATAAGGACGAACTCGTATACGAGCTTACCGATTTGTGGTTCCATTCCATGGTACTTCTCTGCGAAGCGGGTCTTGACCCTCAAGACATATCAGATGAACTTGAGAAAAGATTCGGCAAGCGCAAAGAAGAGTACGCGGAAAAAAATAAAGGGAATCAGGCGTGAGAAATCCGGCCGGCCGGAAGCGAAGAAATCGGGCGCCGGCGGTTATCTCCTGCTCTTCGGAGGCCTGTTCTTTTTAGGCCTGTCTTTTTCCTCTATGTACTCCCCGATGTGAGTTCTGTTTCTAACCGAAGGCGGCAGGTGCGAGAGATTGGGCTTCGGCATATCGGTTGAGAGATCCTTCGTGAAAGCGAAAGTCGAGATTACTCTTTCCACCTTCTTTTTCTCCCCGCAATAGCACCTTACCTTTTCTTCGTCCCCTTCTTCGTATATAAGCTCAGAGAACCTGTAGTTTCGCATGTTGAAGAGCGCAAGCAGGGTTCCGTCTTTAAGGTAGAAATCATTGAACATGGAATCTTTTCCCTTTCTTCCGTGCTTCGCAACTATTTCTTCACGCTCAAGGTCGACAACCTCTATGGCGTAAATATTGTCATATTTCTCGACAAGGCTTTTTACGGTCTCTTTGTCCCGTTTTCTCTCAAGAGTTTTTAGGGATTTTTCAACGTTGCCTCTGCACTTCATGCATTCAAATTCATAGAGGGGCATTTTCGTCTCCTATCTGTTGAAATACTGGCTCAGGTGGTCCTGCCCGACCCAGTCACTTTCTATCTCTTCATCCTTTTGCTGCTTGTATTCAAGATGCCATCTGAGCTCGTCTCCGGGACCCGGAGCCCTTTTGCTCTTGTCCTCGAATATAGCCTTGAAGGTGGAAAAAACCCTTCTCACCGCCTCGGAATCGTCGCAGAGAGGGCATTTGATTTCATCCTGGTCGTCATCTCCGTACACAAGGTGGTTGAAACGAAAACTCTTAAGCTCAAGGTAAAGCACCTTCCCGTCATCAAGCTTATAACGGAATCTCCTCGCACCGCTTACCCCCTTTTCCCCAAGCTCGAAAAGTAGCTTTCTGCTCTTGTCACTTGTGACTTCGATGTAACAGAAATTGCGGTTTTGCTTGAGAACTTTCCTTGCGTTTGTCTTGGTAAGCTTGGCGACCAAGTTGTCTATGTCCGTGTTGTAATTTTCCATACAACTGTCGCATTCATATTCATATAAGGGCACGCTAGGCCTCCGAAAAACTTTTGATTCGAAGAATTATAAACAATATAATTTGAGTTTAAAGCCCGGAAACTCAGAAGCATCTAAAATACCGCTGAAAGAAAATGGTTTCCGATTCATAGTAAAGGGAATGAAAAAAGCAGGGAAACAGAAAACGCCGCGAGCGCGAAACGAGAAAAGGAACTGTTCTGTCGACGAAGACCTGAACTTTGTCGCGGTTGTAGCGCGGGAGGTTGTCGGCAGTCCACATGGGGCACCTCAAGAGCAAATTCACCACCCCAGAGAATCACAGCTGATTCAGCTCTTCAAGAGGGGCCGCCGGATAACCGATTCATCCGACTCATAAAGTCCCCGGACGGACACATAGGGATCGCAGAATATCCCTTCAAGTTACTGCGACGACGATATTTTGTCTGCCACTGGCTCGTATCATAACAGGCACCGCGGCGGGCTTATCGACACAAGCTTGCGCCACATCCGCGATTGCGGCACGATCCACCCGACGGGGGCACACTCAAAATATGCCAGAACCCTTGCGTGTCTCGCGAATAGCATCGGACAACTGGCGTCGAACCGCAAATACCGTCCAAATAATGCTCGCCCTCGTTCAATGAGTTATTGCATCAGGGAGAAACCGTTATGAAGAGGACAAGGACAGGGACACTTATCGCGCTCCTAACCGGCGCGGCCGTGGCCGTTCTGCCTAACTTGGCGGAACCGGTGATGGCGCAAGACGTCGTGACCGAAGAAATGCTGCTGACCGCTCAGGAAGATCCCAACAATTGGCTGATGGCGATCGGCAACTACACTGGCAATCGCTACAGCAGGCTGAGCCAGATCAACACCGGCAATGTCGGCGGATTGGTGCCGAAATGGATCTTTTCGCTGGGCACGCTGGATGCGCAGAACACCACCCCGGTGGTCCATAACGGCGTGATGTACGTCACCGCCGCGCATGGCCGCACCTATGCGATCGATGCCGAGAAAGGGACCGAGATCTGGCGCTACGTTCACCAACTTCCCGAAGGTGTCGCCGGCAATATGTGCTGTGACATCGGCAATCGCGGCGTCGCGCTTTATGGCGACAAGGTCTACGTCGCCACCCCGGACGCCCACGTCGTCGCGCTCAGCATGGCGACCGGCGAGGTGGTTTGGGACGTGACCGTGGGCAATTGGGAGAACGCCTACACCATGACGGTCGCGCCGATCGTGGTGAAGGGCAACGTCATCGCCGGCGTCTCCGGCGCCGAATATCCGACCCGGCTATACCTCGAGGCCTTGGACGCCGAGACCGGCGAACAAGCGTGGCGGACCTATACCATCCCCGGGCCGGGCGAGCCCGGTCACGACAGCTGGGGCTCGACCGAAGCGGCGATGAACGGCGGCGCTTCGACCTGGATCACCGGCTCGTACGACGCCGAGCTCGATCTGCTTTACTGGGGTGTCGGCAATCCCAATCCCGATTGGGACGGCACGGTGCGCCCAGGCGACAACCTCTATTCGAACTCCACCCTAGCGCTCAATCCCGACACCGGCGCGATCGAGTTCTACTTCCAGTACACGCCGGCCGACGTCTGGGACTATGACGGCAACAACGAGCCGATCCTGGTCGATTTCGACGACGAAAAGGTCTGGCTGCACGGCGATCGCAACGGCTTCCTCTACAAGATCGACCGCACCAACGGAAAGTTCCGCTATGGGGTGCCGATCTCCAAGGTCAATTGGGCGACCGGCTTCACGCCGGAAGGTCGGCCGATCTGGAACATGGAGAAGGTTCCGACTTACGAATATGAGGCCAAGGACATCTGCCCGGCCTCCGAAGGCGGCAAATGGTGGAACCCGATGACGGTCAATCCGGAAACCGGCATGGTCTTCGTGCCGAGCCGGGAAATCTGCGTCGATATCCAGAGCGCGCCGATGGGCGAGGGGTTGAACCCGAAGGAGCGCACCCAGGGCAAGCCCTATTGGGGCATCGGTACCATCGGCTGGAACACCGGCTATGGTCAACTGGTGGCCTTCGATGGGCGGACCGGTGAGAAAATTTGGGTCGTCAAGGATCGCTCGCCGTTTACCAGTGGCTTGCTATCGACTCGCGGCGATCTGTTGTTCGCGGGCACGCCCGAGGGCGAGTTCCGCGCCTATGATCAGGCGACCGGCGAGGAACTGTGGTCGTTCCAGACTGGCTCGGGCATCTTCGGCAGCCCGTCGACCTACACCGTCGATGGTAAGCAATTCGTCGCGGTGCCGTCGGGCTTCGGCGGCTGGACCGGTTGGGCGCACTTTGGTCAAGGCGGCGCGCCGTGGCTTAAGGACAGCCGCAAGGGCGGAATCATCATCGGTTTCGGCCTGAACAACTGACTACCGCTAACTGAATGGGATCGGTGATCCCAAGGTTTGTTGCATGAGACCCGGGG
>JAKZRS010000023.1:0-17081 GCA_047518015.1 Thermodesulfobacteriota bacterium | reverse complement strand
CCTGGCCTTGCGCTTGACCTCCCGCGATATGGTTGATGGAGAACGACTGAGATCCTCAGCAATCTTCCGAAGCGAAAATCCCTGCTTGCGCAGAAAGTAAATCCGCTGACGCTCGAGAATGTCCAACTGCTTGTAACTCCTGGTCACGACAACCTCCTGTTCTCGTCTCGGAGATTGTCACCTTTGCATAACTGTTTTTACAGTGTGTTTGAGAAATTATAAAATTCCCCAAACTAGATCCTTAACCAGGGTGTTGCACTTCAGAGTTGAATGGGCGTATTGGGAATAACGAGTATTGACAAAAAATTTTTTCTTTTTATCTTAATTCACCCTTAGAGAATCTGAACTTCTACCATAAGAGGAGTTAGCGTGCCAAAAACAAAGAAAAAAGAACCCGAAAAAACCCCTTTAAAAAAAAGCTCTTCTACGAAGACTGGTGCAAAGGCCAAATCGAGGAAAGCGAATCCCAGAAAATACACCAAGAAGTTTCTTGCTCAGATGACTGCAATGCTCAAGGAAATGAGGGGGGAGCTGCTTGAAGACGTAACCAGATCAATAAAAGAGGAGTCGGACCATCTGCGTTTCAACGTCGGGGATTTTTACGACCACGCGTCCGAGGACAGGCAGAGAGAACTTGCTCTTACTCTTTCAAACAGGGAGCGCAACAAACTGCATCAGATAGATGACGCTCTAAAGAGAATTGAAAACGGAGAATATGGCTTCTGCGAAATTACCGGGGAAAAAATAGGGGAAGAGAGACTCATTGCAATGCCCTTTACCAAGCTGAGCGTTGAAGCTCAGGAAGAAATAGAAAGGGGAGATTACTGATCTTTCTTCTTAAGCCTGCCGAGAGATTTCGTGTAGGGCTTTTTGAATAGACCGACTTCAGTTATCAGGCATTCGATATTGTCGGCCGGGGTAATGTCAAACGCGGGATTGATCGCGTTTACTTCAGCGCTTATTCGTTTGCCGTCTATGTGTGTTACCTCTTCGGGATCCCTTTGCTCAATTATAATATCATCTCCACTTAAACATTCGTTATCTATGGTTGAAGTGGGAGCGGCTACGTAAAAGGGAATATTGTGATGCTTGGCCAGTATGGAAAGGGAATAGGTTCCTATCTTGTTGGCCGTATCTCCGTTTGAAGCTATTCTGTCGGCTCCGACTACGACCGAATCCACAACTCCCTTGCTCATCAGATGGCCGGCCATGTTGTCTGTTATCAAACGAACCGGAATGCCGTCTCGCTCAAGCTCCCAGGTAGTTAGCCTCGCTCCTTGGAGAACTGGCCTTGTCTCTGATGATATTACGCTTATGTTCTTGCCTTGGCGAAAGGCCGATCTTATTACCCCTAGAGCAGTTCCATAACCTGCGGTGGCGAGTCCTCCGGCGTTGCAGTACGTGAGGATAACAGAGTTGTCTCTTATTAGTTCCGAACCGTTTTCTCCTATCTCCATGCATGTTCTGAGGTCTTCTTCCTCTATGTTAATTGCTTCGTCTATGAGTAGTTTTTTGATTTCCTCCACTTTCTGACCTTTGTACTCGGAAATCAGTCTGTTCATTCTACTGATAGCCCAAAACAGATTTACGGCCGTCGGTCGCGTCATGGCCAGATGCTTTGATATGGTCTTCATGCGCTCTGCGAATTCTTCGTAGGAGCAGTCGTTGCTGATACCTAGGGCCCCTAGAGCCATTCCCATGGCAGCCGCTATTCCTATTGCCGGAGCCCCCCTGATAACCAGCTTCCTGATGCACTCGGCAACCTCTTCAAACGTTGCGCATTCAATGTAGACTTCCTCGCTGGGAAGCTTTCTCTGGTCAATCATTAAAACCCTGTTGTTTTTCCATTCTATAGTTTTAAAGGAGTTCATTCCGTCGGTTTCCTCATTTTTTCAACCTGAAGAGCAGGCCGGCCCATTCGCCCTCGACTTTTCCGCTAACCATATCATAACCCGAGTTTCCGTATATATCGGCTACCTCCTGTTTCTCGTTTGCCTGTATTCCAGACACTATAAGGTGTCCTAGGGGGAGAAGCCTCTTTTTTAAACTGTCTTTCATCGAGATAAGAGTATCTTTGGATGTGTTGGAAACAACCACGTCGAATCTTTTCCGTGTGCAGTCCAGAGAGCCACACCAGACTTTTATCTTGTCGGAAATCCTGTTTCTCTCGGAATTTGAGATGGTTTCCACTGCAGCTTTAAAATCAATATCTGCGCAGAACGAAATGTCTGCTCCCAGTTTTATTGAGCATATGGCTAGAATGCCGCTTCCGCATCCAACATCAAGAACGGAACATCCGGGGAGCTTTTCGATAATCTCGTCCAGATAGCTTACGCATATTCTTGTTGTTTCGTGATGTCCGGTGCCAAAAGCGTTTCCCGGATTTATTTCAACTACTTTGGTTCCTTGCTCCGCCTGGTATTGTTTTTCCCAAGGAGGTTTGATAACTATTCGGTGACTTGCCCTTACAGGTTTCAGATAAGATTTCCATCCTTCCCAGTCCGCTTGATCGATGTATCGAGTGGTGAACCTTACCGCCTCCGCGCTTTCGTCAAAGAGCGTCGAGAACTCTTTTACGGTCGTTATGATCCCCGCAATATCCGTTTTTTCCTTAAAATACGCATGAATTAACAGTCCTCCGTATTTTCTTTGCTCCTCGCTTACGGCTCCGGCTTCAAGACCCAGAAGCAGATCCGAGACAGGTGCCGCCATTTCCTCCGGCAACTCGATCGTTAGTCTCTTCATTCTCGACATGGCAGATAACTAATTATATTCGCCGTGCTTCGTCAAATTTACAAAAAAAGCATGGGTATATATAATATTTCCCATGAAGGCGGAAACCAGGGAAACGGTAAGAATCAACCTGATTCAGAAAATGTCCGACATTCTGGGCATTGCCTACGACACTGTCGATAGGATGAGCAAGGGATCCAATTCTTTCCCGGATCCCCTCGACAGGGCGCTGTCCGAGTCAAACAGGGTTCTTGAGTTGCGGGAAAGGGACAGGGAAAGAAAGCTGCTTCGGAAAATACTCGATGCGCTTGCAAGGCTTGAGGACGGCTCTTATGGGATCTGTGAGGTTTGTGAAGAGGAGATCTCGGAGCAGAGACTGATTGCAAGACCGGAGACTACTCTTTGCATAGATTGCAAGGAAGAGCAGGAAGATATTGAAAAGAAGTTCGGCTAGCTCTTAGTTGTCAAGAATCATAGTTCCGCTGAGCAAATTAAGCATAGACTCCTTGGTTATTTTCCACTGCCCCAATACTTTCGACAAATTAATAACCTCTTTGGCTTTGTAAGTCATTGAATAGCCATCTATCTTTACGTCAATGGAAGAGAGCATCATTACCCTTGCATCTGTTCCGTTGATATATATGTATCTTTCGGATTCACCGAACGATACCGTGTCAATGATGGATACGTGATCCCTGAATCTGCTCACCAGTGTTTGCTTGTCCGTTACTTCCTCCCCCGAGGCTATTCTATAATCTTCGTGTATGCACTCCGAATATATTCCGGGGTCCTTTAGTTCAAAGGCACTGGTCCTTTTGTCCAGAAGAAGATTTATCTTCTCCTCATCAGAAGACGCACAGGAGATGAGAAAGATAACCGCAACCAGATATGCTGGCAGCTTGTATGTCGTTACCATGTCTGTTGTGTTGTTTAAGCGGGATAGCGTTGCCTTATCACGTTACACGTTCCAGATAAAAGCATAGCCGTCCAGTGAATCTACCGTGTCGTTAAGTTTACGTGCCGGATTGGTTGCCTGCAGCCCCGCAAAAGGTTTCTCCAGATGCTAGGATGCCTGCTCGGATAATTTCTCCTGAGTCTCTAAGAGAAGCTCCCTGGCTTTTTCCGCGTATTCAGTGTCGGAATAATTTTCCAGAACGTTTTTATACCTTTGAGCCGCAGCTTCGTAGTTTTTTTTCTTCTGGTAGAATTTCCCTAGATAGATTTCTCTTTCCGCGAGTACTTTCCTGGATTCCTCAATTTTCTCCTGCGTTTGCTCAACATACGGGGAGTCAGGGTAGGTTTTCTTGAGCAATGTAAACCACTTTATCGCTTTAAGTGGCTTTGAGTGATTTCTGTCCTTCCCCGATTTCATTTTATAGTAGGAGAATCCGAGGCTATACATTGCGTAATCAAGTTCTTCGTGGCCCGGATGGTTCGCTATGAAATTCTCGTATTCCTCGGCAGCTTGAAGGTATTCCTTTTTTTTGAAATAGACATCACCGCTTCTCAGTTCGGCGAGCGCAGCGTACTTGGTATAGGGATAGCGGATCTGTATTTCCTTGAGTATGTCAAATACTTTGTCGTAATTTGTTCCGCCGAATATCCAAGGAAAACCGCCTTCCTTGTTAAGTTCTTCAAGAACTTCGTCGTTCAGTTGTTTCGCTGTTCCTTCGTAAATCACCTGCTTTCCCCCACAGGAAACAGCGAGAAGCAAAGCAACGATGACTAGTAATTTTACCGGATTTTTCATGACTCAATATTGTTTGGGAAATTGTCTCTGTGTCAACATATCCTCAAGCAAGCATTCTTGGGAGCATTTATTACATTCTATGAGAACAAAAAAGTTCCTTCAGTTTTCAAATAAAAACTCTCTGCAGGTCAGGTAATTTTCTGCCCCGGTTCCAAAGCAACCACGGTCAGCGAATCAATATCTCTGGTAAGCGTTTTCAGTTCATCCGGAGTTCCCACCAGAAGCGGAAAAGTTGCGTAGTGCATAGGAACGACCCACTTCACGTTAAGTAACCTGCACGCGTACGATGCCTCGAGCGGAGACATCGTAAAAAGATCTCCGATAGGAAGCATTGCCAACTCCGGTTTGTATATTTCTGATATAAGCTTCATGTCACCGAAAATGTTTGTATCTCCGGCGTGGTATATTGTGTAGTCATTTTCAAACTTTATTATGTAGCCTACCGGTTCTCCGCCATAGATAACCGTTCCGTCCTCCTCCTTCATGCTGCTGCTGTGCTGAGCGTGGGTTACTGTGAACCTTATCCCGTCTATGGTCACGTTGCCTCCCTTGTTGCACTGTATGCAATTTTGAACTCCTTTTGAGTCCAGCCAGTCGCAGATTTCCCAGTTTGCCACCACCTTGGGATTGTATTTTTTGCAAAGAGAAATCACGTCGCCTATGTGGTCAAAATGTCCGTGCGTGATTGCTATAATGTCAATATGACCGACTTCGCGGAGTTGCTCCGGACACGATGGGTTTTCTTCAATCCACGGGTCGATCATCACCGTTTTGCCGCCGGACGATCTTACCGAGAAAGCGGAATGTCCAAAGTAGGTTATTTCTATTCCGTTATTCAGTATTTCCATTCCGTGCTCCCTTTGTTTATGCTCTTTCAGGTTCGTAGATTTCGTTATTAAACCCGAAAAGAGCTTTTTGTGCAAAGTCGCAAGCTGTTTGAAAATATTGGCTGTGAGTGTAAATTAGACACTCGATTCTGGTTTCTTCAAGTTCTTGAGGAGTATATGTTTTAAATGCTGGATCCCAAGTTAATTGAGCAAAATATTGATCTTGTGGGTGAAAAACTCGCTACCCGCGGGTATGAAACCGACCTCTCTGAGTTTGTCGTACTGAATTCCCGGAGAAAAGAGATAATAATAAGGGTTGAGACTCTTGAACACCAGAGAAATGAGGGCTCAAGGAAAGTAGGAACTCTTAAGAGGTCTGGAGACGAAAAGGAGCTTTCAAGGCTTCTGCCGGAGCTAAGGGTTCTCTCGGAAGAGATAAAGGACCTTAACGAGAAGAAAGCGGAAGTGGAGGCGCTTCTCAGGGAATTTCTCCTGTATGTTCCCAATATGCCTGATTCCTCGGTCCCCGAGGGGCCTGACGACACGGGCAACGTTGAGATAAGAAAGTGGGGAGAACCGAGAGATTTTGAATTTGAGGTAAAAGACCACGTATTGCTGGGTGCGGAGCTTGACATCCTGGATCTTCCCAGGGCAACGAAGATCGCGGGCGCGCGATTCGCGCTTTACAAAAAAGCGGGCGCGCGGCTTGAGAGAGCACTTATAAATTTCATGCTTGATATTCATACCAAGCAGCACGGGTACACAGAGGTTCTCACTCCATTTGTAGCCAACATCGAGAGTCTTATAGGAACGGGAAATCTCCCCAAATTTGAAGAGGACCTTTTTAAACTGAGCGATACGGATTATTACATGGTTCCCACTGCCGAGGTTCCGGTTACCAACATCCACCGCGACGAGATAATTCCCGCGGAGATGCTTCCGGTTAAATACGTGGCCTACACTCCATGCTTCAGAAAGGAGGCAGGCTCTTACGGTAAAGACGTACACGGAATAATGAGGCAGCACCAGTTCAACAAGGTAGAACTTGTACGTTTCGCCGATCCGGAGAACTCGTATGAAGAACTTGAGATGCTGACCGCTGATGCCGCGAGGATTCTCGAGCTTCTGGGTATTCCCTACAGGGTTGTTGTTCTTTGCACCGGGGACATGGGATTTTCTTCCGCCAAGACTTATGATATTGAAGTATGGGTACCGAGCGAAGGCAGATACAGGGAGATATCATCCTGCAGCAATTTCGAGGCCTTTCAGGCAAGGCGGGCCAACATAAGATACAGAGAATCAAAAGGGTCCAAGCCGGCTTACCTTCACACCCTTAATGGTTCGGGAGTAGCTGTGGGCAGAGCTCTTCTGGCAATTCTTGAGAATTTCCAGACCGAAGAAGGAACCGTGGAAGTTCCCGAGGTGCTGGTTCCCTACATGGATGGTATCAAGGTTATAAGCCGGTAACCCGCGCGATTCTCAGATTTCCAGTATTTCCTTTTCTTTCTTTTCAAGCAGGACGTTTAGCCTGCTTATCCTCTCATCTGTCAGTTCCTGTATTTCGGAGAGGGCTTTTTTTGTTTCGTCTTCAGGGAGGTTCTCTTTTTTCCCGGCTTTTTTTATAAGATTGTTCGCATCTTTTCTTATCTGCCTTATTGATACTCTGTGTTCTTCGGCAATCTTGCCCGTGTGCCTGACCAGTTCTTTTCTTCTCTGCTCCGTCAGGGGAGGTATAAGAAGTCTGATCGCGTTTCCGTCAACCGACGGGGTTATTCCGAGTTCAGACTGTGCGATTGCCTTCTGGATCCCCTCAACAGCGCTCGGGTCCCACGCCTGTATGAGTATGGTTGAACTATCGGGAACCGATACGTTGGCGAGCTGGTTAATTGGGGTCTGGGCGCCGAAATAGGAAACTCTCATCGTATCGACAAGACCCGTTGACGCCCTTCCGGTTCTTATCCTGGAAAGCTCCTGCTCGAAAACGCTTACTGTCTTGTCCATCCGGTCTTCGGCGTCAATACAAAGTTCCTCAACGGACAGTTCTTCGCTCATTGTTCCGTACCGCTCCTTACAATAGTACCTACTCTCTCTCCGCGTATAATTCTCTCTATGCTGTCTTTTTCAAAAAGATCGAACACCACTATGGGAATATTTTCTTCCATGCAAAGGGAAATTGAAGTTGCATCCATGATTTTCAACCCCTTTTTGAGAATTTCCATGTACGTGAGTTCGCTGAACTTAGAGGCATCTTTGTTTTTAACCGGATCCTTGTCATAAATGCCGTCAACTTTGGTTGCCTTCATTATGATATCCGCTCCCATCTGCAGCGCCCTTAGAGTTGCAGCCGTGTCGGTTGTAAAGAACGGATTGCCGGTACCTGAGGCAAATATGACTATTCTTCCCTTTTCAAGATGACGTATAGCCTTTCTTTTGATAAAGGGTTCGGCAACCTGTTTTATTTCAAGGGCAGTCTGTATCCGTGTTGGAATTTCTTTTCTTTCGAGGAAATCCTGCAGGGCAAGCGCGTTTATCACAGTTGCGAGCATCCCCATATAGTCGGCCGTGGAGCGGTCCATACCCTTTGAAGAACTGGAAACACCCCTGAAGATATTTCCTCCGCCTATAACTATGGCCGTTTCCACTCCGAGCGAGTAGAGAGTTTTTATCTCTTCGGAGACGTATTCAATTACGTCGGAATTGATACCAAACTGGCCGGGACCCTGAAGAGCTTCTCCGCTGAGTTTCAGCAGGACTCTTTTATATTTCGGGATGATTTTCTCAGAGGATCCCATTGCGCAGTCTTTTCATTCGCCCAGATGGTATCTTACGAACCTTTTTACAACTATGTTTTCGCCGATTTTTGCTATCAGATTGTTTACAAGGTCAACAACTTTTATTTTGGGATCTCTTATGTAGGGTTGTTCAAGAAGGCATATTTGCTCAAAAAACTTGTTTATTCTCCCCGCAACCATTTTTTCCGCTATATCCTCGGGTTTTCCCGATTCCATAGCTTCCGCCTTGAGAATCCGCTTTTCATCTTCTATTTCACCTTCTAAGACTTCTTCCTTTCTTACGTAGATCGGATTGTTTGCGGCTATCTGCATCGCGACTTCCCTGCAGAGATTCTGAAATTCATCGTTTCTGGCCACAAAATCCGTTTCGCAGTTAACCTCGAGCATTACGCCTATTCTGCCGCCCGCGTGAACGTATGAAGATATAATTCCCTGATCGGTTTTTCTGGCGGTTTTTTTAGACGCTTTCGCAACGCCTTTTATTCTCAGGACCTCGGACGCTTTTTCGAAATTCCCTTCGGTTTCCACAAGTGCATTTTTGCAGTCAAGAAACGGAGCGCCTGTCTGTTCTCTCAACTCCTTTACCATCGTTGCTTTGATTTCAGCCATTTTTAATCCTCTTTTTTCTCTTCCGTATTCTGTGAAGCTTCTTTCCGCATTTGTGCGTTTTCACTTTGCGAAGATTCCGAGATCGCTACCGAAACGAAATCTCCCGTATCATCACCAGACTCAACTTCCTTGAAAACAAACACTTTCCTTTCTACCACTACGCCCGCAAGACGGTCTTCTTTTACTTGTTCAATCTCTCCACTCACCAGTTTTTCCTGATATATGTGGGTTCCTTCAATGCAGGCATCAGCTGTTTTTGAAGTGAACAGCTTTATCGCCCTTATGGCGTCATCATTGCTCGGAATCGGATAATCCGCGTTTGCGGGATCGCAGTTCGTATCCACGATCGCTATAACTGGTATTGAAAGGTTTCTCGCTTCTTTTATCGCGATATGTTCTTTTTTGGTGTCTACGACGAAAATAGCGTCTGGAATCTGCTTCATGTTTGCTATTCCACCCAGAAGCCCCTCAAGCTTCGCTATCTCTCTTCTGAGGTTTTTCGCTTCTTTTTTCGGAAGCATTTCCATCTGTCCGTCTTCTTCAAGCTTCTTCAGTTCCAGTAGATAATCAACCCTTGAACGTATCGTGTTGAAATTGGTAAGGGTTCCGCCCAGCCAACGCGTGTTTATGTAAGGCATGTTGCATCGGGTTGATTCTTCCTCGATTATTCCCCGGGCCTGTTTCTTGGTTCCTACCAGTAAAACGGTTCCTCCGTCCGCCACTATGTTTCTTACATAATTAAACGCTCTGCTAAAAAGGGTGACGGTCTGCTGAAGGTCGATTATATGAATGCCATTTCTTGCTCCGAAGATGAAAGATTTCATCTTCGGATTCCAGTGGCTTTTCTGGTGTCCGAAATGCACGCCTGCTTCAAGCAGACTTTTCATGCTGAGTTTTTCGGTAACTGCGGCTTCTTCTGTCATTAAGTATCCTCCAAATTCCTTTTACAAAACTGCTTTTAATACCAGAAAAACGATCATTAATCAAGTTGTTGGGTATCATAATGCTTTGTAACCCTGATACCGGGAACAGGAAAAAGACAAGATGAAATACCTTGTGATAGCAAATCCCAAAGCGGGTACAAGAGCACTTGGTGGAACACTTGAGCAGGTTCGCCGCGCTTTTGAAACAAGAAAAATTGCCCACGAGGTAAGGTTTACGCAATTCCCCGGGCATGCTGCGAAGATCGCCGCAGAAGGGCTTTGTGAAGGATTTACCCACATGATTTCTCTTGGAGGAGATGGTACTTCAAGCGAAATCGTAAGTTCGATTCACGGCACCGAAGCCGTTTTTGGAATTGTCCCAGGCGGCAGCGGAAACGATTTTTCGAAGGCTGCCGGTATTCCGATTGATACGCATGCGGCCGTAGATAATATTTTTTCTGGCCGCTCGAGGAAAGCTGACGTGGCTTTTGTTGATGAAAAATGCTTTATAAACGGTTTCGGGGTCGGGATGGACGGGGCCGTGGCGCACGCTTTCGGTGAGCTGGGACTCAGACGTTTTGGTTCTTTCGGTTACATTGTTGGAGCGGTAATTGAGGCGTTTCGGTTCCAGGGGTTTTTCTCCGAGATGGATGGCGAAGTTGGAGCGGTGGCCGCGGTGGGTGAGAAACTGCTTCTTTTCGGGGCTTCAAACGGCCCTTTTCAGGGTGGAAAGTTCAAGCTGGCCCCCCGGGCCGACATATTCGACGGATATCTTGATATCCATATAATAAGTGACATGAATCCACTGGGAAGGCTTTTTAAGATACAAAAGGTGCTTGAGGGTCGTCACGAGGGACTTCGGGAAGTCAGTATTGTTAGGACAAAAAAACTGTGGTTTGAAACCTTTACGGATCTCCCGGCACACATGGACGGAGAGACGTTCCTTCTTCAAGCCGGAAAACACTCTATACGGATTGGAGAGCGAGGCGTAAATATTATAGTTCCCGTATAGTCCACGCGCCTAGAAACTGCTTCCGTGGCGCGGCGGGGTAGCATTGATGAGAAAAATAAGAAGCATTCTGGCGATAATTCTTTCGTCTTTGTTTACGGTGTTCTGGGGTTCTGTGGGAATAGTAGTATCGCTTTTCGCCGTCAGACATCTTGTAAAGTTCTCTGTGCGGCCTTGGGGTAAAACGGTTCTTTGGGCCTGCGGGGTGCGGCTTGACGTACAAGGAACTGAAAATTTTCCCGACGGTCCCCTCATAGTTATGTGCAACCACCAAAGTTCCCTTGACATACCTACTTTTTCCGCGGTGCTGCCTTTTGAGTGGAAGGCCGTCATGAAAAAGGAAGTCGCCTCGATTCCTTTTATTGGTTGGGTGTGCTCACTGAGCGGACAGTATTTCGTCGCCAGGGATGGGTCAATGGGGGATATGAACAGAGTCCGGGAAATTGTAAGGAAAATAAGGAAAGGACCTTCGGTGATTATAGCTCCTGAAGGCACGAGAAGCGAGGACGGAGCCCTCCTTCCCTTCAAACAGGGCGGTTTTCTTATGGCTTCCTTTTCAAGGGTGCCTGTTGTCCCGATGGTCATATGGGGAGGCAAGGATATAAGAAAAAAGGGCTCCTACGAACTTAATACCGACAGGGATATAGTAGTGAGCGTTCTTCCCCCCATAGATACTGCCAGTTTTCCCAAGGGGAAAGAGGGTGGCAAGAAGCTCGAAGGCGTTGTTCGGGAAAAGATGCTTTGCGAAATTGAAAAAATCCGTGCCAAGCGTTAGACTTCAGGTGGTTCGGGCTTGGTTGAAGCTTTCGTTTACTTTGTTTTGTTTACCCCTTTGCCTGTATCCTAATACAGGTTGTGTGAGGTTGTCTTTTTTATGAATAATCATCAGGGAATTGCGGACTTGGGTCTGCAAACCATAGCGGCGCTCACCGGAATGCCGAAGATAAAGAATCTGGTGAATCCCAAGAATCCAGCGGAGATGTCCCAGCGGGTTACCGTAACTTTCAAACCGATTCCGAAGAACTATCCGGAGACCGAGATAAGTGCATACAGGGAGAGACTCAGGAACTCGCTTCTGAGTAACGGGGTTAACGTGATTTCCTGGGAAGACGCGACGGGCAAGGACGTACCTTACGGAATGTTCTCGAAGCTCATGGGACTTAAGTCCGTAAAAAGGAAGGTAAACGCCGTAATAGATGTTAGGAAGAAACTGTCTCCGATCAGATGGTTTCTGAGCAAGATAGCGGAGAATATCTACAGGCTTGCCAGAAAAGACAGCCTTTCTGTCAGCGGCATACTCAAAATAAGCGGCTGGGCAGACGATTTCACCGTGGGCTATCTTCAAGATCCTTATAACACTCAGGTTATCACGATAATGTCCCTTGACCCTGAGTTTGAGAACGAGGATACATCCTATGATGAAAAAATCTCCATAGGGCTTAAAAACCTGATAAACAACATGTCGGAGATCGTTATAGGGGTTTCACACAGTAAATTCGGGATAACAAACATGAATCTATCCGATTCCATATATACCCACGATCAGCTTGATAATTTCGTGCTTTATTCGCTTATTCCGAAGATATATGCCCCGATAAAACCACCTGTTCTAACCCGTTTTTCCATAAGTGAGTACAACCCGCAGGAATTTGAATGCGCCAAGAAGCTCTGTGCTTTGGGCGCGGACCTCAAAAGCACCGATCTTTTTCCCGCGGGGTCAAAGTTTGCAGATGCAATAAAGCGCCGCTCGCACAGGGACGTGGCGAACAAGATACTTGATGGAAGAACCGGTGTTTCATACGGATTCATAGCGCTTGCCGAGTCTCCTGGGTACGTTGGGGACAAGTACATCGATGAGAATATGTGGAATTCCCTGCGGGAGATTCCAAAGTACAACCCTGATGAGGTAAGAGCGGCCTCAAACGATAGGTGGTATGTTAAAACCCTTCTGGATGGCAAGATCGTATACCAGCAGGTTCCAGACATATGGATTGTCACTTCAAGGTCAGGATGTGATAAAACAAACCTTAATCCGGATTCGGATATAGTCAGAATCGGTCTTGTAAAGGGAAAACTCTATCTTGAGATACCGAAAGGAGTCGACTTGGGAAGAAAAGATATAAGACCGTCTTTTGACACTTACGTAATACTCTCTCAGGCACTCTCTTCCGCTCTTTATGCCCCTTCTCTTATTGAGAAGGAGATGTCCATTCTGCATTTTCACGGCTACCCCGACCCATGCTGGTTTGGCGTGAGCGAATACCACGCCGGAGCCCAGAATCCTTCTCTTCCATGCGGCACCGTGGAAGCTGCGCTTCTAAACTATTCTGCGATTTATGAAACCGCGGCTAAGAATGGCAGCGACATAAAGCTTCTATGCCTTGTTGAGTCAGACCATGGGGTTAACGTTCTCGGGCCTGACAGAGAATATCTCGTGCAGAGACTCCTTGCCGGTTCAAGCGAGGGTCATATACTGCTCGGCGGAAAATATCTTCCCATGCTTAAGCGGCAAAGCGTTACTTCGCAATAGCCGTCGGCGGAAATGGATAAAATAAATCCCGAACAAAACTCAATAGGCTGGATAGGAACGGGAATCATGGGAGCCCCCATGTGCAGGCACATGATGCGTGCCGGGTACCGTGTTTTTGTTTTTAACAGAACAAAGGAAAAGGCCGGGGAACTTCTGAGTGAAGGAGCCCACTGGTGCGACTCTCCCGGTGAGGTTTCCTGCCAAGCTGATGTTATCTTTACGATTGTCGGTTACCCGGATGACGTAAGAGAAGTATATTTCGGTCGCGAAGGACTTCTTATTGAGCCCGCATCCGGTCGTGTCTTTGTTGATATGACCACAACCGAGCCGACTCTTGCAGGGGAAATATACGAAAAGGCGCTTGGTTTCGGCTGTGTTTCTTTAGACGCTCCGGTTTCCGGGGGAGACGTAGGTGCCGTGAAAGGAGAGCTTTCAATAATGGTTGGAGGGGATGAGGAAGTTTTTGATTCGGTAAAACCGCTTCTTGGGCTTTTTGGAAAGAACATCGTGTATCAGGGGAAAGCAGGTTCCGGTCAGCATGCGAAGATGTGTAACCAGATCACGGTAGCAGGAGCAATGATAGGAATCTGCGAGAACTTGATGTATTGTCAGAGGGCAGGGTTAAATCCCCACACCATGCTTCGCTCCGTGGGAAGCGGTGCGGCCTCGAGCTGGCTTCTGAATAATCTCGGCCCCAGAATCATGGAGAGGGATTATGATCCGGGCTTTTTCGTTGAACACTTCATAAAGGATATGGAGATCGCCCTTGGTGAATCACGGCGGATGGGAATTGATCTTCCTGGGCTTGCCCTTGTTAAATCCCTTTATGAAAGGGCAAGAGCTCTCGGGCACGGAAAGCTTGGAACGCAGGCGCTTTTACTTGCGCTTGAGGATCTTTGCAGAGATGAAAACCGGAACTGAAGGAGGTTTTAAATGAGTTCTGATAGTTTCAAGGCAATGGTTGTAAGCAGAACCGAAGACGGCAAATTCACAAGAGAAATCACAACCAGACAAATCGACAGTCTTCCCGACGGGGAAGTGCTCTTAAGTGTAAAATATTCATCCCTGAATTATAAGGACGCGCTTTCTGCCATAGGCAACAGGGGGGTCACAAAAAATTACCCTCATACGCCGGGCGTTGATGCTGCCGGTATCGTTGAACATTCAGAAAGCGGGGAGTTTGAACCCGGAGATAAGGTAATAGTGCATGGTTACGATCTGGGAATGGGTACTTCCGGGGGGTTCGGACAATGCGTGAGGGTTCCGGCTGACTGGGTAGTTAACCTGCCCGCGGGACTTGATCTGAAAGAGTCAATGATTTACGGAACTGCGGGCTTTACCGCGGCGCAGTCCGTGTTAAGAGTTGTGGAAGGCGGAGTAAGGCCTGAAGACGGAAAGATTCTTGTAACGGGGGCAACAGGGGGAGTCGGCAGTATGGCCGTCGCTATTCTGGGACAAGCCGGCTACAGTGTGACGGCTTCCACGGGAAAGACCGGGCAAGAACAGTTCCTGGCGGATCTGGGAGCGGAGGAAGTTATCGGGAGAGAGGATCTAATCGACCCTTCGGGCAGACTGTTGCTTAAGGGACAGTGGGCTGGGGTGGTCGATACCGTGGGCGGAGAGATGCTTGCCACCGCTATTAAGTCCACGATACAAAGAGGCGTTATAACGACGTGCGGCAATGTTGCTTCTCATGAACTCAACATAAACGTCTATCCCTTTATATTGAGGGGGGTCACGCTTGTGGGTATAGACTCGGCAAGCTGCCCGATGGAAAGAAGACGGCTTGTATGGAAAAAGATATCCGGCGAGTGGAAGCTTGATATTCTTGAGCGGATGTGCAGAACTGTCTCTCTTGAAGATGTTAACCCAGAAATAGATGTCATGCTGAAAGGCGGTCAGGTCGGAAGAGTAGTAGTTGATCTTTGGAATTAGAGATTCTGAGATCTCCGGTTAAGTCCATAATAGTGCGTCGCTCAGAATACCATCCCAGTATCTGAAGATCTGCCTGCTTGAGTATGTTTTCATACCATAATTCCGGGTCAACGAGGGCGGTTCTCTGCCCGTTACACGGAACTTCATAGGTATTTCAAGCTGATTTGATAACGTCCTAAATCTTTCGCAAATTAAAAAAGGAAGGCGGCATTTCCTAGTAAATCTGGTTAGATAAATAGTGTTCTAAATCTATTTAACAGGAGAAAACACCGCCATGAGTAATTATACAGCGAAGGGCCCTAAAAAGGTAATTCAGATAAACGAGAAGGAGTTGCAGCAACACCTAAGCTCCCTTGTCACGGATACAGTACAGGAAGTTCTGAACCAGGTTCTCGACGCGGAAGCGGACGAGATGGTCGGGGCGGCTCGATACGAACGAAGCGCCGATCGCCAGGATTATCGTTCCGGGAGCTACACAAGGAAGCTCCATACCAAGGCAGGGGAAGTGACGTTGAGCATACCCAAGCTTCGGGAGCAGACGTTTCAGACGGCCATTATAGAGCGTTACAGAAGACGGGAGTCATCAATAGAGGAAGCTTTGGTGGAGATGTATCTTGCGGGAGTGTCGACTCGTCGGGTGGCAGATATCACCGAGGCGCTTTGGGACACTCGGGTGAGTTCATCAACCATTTCGAAGCTCAATCACAGTGTGTACGAGCATATAGAGAAGTGGAGAAGCAGGCCCATAGAAGGAGAGTTTCCGTATGTATATCTTGACGGGGTGAGTCTTAAGCGCAGATGGGGAGGAGAAGTGGGCAACGTGTCGGTATTAATAGCCATAGGGGTGGGGACAGACGGCCATCGTCGCGTTCTGGGGGTGGTGGAAGGGGCTAAAGAAGACAAGGCTGGGTGGAGCGGTTTTTTGCGTCATCTCAAGTCCCGGGGGCTTAGTGGGGTACAGATGTTCATAAGCGACGCGTGTCTGGGTTTGGTGGAGAGTTTGGGAGATTTTTATCCCGAAGCTCTGTGGCAGCGCTGCGTTGTTCATTTCTATAGGAACGTGTTCAGTTACGTGCCTCGGGGGAAGATGGAGGTGGTGAGTTTGATGCTGAAGGCTATCCACGCTTCTGAGAACAAGGAAGCTGCGAGGGCAAAAGCAAAGGAAGTTATAAAGAAGCTGAAAGAGATGAGGTTGGGTTCCGCGGCGAGTTGGGTAGAGAGGTGTGTGGAGGAGACGCTTACGTACTACGGGTTTCCGTCGTCACACTGGCGGAGGATCCGGACTAACAATCCGATGGAGAGGATAATCAGGGAGATAAGGAGGAGGTCCCGTGTAGTGGGAGCTTTTCCTGATGGGCAGAGTGCGTTGATGTTGTGTGCGGCCAGGCTAAGGCATATATCGGGGACGAAGTGGGGGAGCAGAAGATATCTTGATATGGACTTACTGAGAGAAATGGACAGGAAGGAGGGAATTAAGGTAGGGTAATTGACGAAGCCGGATTTTCAGAATCAAAGACTCATGAGTCTTTGATTCTGAAACTGAAGAAATGCCGAAAACTTAAATTTGCGAAAGATTCCGAGCACTACCTGATATTTCTTTTGATGGTTTTATACTTGCTTTTCAGTACATCTTGTTAGTTTTTTATTTATGTATGTAATTCCCCAAGTTTATCGCCGGAAATGCGGTAGCCAAGGAGTGGGGGATAAGCTACGTCATCTTCGCCCTTTTCATCGGAATGCTCGGCGGCAATGTTTTCCCCGATCGCTTCCGCGAGGCGGTCCGCACCGAATACTACATAAAGATCGGGCTTATCATCCTGGGTTCCGGGGTACTGTTCGGCAAGGTACTCTCCGCGGGGTTGGCGGGAATTCTGCAGGCCCTGCTCGTTGTCCTCGTCATCTGGTATGCCTGCTACTGGATCTGCCGGAAGCTCGCCGTGGATTCCGAGTTTGCCGTCATGCTCTCCACGGCC
>JAKZRS010000022.1:0-18632 GCA_047518015.1 Thermodesulfobacteriota bacterium | reverse complement strand
GGGTTTTCGGTCCAGAGGTTCTTTTCCTTTCTCTTGAGATTTTTACTTGCCACCGAGTTAGCAATGCCGAGTATGGTAGACGTTGAGCGGTAATTACGCTCGAGTTTTATTACACCCGCCCCGGGAAAGTCCTTTTCAAAGTTAAGGATATTATTTATGTCGGCACCTCTCCAGCCGTAAATCGACTGGCTGTCGTCGCCCACCACGAAAAGATTGCGGTGTCGCTGCGAGAGGATTTTTACGAAACGGTACTGAACAACGTTTGTATCCTGATACTCGTCGACAAGCACGTGAGAGAACCTGTCCTGGTAGCGGGCGCAGACTTCCTCGTTTTCCGAAAGAAGCCTGTTCGCAAGGCACAGCAGGTCATTAAACGTCATGGCGTTTCGCTTCACAAGCTCATTTTTGTAGAGATCATAAAGCTCTCTAAGCGCGCGACCGTAAAAATCGTCCCTGAAAGACACATCCGCCCTGTTCTCAACCCCATCAAATTTGGAAAGCACGCCCTTGAGGGAGAAGAGGCTTTCCCCGTAATCAAGTTCCTTCATGCAGCTTTTTAGGAGCTTCAGCTGATCGTTCTGATCGTAGACGACGAAATCCCGCGTGTAGCCCTCAAGAGAATTCGCCTCTATTTTGAGAATCCGAAGGCAGATCGAGTGAAAGGTGCCAATCCAGATGCCGCTTGTCCGCTCACCCGCCAGTTCTTCTGCTCTTTTTTTCATCTCCGCGGCCGCCTTGTTGGTAAAAGTTACGGCCAAGATGTTGCCGGGAGGAACCGAAAGGTCGTTTAGGAGGTAGGCGATCCGGTGGGCTATGACCCTGGTTTTCCCCGAGCCCGGGCCCGCGAGAACAAGCAGAGGGCCTTCTCCATGGGTTACTGCCTCGATCTGGGAAGAGTTAAGTCCTTTAAGAGAATTTTTTGGCACGGGTGCTAGAACCGTCTTTCTTGGCTGGGGCGGGAGGACTCGAACCCCCACTACCGGGACCAAAACCCGGTGTCCTGCCGTTAGACGACGCCCCAGTCGGAAAGAAGTTTTATGTTACCACATTCGCGCAACTGTTAAAGTGAAAGCCAAAACCGCGGAGGTCGGGCAAGTTAAGTTGCCGTCCGGTTTTTGGAGTCCGATTCTAAGGCAAGCTTCACAAAGGGAAACCGTTTGACGGAAACTTCGCAACGGCAAAAGGAGAACAACTAATAGAGAAGCATGAATCGGCTGAGAAAATCTGAGATCGACAGTGTCGTCTAGAAGCAGTGAGTACTTGATGAGAGTACTGCGGCGGCCTGCGGTGTTGCGGCCCGGCCCGATTTAAATTTTCATTTGTTTTTTATCTTCCGGGTTCTTCCTTCGGCTGTTCCAGTCACTCCGGATGGTAGAGCCCGGAACCAAAAATATACACGGGGGACATGGGATCGCTCTTATTGATCCGAAAGGCTTTTGCGTAACCGAGCTTGGGCGAAGAACCGCCGGCACCACCATCAGGCGGGTCGTCATTCGGATCTTCCGGATCATTCCAGTCGTACTCGACAAAGCCTCCGCCCATCTTCGCCGTGTCTATGATCCTCCGAATAAATTTATCGTCGCTGCCAGGAGGAAAATCCCACAAGTTTGTCTGCTCAATATTTCTGTTGCCCCCATTGAATATAACGTTGCCTCCGTCATCCATTATATAGATGTAGACGGATCCATATCTCCAGGGACTATTTTCAAGTCTGAAGATTCTCCGCAACAGCACGACATCAATATCACCACCACCAGCATCTGCCAGTGAATTACCGGAATCACTCCGCGCCAAGGCTCCTGTAAATAAGAAAGCTGCCTCTTCCACAAACTGTCTCAGTTCCTCCCGGGTATCCACATACCTGGCTTCCGTAGTTGGATTAAACCGGCGTAGGTTATAAGAGTCTGAAAGCTGCTCATAGGAAGCTTTTTCACTGACTTCAGGGGGCTCGTAATCAATCCGCCGACCAGGACAAGTTCTTGTCCTTCAGGCGCAAATGGATTGGTAAGCGGAACAGAGGCAGCGGTGAACGGAAATGCATAACTCTTCTTCTGATTCCCATCCTCCCCATAATATTCTATAGGACCCCCTTCTTCTCTTAGGAACAGTTGTCCGACATTGTTCCCCCGCGCGTCTTCAAGATCAGACCAGTCCTGATCCTCAAGCTTTCTGTTTTTCGCATGGATATACACGCCGCCGTCCCCGGTAAGAAGAACGAGGTAGGTGGAACCATCGTTCCAGTCTCCCCCAAACTCCCTGAACTCGTTTATGAGCTGCATAGCTTCTTCAAAGCTGGCCGAGTCCTGCAGACGCCCTGCCGCGTATTCCACGAATTCTCTCAAGGTAGCATCGTCAGTAACTTCACTGACTGTTATACCTTCATCAGAACCGTCACCGCAGGCAAGCCCCAACATACAACAGAAAAGAAGCAGAAATTTTACAGTTTTCATGATGTTTTCGGTCATTTTATTTCCCGCTTGATACAATCAGGCTGTTCCCCAGGCGTGGGTGAGTTCTTCAATTCACCTCGGAAATTTTCTGAGGCTAGTTGCCGTCGTCCGTGCTGTCGTCATCAGCATCAGGATCGTCGCAAAAAACACCTGCGTATTCCACGGAGGTGCAATCGTGAATTCCACGTTCCGCATGTTCACAATCAAGCAGCTTAGCTTCCGTCCCGTCGCACACTACCTCATCAAGCAGATAATAGATCGGCGGATAAGTGGTCCCGTTTATCTGGGTTATCGGGGTGCCCCCCGCAAACTCGAGCTGGCGGCATACAACTTGCGCTTCTTCCGTGCCCCATCCCACGTTTTCATCCCCCGCCCCGTCATCACATACCCCCTTCCACTTTTTGCTCGGCTCATCATATATTTCAACCATGCCCGTGAATTCATCCGAGTCCACGGTGATCGAAACACCTTCACCAAAATCATAAGTAAGCCTAAGGGGCCTTAACCGAAGGGAACCGTCGGGCAGGTTGGTATAAACAGGCCCTTCCTCAAAGCTGAAAACCTCCTCCGCGTTATCCTCATCGTCCGTGAAAGTCAGCTTCACCTTGATCCAGTTTTCCTCATCGGCATCCTGAAGAACATAGGTGGAAGATGTTTCGCCGGAAATCTCGGTTTCATTCCAGTAAAGATCAACCCTGATCCACTGATAGCTAAAAGAAGTCGCCTCGGTAGGCTTGCCGTCCTCATCGGTAATACCGGTGTGATCCGCGGTAAGCGTCTGCCCCAACTTAGTTTCGCCCGTGATCGCAAGTCGGCCTACGGCATCATTGTTAGTGGTGGCGGCCGCGCAGGTGACGCCAAAAGCCTCCGCGCTTTCGCAATCATGTTCTCCGCGCGCGTTATGTCTGCACTTGCCCTCTCCAAGAATTTTTGCTTCCGAACCCGCGCACTCAAGATTGTCAAGCAGGTAGTCCGAACTATCGGGCAACGTCAACTGGGTTATCGGAGTGCCTCCCGAGAAGCCCAGCTGGCGACACGCGACCTCGGCCTCCTGCCTTCCGATCACTCGAACGTTTCCTTCTTTTTCCGTTCCCAGCACTCCCAGGCCATCATCGCATATTCCCTTCCATTCCCCTGTACCGTCGCCATCCTCATCATCAAATATCTCAAGTCTGCCCGAAGGCGCCGTAGCCGTAGCTAGGTCAATTACCGTACCGGCTGTCGTGTCCGCCAGCCGAAGGTCGCCGTCGGCGTTGGTCTGCTGCGTTCTTACCTCCGCGGGTCCGCCCAGAAGCAAGAACCCGAGCAAGAGTCCAGACATCAAGATAAAAACGCGCGAAACCTCCAGAGTTTTGACGATTCTCTTTCCGACCCGCGCTACATAATTAGCATTGTTTAAAATGTGGTTTCCAAGTTTTTTCAAGCGCGCTGGTCTCATCTTCGGATCTCCTTTTTTATACGCAACGACATTCCCTTCATCCTCCGATTATCTATCACGCCTTTTTCTATGTCAAGCAGAATTCTGAACTGCTTAATCCCAACAAAGAACCGCAGCCAAACAGCACGTCTCAAACGGTTCAGTCCGCAAGAAGATGCCAACCGCTTATTCCTTGGGCTAAAAAAACGTCAAATTCGGAAGAGGTTTTCAGGTATTCATAGATTTTCTCCGCTTCCCGCCGTTCCCGGAAAACGGAAAAAACCGATGACCCGCTTCCCGAGACGAGCACGGACCGCGCTCCAAGTGACCGGAAAATATCCCTGAAGGAATCAATTTCGGGGAAAATCCCGAAGACCGCATCCTCAAGATCGTTTTCAAGCGGAAAGTCTCCGCCGCGGAACCGCTCCGCAAGAGAAACGGGATCGGCTCTTCCGGGCAACCGGTCGGGGTGTTCCCACCTGGCATAGATTTCCCGGGTCGAGAGGTTTTTGCCGGGGAAGAGGATAACGTAGTGAAAAAACGGAAAATCCGAAAGCAAGGTCACCCTTTCCCCTATTCCCTCGACAAACGAAGCGGTGCATCTTATAAAGAACGGGACGTCTGCTCCTAGAGACGCAGCCATCCGGAGCAGGTCCCGGTCGGTAAATTTCCCAAGAACTTTGTTAAGACCCACGAGAACCGCCGCGGCGTTTGAGCTCCCGCCGCCGAGTCCAGCGCCTAGGGGAATATTCTTTTTTATTCCTATCGAAACCTTCTCTCGCACCGTGGCCGTCTCAAGATAAAGGTTGCAGGCGGCCACGGCAAGATTGTCCCTTCCAGAGGGCATCTCCCTTCCCGAGCACAAAAGACTGACCCCCTCTCCCGGTTCGACCGAAAGACTTATTTCGTCAAAAAGGCTTACGGGCTGCACTAGGGACTGAAGATCGTGGTACCCGTCGGGGCGTTTTCCGAGAATCCTCAGAAACAGGGTTACCTTCGCCGGGGAGAGAAGCTTTAGAGAACTCATCTTCGCGCCACGTCCGGCTCGAAATTCATCGTAAGTCTAACGCTTCTAAGCGGAAGCACCAGTCTTTTGAGCTTGGCCGTTTTTTCGTCAAAGCTCAAAAGAAGCCTGAACATGATGTATTTTCCCTCCGGGGTTTTTTCCCGCAGCCTGTATTTGTAGACGAAAACACTGCCCCCGTCCTCATTTAGCTTTCCGTACGGGCGGCCGAGAATCTCAATCACTTCGGAGAGGCTTGGGATTTCCTTGTCTTCAAGAGACTTTACAGCCGCGGTGCTGGTTTTCTTAAACTTTTTCACTTCGGCGCTGCCCACAGAACCCATTACCTTGCCAAGAACCTCCTTGTTTATATACTTTGTGAGGCGCTCGGGGAAGACGACCTCGCAGAGTTTTCCGCGACAAAGCTTCATCCCCATGGCCAGATCGAAATTTCCGCTTTCGGTTTTTCTGCCCGGGTATTTTTTCATCAGGTCATAGACCCAAAGTTCCGTGTCCCGCGAAACGCGGGTTTTTACGGGCGGGGAGTAGACCATGAGCCATGCAATGTCTTCTGCAAGCAGCGCCGGGTTTTTGAAAGAGAGGCGTAGACCGTCGTGGTCGCTCACGCTGAAATTTTCGCTGAAATTCCCAAGCTGACCCTTTACCTCAAGGAATCTGAAAAGCCGGCATCCCCCCACCCCCAGACATAAAATGAGCAAAAAGGATATGAGAATTTTTCTTTGCGAAGGCAGCTTTCCCATCGGCAATTCGGCATTTCTCCCCGGATGTATTATTATACCGTACAGATAACCGGGATTATCTCCGATAACTTCAAATGTTCGCAAGACTTTTAATTCTGTTCACCGCGGTTCCGCTCGTTGAGCTGGTACTGCTCATAAAGCTCGGAAACCTAATAGGGCTCTGGCCGACCATATTCATAGTCATAGTGACGGGAGTGCTGGGAGCGACGCTCGCCAGAAGCCAGGGCACGCGTACCGTCGGCGCTATAAGAGCGGAACTCGCCCAGGGCAAGGCGCCTACGGAAAGCCTTCTAAACGGCCTCCTCATACTCGTGGGAGGTGTGGTGCTTCTGACCCCGGGACTGCTTACGGATCTTCTGGGGTTCTCCCTTCTTATCCCCTTCACCAGAAACTGGTTCAAAAAAGAACTTCAAAACAGGCTCAGAAAATACGCGGAGAGAAACTCCGGCTCCGCGACCATAATAATCCGCTGAAGGAAAAACCGGCCGCCGTTTACGGCTGAAACGGCTCATGGCTGATTTTATGTATTATCGGCATAGAGAAACTAACAGACTCCATCAGCTTCTGTCCGTACTCAATAACCCACTGCTCGGGAGCCAGGGCGTAGAAGTCCCCAAGCGTCATCCACTCCCCTCCCCTTACTATCTCCCCGTAGTCGGCGCTTACCAAAAAAGCTGTCATATCTCCGCCGTCCATGGCGTTTAGCACGGAACACTCAACATAGGAATGGACATCCCTTAGGACAGGGCACCTGTTTTTACCCTTGAAGTGGTCTATGCCGGGGAACTTTTGTCTATCCCTGCCCGAATAAAAACCGAAGTTTCGCACAAGGGCTATCTGATCTTTTTTCAGAAGGTGAACCACTAAATTTCTGCTTTTCATTATGAATCCGTGAGTGTGGTTCCCCTTCCATATCCCGATAAGGAGTCTCGGGATGGTATGGACTATGGAGGAGGTAACAAGCGTTACGGCCACCTGGCCGTTTATATCATCCTCCCGCCTGCTTGTTATAACCACGACCGGGGAATTATGCCAGAAAACCCCTGAAACCGAAGATGCGTCGTTCACTAGGAAACTCCTTTTTTATCCCGGGCAAAAAATGCTGCGGTAAAATTGAAAAAACATCTCTCCTGTGCTATAGTAACCCGATCTTTTGAGTTTACCTGCAACAACGCGTCGGCGCCTTTTAAACAAACTTAAATCCTATTATGAAAAAAATAATCCCGGCGGTCGCTTTTCTCTTCCTGGTCGTTGGTGTTCTGCACATTTCTGGGTGCTCAAAGAAGACTCCCCCGCCTCTCCCGCCTGAAGAACCCTCAACAGAAGTTGAGGACAGGGTTCTGGCAGTTTCAAAAAAACTTGAAGAAGCCCGTACAGAAAACGCCGAAGACACATGGGAGTATCAAGAGGCGGAAAAACTTTTCGAGCTGGCCAAAGATCTGATCAGCAAAGGAGAACTTGAGGAAGCCGAAGAGGTTCTTTCTCAGGCGGAACTCAGGGCCACCCAGGCGGTTGGAGCCATCAGGGAAGATACCTACATGGAGAGCTTTGACGAAGAGGCCCAGGAAATACGAAAATCCCTGCTCCGCAACTCTTTCTCCAAGGAAAACCTCATTAACCTTCCCACTTCGGACGTGTTCTTTGAATTCGACGGAGTGAAGATATCAAAAGAGGCAATGGAGATAATCGACCGCAACATAAGCGTCTTTGAAAAAAATGAGGACAAGATCAAATTCATTCTTGTCTTCGGTTTCTGCGACACCCGCGGGACCGAGGAATACAACCTGTCCCTCGGAAAGAAAAGAGCGGACGAAATCAAGAAATACATGATCGGACGGGGAGTGTCTCCTGACATGCTGCACTCCATCAGCAGGGGAGAAACGGAAATATGGCAGGAGGGAGCGTCCAAAGAGGCCTACAGCCGCAACAGGCGTGGACACTTCATGGCTCTCTCAAACAATAATTCTTCAGACAACCAATGAGAAAAAAATATCTGGCCGTCGCCGCAGTATCGTTCTGCTCCATGTTTATGTACGGGTGCGTAGCATCGGAAGGAGACATGGATTTTCTTTACTCAAGGCAAAGGGAAATTGAAACGACCTTAAAGAAAACGCAGAAGGATATCGATTGGCTAAAGGCGGAAGTCAAGAAAGAAGAGAACATCCTGGATCTGAACGAAAAGACCTTCGAACTCGAAAACAAGCTCTTGGAACTGGAACAGATAATAGGCGAAATGCACACGCAGAATGAAGAGCGCTTCAAGACAATAGAGGGCAAATTGTCGAGGAGCGAAAGCTCCAGATCCCAAGATGCAGTCCCCGAACCGGAAACACAGCCCGCCACGGACACCCGTGAGGCTTCGGAAAGTTCAACCGGGGAACCCGAAGTGAAGTCCCCTCCCGCGGAAAAAGACCCCAAGGAGAATTACAATCTGGGACGAAAGGAGTTCGCCGACGGTAATTACGGAGCCGCAAGAGCGATGCTGAGAAAATACCTGGCCGACACCCCCAGAAGCGATGAGGCATCGGATGCGATGTTCTTTATCGCGGATTCCTATTTTAGGGAAAAGCTTTACGAAGAAGCCATACTCGAATACCAGAACATAATCGAAACCTGGCCCGCCAGCCCCAAAATCCCGCTTTGCCAGCTAAACCAGGGACTCGCTCTTATGGAGATAGAAAAACCGAACGAAGCGAGTCTTTTTTTCGAATCCCTGATTGAGGCATACCCGGAGTCGCCCGAGGCCGCCGAGGCGAAAAAACACCTGAAGAACCTGTCGGCACCGGAAGAGTAAAAACTCCTATTGTGGTCGCCTCCTAACCGTTTCTTATGAATACCGATAATTCAGAAAGGCTTTTTCGCAGGGCGAGAAACGTTCTCGTAGGCGGGGTAAACAGTCCCGTGAGGTCTTTTGCGGCCGTGGGAGGTTCTCCCCTTTTCATATCAAGGGCCGAAGGTTCTTACGTATATGACGCGGACGGCAACAGGTTCATTGACTACGTGGCCTCGTGGGGTCCCCTGATACTGGGCCACTCACACCCCTCGGTCGTAAGCGCCGTTGAGAAAAGACTTCCGCTGGGAACCAGTTACGGCGCCCCGTGCGAACTGGAAACGGACCTTGCCGTTCTGATAGCCAGAAGTTTTCCCTCGATTGAAAAGGTTCGCCTTACTAACTCCGGAACCGAAGCCACGATGAGCGCCATAAGGCTCGCAAGAGCGGTCACCGAGAGGGAATACATAGTCAAGTTCGAGGGATGCTACCACGGGCACTCGGATTTTCTGCTCGTAAAATCTGGTTCTGGAGCCACGACTTTCGGTAATCCGAGCAGCGCCGGGGTTCCGAAATCGTTTGTGAACAGAACGCTGCTTGCTCGGTATAACGACATAGGTTCCGTCAAAAGGCTTTTCGCGAAGTACCCCCGGAAAATCGCCGGAGTGATAATCGAACCCGTGGCCGGGAACATGGGAGTAGTAACCCCGGGGAAAAGCTTCCTCAAGCAACTGCGTTCGCTATGCAAAAAACACGGAGCGGTTCTTATTTTTGATGAAGTCATAACAGGATTTCGACTCGCCAGAGGGGGCGCCCAGGAACTGTTCGGCGTAACTCCGGACATTACGTGTCTCGGGAAAATAATAGGAGGAGGTCTTCCGGTGGGAGCATACGGGGCGAGCGGGGAAATAATGCGGATGGTCTCCCCGGAAGGTCCCATGTACCAGGCGGGAACCCTCTCGGGAAATCCGCTTGCCATGGCGGCGGGACTTGCGACCATAAAAAAGCTTAACGCAAGAACATACAGACGCATGGAGGGCTTAACCGACTCTCTGGTATCGGGAATAGAGGAGACAATAGCCGAGCTTGGCATTTCCGCCACCGTAAATTCGGTGGGTTCCATGTTCACCGTGTTTTTCACTAGCGAGAGGGTCACAAATTACGCCGGGGCGCTTGGATGCGATACCGAAAAATACGCAAGATTCTTCAGAAATCTTCTTCGAAACGGGGTCATGTTTCCGCCGTCCCAGTTCGAAAGCGTATTCGTCTCAGCCGCACACACGAAAAAGCAGATAGACCAGACGCTTCAAGCCATCCGCGCATCGCTTGAGGAAATTTCCTGAGGAGAGAGAAATCAGAAATCCTAACTGGCTTTTTTTCACGGTAATCGGCATTGAATTCGGGTTTTCCGTTATAGCAGGACTCTTCCTCGGCGATTATATCGACGGAAAGTTTGACACTGCCTTCCCTTTCTTTACCCTGCTAGGTCTTGTGTGCGGAGTAATAGCGGGACTGACTCTGCTTTTACGGACCCTGAAACTGAGACAAGAGGGAGAAGACGGCAACGATGAAAAATCTTAATCTCGGCGTTGAGAAACTGTCTTTGGCCGTAACGGCGCTTCTTTTCGCCGTGAATATCGCCATCGGGGAAAGAGAGGTCGCAGTGGCCATAGCGGTCGCAGGAGTGCTTTTTCTGCTGGATTACGTGGCCATAAGATTCGTCGTAAGAGCACTTGCGGAAAACAGGTATTCACTCGCGTTTTCCATGTTCATACTGGTTATGAAACTGCTCGCACTGCTTGCGATAATAGCGGTTTTACTCCTATTTGCAAAACTAAATATATATGGTTTAATGATAGGCTTAACTTCCGTGGTGATAGTAATAATAGGTAAAGGTTTGAAGGGCTAAACATGGAACATTTCAGCTGGTTTTCCTTGGCCGGTCTCATAGAATACGACCATATTCTGGGCGGAGTGCTCGTAATCTTGTTCATACTGTTTACGGGCTTGAGGGTAAAAAATCATTACTCGAAAGAAGAATCCGTAATCCCCGAAGAAAAGCCGTCGATGAATGTTTTCTACGAGCTCATTGGGCTTGAGTTTCTTTTTACCACAATTGAAAACGTATTCGGGTCCCGCGAGAAGGCCAAAAAATACTTCCCGCTTCTAGCCGGGTCGTTTTTCTTCATACTGTTTGCTAACCTGCTTGGAATGGTTCCAGGTTTTCTTCCGCCGACTGGAAATCTCAACACCACGGTCGCGTGTTCGCTCCTCATATTCGTCATGTACAACTACTACGGAGTAAGGGAGCACGGGTTTGGTTACCTGAAACATTTTCTGGGCCCGGTAATTTTCCTTGCGCCTCTTATGGTGATCATAGAGGTAATAAGCCATCTAGTAAGACCCGTTTCGCTTTCTCTCAGGCTTTTCATGAACATAACGGGCGACCACATGGTGCTTGGGGTATTTACCAACCTCACACATATACTGATCCCCATGGCTTTTGTGGGACTCGGTATTTTTGTATCTTTTCTGCAGGCTTTTATATTCACTATACTTTCGACCATATATATTGCGCTTGCCGAAGCGCATGAACACTGACATAAATCTAGGAGGTAAAAAATGAAAAGGTTGCTTTCTTTTATAGGTCTGACAGCACTTGCTTCGCTTGGCGCTTTCGTTCCTGACGCATTTGCCGCGACTGAGGGGGGCTTGGGAGAAATGGCCAAGATGGGACTTGGCATCGGTGCCGGAATAGGAATAGGCATAGCCGCCGGCGTTGCGGGAATAGGTCAGGGGCTAGCCACGGCTTCCGCTCTTGACGGCATAGCCAGGAACCCCGGCGCTTCCGCAAAGATTCAGACACCGATGATTATCGGTCTCGCCCTGATCGAGTCTCTGGTAATCTACGCCCTGCTGATAGCGTTTCTGCTTCAGGGAAAAATCTGACGCATACACGATAAAAACGGGGAACAGCGGAATAATACGTTGTTCCCCGTTTTTTATTACCTGCCGTTCCGTTCACGGCCCGGTCAGGTTCCGCCCTCTCCATACCAACCGTGCATGTTCCGCACAACTGCCCGGAATACATATTTAACGAAGAAACATTCTGGCCATAGTCACAAACCCATAAGTTCATATCACAGCCTCTTTTTCTAATTTAATGTCTTGTATAATAGACAAATAGTCATCTTTTGATAATAATATAAGACATATTATGAAATCACAAGCTCCACAAACGCTTCCCCGGACAGCCCGGCAAGCTTTAGTCAAACTCGGCACGGATATAGCCGTTGCGCGCAAAAAACGCCGCATCTCGACGGTTTCAATGGCGGAACGCGCCTTCATCAGCCGCGCCACGCTATACAAGGTCGAAAAGGGTGACCCCACAGTCTCGATAGGCATCTACACGACGGTTCTCGCTATTCTTGGTCTCGCAGAAGGTCTCGGTCAGGTTGCCGACCGAATCAATGACGCCTTGGGGCTTGATCTTGACGAAGACCGTATTCCCAAGAAAATCATGTCCGGCCGCCGCAGAACCAAGAGAATTCGCTGATGAAAGATACAGTTGAAATCCATTTTGATCAGCCTGACGGTACCCGCATGGTCGGATGGTTCCGTTATATCAACAGGCACCACAACCGAAGTTCCGTATTCGAATATACGGACAGATGGCTCGGTGACCCCACCGCCTTTGCGATTGATCCGGAAAATCTGCCGCTACGGAGCGGGCCGTTTTATACTTCTTCAGACAAGTCCGCGCTTCCGGGAGCGATCCGCGACACAGCACCCGACCGATGGGGTCGGCAGCTTGTCAAGCGCGCATTTGGCAAAGCCGGGGAAAGGCGAGCACTTTCGGAGATTGATTACCTGCTCGCAGTCACGGACCACACGCGCATCGGCGCGCTGCGCTTCAAACTAGAGGGCAAGGACTCATTTGATCATGATATCGGTAAGTTCCGTGTACCGCCCCTGATTCGTTTGCCGGCGCTTCTAAATGCGGCCGATGCTGTCCAGACGAATACCGAAACAGCGGAAGACCTTAAACTGCTCTTGAATGAAGGCTCGCCGCTCGGCGGCGCAAGGCCGAAATCTGCTGTAGAGGATAAAAACGGCGCGCTGGCAATCGCCAAGTTTCCAAAGCCCGATGACGACCGAAGCATACCGCATGGAGAAGTGCTGGCGATGACGCTGGCGCGTAATGCGGGGCTGACAGTGGCCGAGGCCAGACTGCAGGATGTAGCCGGTCGGCCGGTGGCGCTGATTCGGCGCTTTGACCGAATAGGGAATCAACGTATCCCGTTTCTGTCAGCTATGAGCCTTCTCGGACTAAATGACGGAGATGAAGCAACTTATACCGACATAGCAGAGATTATACGCATGCATTCGAGTTCGCCGACGGAGGACCTGCACGAACTCTGGCGAAGAATAGTCTTCAACGTAATGATCGGCAATCTTGACGATCATCTGCGCAATCACGGATTTCTTTACGATCGCGACGGCAGATGGCGGCTATCACCCGCCTACGACCTTAATCCTGTGCCGCTTGCGGAAAAAACCCGGGAACTTACAACTTGGATCTCGGAACAAGGGCCTGAAGCCGACCTTGATCTGGCACGCGAGGCGACACCGTTTTTTGCTCTGAAGAAAAAACAGGCTGAAGAAATGATCGATGAGATATCGGCTGCCCTGAAAGACTGGCGAAGTACGGCACGCCGCCTGGGCATGAGTTCCAAGGATATAGCCGTTTACGCCACAGCGATTTTAGGCGATTAAAACATCAATGAAAGACCATTCGGATCGTAAGCGAGACTTGAACGAGAACCTCTACCCGTGGTTGCGGCGATAATTCTTCAGAACGAAATCTATAGCTTCTTCCTTTGAGGAAAGCCTGTTTTCAAGCTGTAGTTCTTCCACCTGTCCCAGTATTTCGGAAAAAACGGGACCGGGAGAATAACCAAGGTCTATAAGATCCCTTCCGGCGATCAGAGGGAGGGGCTTTATTTCCTCCCGCCCGTATTCTTCCATCTTTTCCCTGATGAAATCGTAGGCGTCTGTTTTCCCGTGACTGGCCATGCAGTCGGCAAGATGCATTTGCATATGTTCTTCAAAATACGGAAGTGAAAGAAATTTTTTCAGGGTGCTTTCTCTCATATTGAAAACATCCTTGAACTTGAGATGCTCGAGGATAAGCTCCGAAATTCTCTTTATCTGCTTTTTGGAAAACCTGAGTCTCCTGCATATATGCTCCGACATCTTGGCCCCCACCCTGTCATGTCCGTTGAACCTTATCCTGTCGGATTCGCTGTAAGTAGGCGGCTTGCCCACATCATGGAGAAGCGCGGCAACCGCAAGTTCTTCGGAGTAACGGCCGTTGGTGTTGCCATAGAGTTTCTCCATTACAAGACAGGTATGGTCAAACACATCACCTTCGGGATGAAACTGAGGAGGCTGCTGCACTCCATGCATGCATTCGACTTCCGGGAGAAAATGTTCGAGAAGACCGCAGGAGCTCAGAAGACTGAGTCCGCCACCAGGATTTTGGCGGGTAAGTATCTTAACGAGTTCTTCCCGTATCCTCTCTCCGCTTACAACAGATATGCCCGAAGCCGCCTCACGTATGGCTGAGAGCGCCACCCCGTCAAGTTCAAAACCGAGACATGATGTAAAGCGCACCGCCCTCATCATTCTCAACCTGTCCTCATCAAATCTTTTCTCAGGGTCTCCTATGGTCCTAACAAGTCCACGCTCAAGATCTCCGAGACCTTCCACGTAATCGTAAAGCTCCCCCGAAACCGGGTCGTACAGCATGCCGTTTATCGTAAAATCCCTTCTCCGGACATCTTCTTCCGGGCTTTTCGTGTAGTCGACACATTCGGGATGTCTTCCGTCACCATATCTTGATTCCCTCCTGAAAGTGGCAACCTCAAACTTCATGTCTCCTTTTATCACGAGCACAACGCCGAAGCTCTCCCCCACGGCCACGGTCTTCTTAAACGCTTGCTGCACCTGCTCCGGAGTCGCGCTTGTGGCTATATCGATCTCGTCGCACGCAACACCAAGCAGGGCATCGCGCACGCAGCCGCCCACGAAAAAAGCTTCGTGCCCCTTTTCTCCGAGGGTCTTTATGACCTCAAGTGCCCCCGCGAAATTTTTCTCCTCAAAATCAAGTTCCCTTTTCATAAATTCGTCACCATAGCGCGCAAACCGGTTAAATTATAGTTTTTAATTTTACCCGAATCACAACCGGTAAAGGCAGACCGAAGAACAATGAACCAAAGGAATTTCCATAATTTTCTTGCGCAAAAGACAAAGGAAAACGGCTCAAGGCTGCTGTTTCAGAAAAAAGACGGGTGGAGCTGGAAACAGATCACCTGGCCCGATCTCTCAACCGAGGTTGAGAGCATAGCCTGTTTTCTTCTGAATTCGGGGTTCTCCACCGGAAGCAGAATCATTGTTCTCTCGCCTAATACTCTGGAGTGTCTTTTTTTCGAACTGGCGGTATTAACGCTCGGAGGAATCTCCCTGCCGGCAAGGAGCATGAAGGAAGCAAGAGAGATCCTTCTGAACTCGGCTGAGAACTGCTTTTCCCTTTCCGCAAGCGCTGATGACGCGCGGGAACTCGTTAACGATCCCGTGCTCTCAGAGAAAATAGAAAAAGCCTTCCTTAGCGTGAATGAAAGGATTCCCGTGGAGGAAAAAACAGTCAGTTACTCAAGCGTCGTAAAATTCGGCTTTCTCGCAAGGAAAAAGCTTAAGGACGAAATAAGCGCGCTTGGAATTTCGGTAAAAGAAAATTCAGCAGCGGTAATATTCAACGCGGGAGCTGACCCGGCTGAGAGTAAAAGCTTTTCCCATGGAGACATACTTGATCTCCTGCGTCTCTCAGAACAGGACCTAGGAGCGGTTTCGATCGAGGACCAGACGTTTTCCTACCTTCCCCACAGCGGCTCTTTTTCGAAATTCGCCAACCTGCTTAACCTGCAGACCGCGGCCAGGGGGGCCATCGCGGAGAACGCCGAGGATTTTTTCGCGGATGTTCCCGAGATAATGCCGATTATGGTTTTTCTTTCTGGCGCGGAAATTGAAAATGTAGTTAACAAGCTTTGCGGTGAAAACGGTTCAGCGGAGAATCTCAGAAGCGGTCTCGGCGGAAGGATAAGGCTGATACTTACGGATGTCTCCCCACCTGAGAAAACAATAGCCCGACTCCTCGCGGAGGACATCTCCGTCGTCGAGCTTAAGAGCCTTTCGGTCGTCTCCTGAAGATCAGGTCTGCGGTTCGTTCTCCGTCCCCTCAACGCTGCAAAACGCCCTGCCTCTGCTGAGTCTTAAAACGAGTTTTTCCTTAGGTTCAAGCGTCCGGGAGTCCTGCACTATCTCGCCGCTTTTTACCTTTGAAACTATGGCGTACCCCCTCTGGAGAACGCCGAAAGGGTTAAGGGAAGTAAGTTTTCCCGAATAATTCTCGATGCGGCGCTCGAGGTTCTCAATTCGCGAGGTCATGTGATGTTTGAAGCTGTTTGCAAGTCCGTCAAGCTGCATGGAAAACATATCGATGCGGCTTGTGAGAGAAAAATCTAGTCTGCGGCGAAACTGCCCGAGATCCTCGAGAATCTCCCTTTTTTCCCTTACGGCAAGCTCGGCTGCCATTGAAGGGGTGGCGGCCCTCACGTCGGATACGAGATCCGCTATAGTCACGTCCACTTCGTGACCTACCGCGGAGATCACGGGAAAAGGAGAAGCGGCAATTTTTCTCGCGACCCCCTCGTCGTTAAAGGCCCTGAGATCCTCTTTTGACCCACCTCCCCTGGTTACGATCACAATATCCAGATCCGCTATTCCGTAGAGCCTGTCCAAGGCTTCGATTATCTCAGCAGGCGCGCCGTCTCCCTGAACGCTCGCAGGGGAAATAATCACTTCAACATTGGGAGATCTTCTGTATATGACCTTGATAACGTCCCTAACGGCGGCTCCAGAGGGAGAAGTAACTACCCCTATTTTACGGGAGAGAAACGGGAGGGGTCGTTTTTTCGAGACGTCGAAGAGCCCTTCTTCCAGGAGTTTCTGCTTGAGTTTTTCAAGCGCGAGCGCATCGGCGCCGACACCCTTCGGTTCCATGGCGCTCACGTATAACTGGTAAACGCCGTTTTTCTCGTACACCCCGACGCGCGCAGCGCATATAACTTCCATTCCATTCTCCGGAACAAACTTTATCTGCTGGTTGTCCCTTCTGAAGGAGGCCGCGGAAATCTGGCTTTGCCCGTCCTTCAGGGAAAAATACCAGTGGCCGCTTGCGTAATGCCCCTTAAAACCGGAAATTTCCCCCGCCACCCATATTGTTTCCCCGCCGAACTCAAGTTCAATCGCCTCTTTTATCGAGGAATTGAGTTCCGATACGTTGTAGATCTTTCTGTCCATTCTTAAACGTAAATTAATCGGTAAGACAACCGTTGGCAAGACGCGTGTTAATAGCAAATGCGACTGTCCGGTTTTATAGCACGCGATTTGTCCGCTTTTGCTTTCTTCACTTCAACCTCCGAGGGCGTAGCCCGAAGAGGGTGAAGTGAAACTGCGCTAACCTCCTATCTGGGTCCTCGGGCGGTTTGACGCGGACAAAGTAAGTTCCAACAGCGGAGCACCGTTTCGGGGAATACAGGAAGTCCGCTGCGGAAGCGGGAGGCTGCGGAATCGCGCAGATGCGAAGCTCAATAGAGAAGGATTCCGCGGCGGTGAGAGAGCAGGCGACCCGCGCGCGGGAGCATGCCCGGGGAAAATTAAGACCACGGAGATGAAGACCGCGGAGGACTTCTCAGCGGGAAGGGGTGGACAAGGAGTATCTTCGGCGTTTCACGGGGACTTCCTACCCTTTGAGGCTGTGAAGTTATTGAGGGAAGGGTTGTAAAAAAATGAACGGACCCTCAAGAATGCGGATATTTTTTGATTGAAGAGGCTAAAAATCTTCCAGATGTGTTTCGACACCCCTGATCTGGTGCTGGAATGTCAAACTAACAAGCTTTTTCTCCCTGTTTCAGGCGATTTGCGGACCCTGCAGCCTCCGCCCGACGCAAAACTCCCTGAATTTCTCCGCCCCCAAGATGTTCAACACCCGAGTGAAATTGTAGGCTGCCACCATCAAGCTGAACTCTCCCCGGCATTTCTCCAACCCCCTCATCAAAAACTGATGCAGACCACTTCTATGTTTCAAAGTTCCGAACGGATGTTCAACAATTGCTCCTCGTTTTTTCACCTTCTCCACGCCCCGCCTCATCCTCTCCCGATGCCGGTCAACTACATCCTCATGCTCCCAACGTCGCAGTATCCTTGTCCGTCGCTGTGCACCCAGACAGTGTTCTCGCACTGCACAGGCCTTGCAATCAACACTTTTGCTGAAAGTGTTGCACTTCAGAGTTGATAAGAGGTCTTTTTAACTGCTTGCCTTGAGGACAATAGTAACAGTCCCCCCGCGCATCATAAGTGAAATCCTTTTTGCTGTAGCGTCCTTTCTTCTTCATCGCCAGGCTCTTGTACGAGGGCTGCAATCCTTCCACAAGCCAAATGACTTCAAGGTTCCTCCGGGTTTCCGCTTCAAGCTTGCGGCTGCTGCGTATTCCGTGCTGATACCCGTACAGGTAAAGCTTAAGCAGCGCCCAGGGATTATATGGAGGCTGCCCCGCTATGGTACCGGTCTCCGTATGCTTGAATCCAAGGGCCGCCAGATCAAGGGTGTTCACGTATGCGTCGAGGGCGCGAACCTGATGATTCTCTCCCACGTAATCTTCCACACGGTCGGGCAGAAGCAGTCTCTGTGCGCGGTCAAGTTTAGGTTTGTATCGGCGTTGGTTCATCTTGTGTTCCACCTCGGTATCTCCTTTAGGAATAAGTGAGGTAATTATACCTTGGGGAGGAAGTAATATCAGACCTAACTGCCTGAAATGCAAAGATAATTGTGCTGTTTTAGGCAATCCCGACGGAGGTAAGGGCAGACCGTCTCTCGAACTCTTGCAATGCCATCTTGAGTCTGAGTGCTCCGCCAGATAACGGAAAACTCCAGAATAACTTCACAGCCTCCTTTATCAAGCGTTAATTTTATATATAGCGAATTCGTTTTTTTTCAAATTTCTCCTTTGTTTTTTTCCTTTGACGATTTCATTTCAGCCTGATCTGTTTTACGCTGCGACTTCCCGGGGAAGCTTCTTGAAATCCTTGTCGAACAGCTCTCTTTTTTCCA
>JAKZRS010000021.1:0-12029 GCA_047518015.1 Thermodesulfobacteriota bacterium | reverse complement strand
TTCCTCTTCGAAGTCCTCGGGGATTATTGTGATGGTGGCTCCTGAAGCCTGCCCGATTCCAAGAGCCAGATGGCCCGTTCTTCTGCCCATGGTTATAATCAGAAACCACCTGCTCGTAGTTTTTGCCTCTTCCATTATGTTATTCATTATCTTTGCCCCGACATCCCTAGCGGTTTCAAATCCGAAAGTGGATATATAGTCGGGAAGGGCTATGTTGTTGTCTATCGTTTTGGGCAGGTGCGCTATTTTTAGTCTTCCCCCGAAGTGTTCGTAAAGCGTTTTTGCGAGAAACATGGTTCCGTCGCCGCCTATGGTTATCAGGTTGCCTATGCCCAGTTTCTCAATCGAGAAAACCGTGTTTTTAAAGGTCTGCTCAGTCGCAAGAGGGCTTTGTCTGGATATTCCGATAAAGGAGCCGCCGGTTGTGTGGATTCTTGATGTGTTCTGAATGTCGAGATTCAGGATTTTTGACGTGTCTCCCCTGGAAATCCATTTGAACCCGTCGAGAATGCCGATCACTTTTTTTCCTCTGTTCCTGGCCTCGATCGTGGCTGAGCTTATCACGCCGTTTATTCCCGGCGCAGGTCCTCCGGCCGCTATTATCCCCACGTTATCCATTGCCTTGCTAGTCATTCTCTCCGTACCACCCCGTTCCGTAACCGGCTTTGTATTTTTTTCTTCGATATCCCCTTGTGTAAAGAAAACCGCTTCCAGCTATGGCTCCGCAAGCAAATCCTGCCAAGTGCGCCCATAGACCATCGGTTCCCGCGTCACCAATATAGCCGATTCCGGTCAGAAACTGAACGGCAAACCAGAAAAGTATGAACAGGTAGGCCTTTATACGTATGAAATGGACAAACACAAGGACTATTAGAAGCGTAAGGATCTTTGATCTGGGGAAAAAAAGCATGTACGCGCCCAGAACTCCGGAAACCGCTCCGCTTGCCCCTATTACGGGAATTGTTGAGTGAGAGTTTAAAGTCACATGGATAAATACGGCTACCAGTCCGCAGACAAGATAGAAAAGTAGATATCTTGTGTGGCCGAGCAGGTCCTCAATTCCGTTTCCGAATATATAGAGAAAAATCAGGTTCCCGGCTATGTGCAGCCAGTTCTCATGAATGAACATGGAACTGAAATATTTTGCCGTCCTGTCAAAGAATCCGTAGGTCTCCAGAGCGGTTATCTTGCTGGGTACGATGCCGTGCGTGTAATAGAACGTCCCAAGCGACTCGCCCGCCAGAGAAAGGGTATACGCGAAAACCAGAATGTTTACGGCGAGAAGCGTGTAATTTACGTAGGGTACGATTTCGGTTCTTATTGTGCTTCTAATCGGTATCATTATCGTGAAAAGTATACTTGAGATAGTCTTGGGAGTTAGGGTAAATTGCAAAAGCGCCGCACAGATGGTTTGACAAAGATCAGGACGGACATGGATAAGAGTTTCCGCGAAGCCACTTCCCTTCTTGTAAATGTCGGGGTGTTCGCCTGTCCATCAAGCAATGACCTTGAAATTCCCGGGCCTTTTTCTGCGCCCGAGCTTCTTCGGGAGTTTCGTTCACTTGACACCAAAGTCGTTTTTTACGATTCTGGGGGCAGGGATTTCGCTTCGACAAGCGGGTTCGGAGACCTGATTGAGGAAAACGGTCATCGCGTTACCGACGACCACAGCTATATTCAGCACAGAGTAGGGGGAAAAAATTGCGTGCTGCTCGGTTCGGAGGTCTCCGACATTGGTTTTTTCCGTTCAGGAGTTTTTTCCGTCGCGCCTAACTCCGCTCCCCTTGACCTCAGAATGGTCTCGAGTTACGTATCTAACTTTGACGGAGAAGCGGCCTTCACGGAGCTTGGAAATCTGATCGTAAACTCAAAGAAGGGAGTCTAAGTATTGTGATGAGAACAGCCAGGCGGCTCTCCATGCTTATAAAGAACCACGCTCTCGCTCTCGGGTTTGACCTCGTCGGAATAAGTCCGGCCGAGAGTCATTACGGGGAAGCGGATCTGTTTGAGCGGTGGCTCGGGCGGGGTTACGCAGGAGAGATGAGCTATCTTGAGAGGGGACTTCCGAAGAGAAAGGATGTGGACAAGGTTCTTTCCGGTGCCAAGTCAGTTGTGTCCTGCGCTGTCAACTACAATACGGAAAATCCCCTCTCGACAGAAGCTTCGGACGGGGGCTGGATATCAAGGTACGCGTGGGGAGATGATTACCACGACGTAATGGGAGAGATGCTTGGCGATCTTGCCGACTACATAACAGGTCTTTGTCCCGAGGAAGCCGGCGTCAGGGCTTACGTGGATACGGGACCGGTTCTTGAGAAAGTACACGCGAGCCATTCCGGAATAGGGTGGGTAGGCAAAAACACCTGTCTTATCAATCAGCAGGTCGGTTCCTGGCTTTTTCTGGGCGAGGTGATAACCGATATTGAACTTGATTACGACACTGCGGTTGAGGACCGCTGCGGTACCTGTACCAGGTGCATAGATGCGTGTCCCACCGATGCCATAGTGGAACCCTATGTGCTTGATGCCAGGAGATGCATCTCCTATCTTACGATAGAGCTTAAGGGGAAAATACCGCTTGAACTGAGGGAAGGGGTGGAAAACAATGTCTTCGGATGCGATGTGTGTCAGGATGTCTGTCCGTGGAACCGCAAGGCCCTTTTTACCCTGAAAGAAAATTTCATGCCGCGCGAGAAACTGCTCAGTCCGGAGTTCAAATGGCTTCTGGGGCTTGACGGGAACGGTTTCCGGGAGGTTTTCAGAAAAAGTCCGGTTAAGAGGGCCAAGCGCAGGGGTTTTATGAGAAATGTACTCGTGGCTGTTGGAAATTCCGGAAATAAGGAGTATATAACATACGTAAGGAGCCTTATCTGTGATGATGAGCCGATCATAAGGGCTCACGCGGTCTGGGCGCTTTGCAGGCTTGAGGACGAGGACTGCCTGATCGAACTTGAGCGTCTCCTTGAGACCGAAACCGACGAAGAAGTACTGCAAGAGATTCATTATGGTATTGATTCCGTACGAAACTGAGGCGTGTTTTCTATGAGTTATGAAAAAGACGAAGTAATAAAAGCGAACAGGAGATTCTACGATGCCCGCAACCGTTACGATCTTGACCTGATAGAACAGGTCTGGCTTACGGATCGTCGCGCCAAGTGCGTTCATGCGGGCTGGCCGATAATTCTCGGATGGGAAGCCATAAAGGAAAGCTGGAGGACTATTTTTGAAACGGGCGGATTTGACCGTGTTGATGTTTCCGACTTCTTTGTTGAAGTTAAGGGAACCTCGGCCTGGCTTAACTGTGTCGAGAGGGCGACTTACTCAATAGACAGTCGCAGAGTTGTTATACTGGCCCAGGCAACCAACATATTTGAGCTTGCTGATGGAAAATGGAGAGTAGCGCTTCACCACGCCTCTTTGATGCCTATTCCGCGCAAGGAGATTGATTACGGGAATCTTCAGTGAGAAGCTTGAGTCTCTCGCCGATCAAGTAGATCAGTTGTTGCGAACCTTCCCCCGTGACCGCGGATATGCTGAGGGTCTCAACGTTTCTTTTTTTAAACCGCCGAGCCGTCTCGGCGCTTTGCTCTCTGGCTTCAGTGATGTCGATTTTGTTTAACACGACCAATTGGGGTTTCTCGGCAAGATTCGCTGAATACTCCCTGAGCTCGGAGTTAATCTTGTCAAAATCTTCTACGGGGTCTCTTCCCGACATGGGGTCAAGATCAAGCATGTGAACCAGGAGACGGGTTCTCTCGACATGTTTTAGAAACCGAATACCCAGCCCCAGACCCTTGTGGGCGCCTTCGATGATTCCGGGGATGTCCGCGATCACGAAAGACAGGTGATCGCCGTAGCTTACAACCCCCAGGTTGGGTACCAGAGTGGTAAACGGATAGCCGGAAATCTTGGGTCTCGCGGCCGAGATTCTCGATATAAGGGTTGATTTTCCTGAGTTTGGAAACCCTAGGATGCCGACATCCGCCAGCACCTTGAGTTCTAGATTTACTTCCCGTCGTAGTCCCCGGCGTCCGCTCTCAGCTTCTCTGGGCGCCCGATTGGTTGCCGAGACGAACCTTGAGTTTCCCCTGCCTCCTCTTCCACCCCCAGCTATCGTAAAGCGCTGACCGTCTTGGGTTAGATCGGCGAGTGTTTCTCCGTCTTCACAGGATGTTATTACCGTTCCCGCGGGAACCGGGACAATCAGGTCGAAACCCGACTTCCCATGCTGGTCTTTGCCCCTTCCGGGCTGCCCGTTTTGGGCTTTGTATTCTTTTTTGTACCTGTAGTCAAGAAGGGAGGACATATTCGCGTTCGCAACCAACACCACGTCTCCCCCCTTACCGCCGTCGCCGCCGTTTGGACCTCCCTTGGGGACGAACTTCTCTCTTCTGAAACTGACGCATCCGTCGCCGCCGTTACCAGATATAACGGTTATTTTGGCCTCGTCTATGAATTGCATCTTGGCTTGGGCGGGCGCGAATCATTCCGCGGGGGCTTCAGTCTCGGAGATGTCCAGACGGTTGTTCGGACGGCCGTGTCTGGAACGAAGCCTCAGAGCTGTTTTTGATGCTGCGCCATATCCTCTTTTACGTTTCCCGTTATACCGTCCCAATATCTCCACCAGTAGGAGTCCGGATCGTGATTCACCTTCTGCTGCTCGGCCCAGATAAGAACCTGCAGGTGGTCTCCATGATAAAGAACCAGTTTCTTCGCGGCGTCGGCAACCTCTTCGTCATTTATGGGAATCTTGTTGAGTTCCCCGTCAAAAATGGCCTTTATCTCCTTTATGTAAGGCGCCGTGGCGCTTGAGATTTCCTTGATTTTCTCGGCCGGAGTTACTATATCTCCCGGAAACGATTCCTTTATATTTTTCATCAGGTCTACGAAGTCCAGAATATTATCCAGAGAGTCCTGCGCCTTTTTTACTTCCTTAAGACATTTCGTGAGTTCCTTTGGGTCTAAAGACATTAATCCGCCTCCTTAATTGCGATCACCCCCGCCTCGGGGCAGTTCTGATTTTACCACATAATCTATTACTTTACCCTGTATACCAGGAGTCCAAGCTTGTTTTTCATGTAGACGGCAAGTTCCTCGTCCAGCACTTTTTTGTGCACCGAAGAAGCGTGACGCAGGTAAACCCCGCCGTCCTTTTTAACCGCGATCCCGGTGTGAGAAACGTCAAGGCCGTCTTTATCTGAGTAGATCCCAATGTAGTCTCCAGTTTTTATCGCCTGAAGTATCTGCGGGCTGATTTTCTGAGAGGGGATATAGTCTATCTCCCTTTTTACTACCGCGAGATCCGGGAGCCAGAGAGAGCCGTCTGTTTTCCTGTTTAATTCCTTTGTTAACGTCTCAGTAGCATCGCCCCCGATTTCCCGGGTGGCGTCATGCGCGTTTTTATCGTCTCCGTTTACCCAGTCCGAGAAAAAATGTTTCCTTCTCTCCCATTGCACCGCGCCGTCTTTGTATCTGATTTTCGCGAGTTTTTCCTTGAATTCCCCGAAGTTTCCCGACAGTCTCAGCGATTCCACATAGTCAATATAGGTAAAACAGTCGAGTCCCGAGAGATCCACGGTAAGTTGTTCCCTCTGGCCGCTTCCTCCGCCAAGCGTATTCTCGGCGTAGGGAGTTCCTAGAAAATTCTCCGAAAGAAATTCTATTTCCCCTTCTCTCCCATCTTTCGCGCCGGCTTTTTCTATAAGCGTTTCAATGCTCTGTTCCGTCCAGTCCCCGAGGATTATTCTTTCCGTGTATTCGGTGGAAATGCCCTTCCCGAATACCGTAAACAGAAACTTAGCCGCGATAACTATGACGATCAGAAGAAAAAGATTTTTAACTATTCTGTTCATGGTTCTATCCAAGTGGCCCGATGTTTATTCCGAAGAGGAGAAAAAGTTTGTCTCCGAGCAGATACAAGACAGCCGAGAAGGAAAGAAAGGGACCGTAGGCAATAGCGTGTCCCGGATCCTTTCTACGCAGCATTATAACCGACAGTCCGATCAGGGTTCCCAGGATGGAACTTAGAAATATTATGATCAGCACTCCCCACATTCCGAAAAAAGCGCCCAGCATTGAAACAAGCTTTACGTCACCCATTCCCATTCCTTCTCTTTTTCTAACTGTTTTGTATAGAGTAGCGATCAGTAAAAAAGTTCCTCCTCCAAGCAGCGCTCCCCCTATCGAATTAAAAATGGCGATATCCGCCGTTGCGGGCAGAAAGTTAGCAAACCCGGAAGAAAAAAGCACCTCTGTCGCCGTCCCCCAGTCGGTTCTGATCGCGTTAAGTGCAATCCCGGCGGCTATTCCCGGCAGCGTTATCATGTCGGGAATAATGAGATGTCTTATGTCTATCAGGGTTATAACCACAAGCGATACGCAAAGTGCCAGGTAGAAAAACAGCTCAAGTGAGACTCCAAGCTCCCTGTAGAGAAGAAGCGCCAGTACTCCGCATAGAAGTTCGACAATCGGATATTCGATAGATATCCGCTCTTTGCAGTAAGAACATTTGCCTCCGAGGAGAAACCAGCTTAAAACGGGGATATTGTGAAAAGCCCTTATGGGAGTTTCGCAGCTATTGCAGCGGGAGCGGGGAGAGATGACGGAGATCCCCGCCGGAATTCTCCTCACGCAGACGTTCGCGAAGCTTCCAAGCGCCGCTCCCAGCATGAAAAACCATATTTCGGGAAGAATGCTGTTTAGAAAGAAAGGAGAATTTTCCAAGAGACTAGTGCCTTGGTTTTGTACAGAGACTTCTTTTCTGAAGTTCCGAAAGTGCCAAGTCAAAATGCCTCTTGCAGAGTTTAAGGATTTTCCTGCTTTTCCCCAGGTGTTCTTTTATCGCGTGCAGGGAAGCCCTGTTGCATACAAGCCTTACGTCCGCTCCGGTTCTGCCCTCAAGTTGTTTTGCAAGTGCGGTGATTTTTACGTCGGTGCCGAGAGGCTTTTTCCGGGTGTGGATTTTCAGGATCTCAAGGATTTCCTGTTTTGACGGAGTCGGAACTTCGACTATCAGGTCAAATCTCCCAGGTCTTAGAAGCGCCGGTTCAATCATATCAATCCTGTTTGTTGCGGCCAGCACCAGAACATCCGGGAGCTCCTCAACCCCGTCAATTTCAGCAAGCAGCTGGCTTACGACTCTTTCGCTCACGCGGGTTGAGTTTGATTCGGAGCGTGTGGGACAAAGAGCGTCGAGTTCATCAAAAAACAGTATGCAGGGAGAAACCTGCTTGGCCTTTCTGAAGACTTCCCTTACAGCGCGCTCCGATTCGCCGACATACTTGGAGAGAAGTTCCGCTCCCTTTATGGAAATAAAATTAACTTCCGTTCTGTTCGCAAGCGCTTTTGCAAGAAGGGTTTTTCCCGTTCCGGGGGGACCGTAAAGCAGTATTCCCTTCGGTGACGTCACGTCGAGAGCCTCGTAGAAATTTCTGTGCTTCATCGGCCATATAACGGATTCAATCAGATCGTTTTTTACGTTCTCAAGACCTCCCACATCATCCCAGGAGGTTTTCGGTATCTCAACCACTATCTCCCTTATTGCCGAGGGATGGATGCTGCGAAGCGCCTCAAGGAAGTCTTCCATGCCGACTTCGACGGGAAAGCTGTGTCCGAGGTCAGAGACGGAGTCATGCTCCATGTCCGGTAGAATGTTGGTAACAGAATTTATGGCCGCCTCTCTGCAGAGATTCTCTATGTCGGCTCCCACGTAGCCGCTTGAGAGCTCAGAGAGCCTCTGAAGATCCACGTCATTTGAAAGCGGCATGCTCCTTGAATGAACCTGAAATATCTCGAGGCGGGCCTTGGTATCGGGAACCGGGAGGTAAATCTCCCTGTCAAACCTGCCTGGGCGCCGTAGCGCGGGATCAATCATGTCGGGAAGGTTCGTCGCTCCGATAACCGTAACGTTTCCCCTGTCCTTGAGTCCGTCCATGAGGGAGAGGAGCTGTGCCACTACTCTTTTTTCCACGTCTCCCGTCACCTTGTCCCGGCGAGGAGCTATCGCGTCGAGTTCGTCAAGGAATATTATTGAAGGCTGGTTCTTCGACGCGTTCTCAAATATCTGGCGCAGCTTGGCTTCGCTTTCTCCGTAGAACCTGTGAATTATCTCGGGGCCGTTTATTACTTGAAAATTTGAATTCGTCTCAAACGCTATGGCTTTTGCAAGCAGGGTTTTTCCGCTTCCAGGGGGGCCTGTCAGAAGGACTCCCTTGGGTGGCTGGACTCCGAGTTTTTCGAAAAGCGAGGGGAAGCGTATCGGAAATTCAAGAATCTCCTTTATTCTTCTTATCTGGCTTGAAAGTCCTCCTATGTCCGCGTACGAGATCCTCTCTGCGTCTACTCTGGTTCTGGGTCTGTGTATCACGTCCATGCGGGTTTTCTGGCTTATGACCACTGAGGGCTCCGGCATTGTGGTAAGCACATCGAAGTCTTCGGTCTTAGCGGCGGACACTCTCACCGATACCCTGTCTCCAGCCGTTACGGCGAGTCCTTCGAGTCTGTTGCAAAGGCGCTTGCTTTTGGCGGGGTCGTAGAGAAACGCCTTGTTTCTCGGACAAAGCGTTATCCTGCTTGCCTTTTCGAGATCGGCTTTTGTTACTATTACTATGTCGTCAAGCTCCACTCCCGCGTTTTCTCTCGTTACCATATCTATTTCTATGACGGACTCCGGCTCATCTGCATCAAGCGGCAGGGCTCTCACAACAGTTTTTCTTCTTCCGTCTATCTGTATGAGGTCCCGGGACGTGAGGCCGAGTTCATCCATGTCCATGCTGCTGATCCTGGCATAGCCTTTTCCGCAGTCCTTTGAGTGGATTTCCGATATTTTAAGCGATATCATTAGCCTTACCTTTCAAAAAAGATATTAACGCTTAAAATTTTATGGTCAAGGAAGTATCCGCGGGAAGCGGAGAAGCGGTTTTTCCCAGAAAAAAAAACAGTTGGCGAACCAAGTGCAACTCAAACATCTAAGTCTTAGGAACTACAGAAATTACGAGAGCCTTTCCCTTCCGTTCTATCCGGGATTCAACGTTATTCATGGCCGAAACGCACAGGGGAAGACCAACCTTCTTGAAGCCATCTATCTTGTCTGCGGGCTGCGGCCTTTCTCGGGCGCGAAAAACTCGGACCTCGTGTGCTTCGGCTGTGAGGCCTCGCTCGTAAAGGGGGAGATTCTTTCGGGGAACGGCCTGAATGAAGTGCACATAACGGTGAAAAAAGAAGGCCGCCACACACGTCTTAACTCAAAGACAGTGCGAAGCATAAGCCAGCACTTTGGTCGATTCAAAGTGGTCTTGTTTCTTCCATCGGACATAGAGATAGTAAAGGGAGGGTTGCAGGCCAGAAGAAATTATCTTGATTCCGTGATAAGCGCCATTTATCCGGTTCACATCAAGCAGCTTCGCGACTACCAAAGAGCCGTGAGCCAGAGAAACCATATGCTTGCTTCAAGAGAGAAAGTATCTTCGCTTTCCATGGAACTATGGGACGAACAGATAGCCAGGGGCGGAGCCGACATCGTAAGCAGACGTATCGAGATGATAAAAAGCTTTAACCACAAGCTCGCCGAAGTTTACGGGGAGCATGGGGAATCGGACACTTCGGCGCACGTAAGCTACGGGTTTTCCTTTGAACGCAAGGTGGACCTCGGCGAGGGTATAAGGGAGGCACTTTCAAAGAATTTCCCTTCGGACAGAAAAAGAGGTCACACTACAGTCGGTCCCCACAGGGATCGGGTCGGTTTTCTGCTGAACGGACAGGACGCTTCGCGCTTTGCCTCGCAGGGACAGTCAAAAAACCTGGTTCTGGCGCTTAAGGCCTCCGAGATAAGGCTTTTTAAGGAGCACACGGGGACCAATCCCATACTTCTTCTCGATGACATAACGAGCGAACTTGACATGGAACGCAGGGGCTTTCTTTTCCAAACGCTTTCGGAATTTACCGGGCAGGTATTTGTTACCTCGACCGATAAAAATGAGATACCCAGACGGGGGGAATTTCACTCCTTTTTCGTTGACTCCGGTCGGGTGAAAGCCGGTGCGTGAGAGGTGCCGTTGTCCGAAGAGGATCGTTTTCCCAGAAGATTTGGTATAATTGCCAAAAATATCTGAAAAGGAAAAATTATCATGATTTTGGTTAACTGCCGGGCGGGGAATATATGTTTCTAATTGAAAGGAGGTAGTGAAACGAATAAAATTAAACTGGTACTAATAGCGGGCTTAATAGCTATTATGCCGACACTGGCAACCGCGGAAGATTGCAGTACAGTTGAGAACAACAACCTCGCAATCCACGCGGTACCGGAACTTGCTCACCAGAAAGTTACGTTTGACGTGACCGCGTCGCATACCCCGTTAAATGAAAAGTACTCGGGGATTGACAATATCAGCGTGTTTACGGGAGGAGCGGGCTTCAAGGTAGCGGGAGTCAAGTTGGGCATGGGCGTCAGCCACTATACAAACGGGACGTCCTACTCTGTAAAGGGTGGAGACGAGTGCGAAGGCAACACCGCTTTAGCCGTCGCGGGTTTCTTAAACCTGGGAGAGCGCGCGAGGATAAAACTGGGGATTGCCAGAAGCAGCGACGTAGTAGATTCGTGGTCAGTTGACAATACGACATTTCACGCAGGTTTACGTTTCGGATTCTAAACAAGGAGCAACCGTAATTTTCAGGAGGACAAATCTAAATGGATTTAAAGATCATTGACGTTAATTTCTTTACGACAGAGACGATAGCATCTTATCTTATCGAGACCGGCGAGGGACCGATACTGATAGAGACGGGTCCCGACACCTCGTTTGAAAATCTTAAAAACGGTCTTTCGGATCTTGGCTATACACCCTCGGACGTAAAGCACGTGTTTGTAACCCACATCCACCTTGACCACTCCGGGGCCGCCTGGCGTTTCGCCGCGGCGGGCTCCACCATATATGTTCACCCGGTGGGAGCTCCGCATCTTGTTGCCCCCGAGAAACTCATGAAGTCTGCCGCAAGGATATACGGGGATAAGATGGAAGAACTCTGGGGCGCAGTCAGGGGAATGGATCAAAGCAGCGTGATTGCCCTTGAGGATGCCCAGAGCGTCAGCATAGGAGGCGTTGAAGTAAAGGCTGTTGAGACCACCGGACATGCAGGGCATCATTACTCTTATCTCGTCGAGAATGCCCTTTTTACTGGAGATACTGCTGGATGCGTAATGGCGGGCGGACCTATGATTCCCGCGACTCCTCCTCCCGAAATACACCTTGAAAAGTGGCACGCTTCTATTGACAGGATGAGGGAGATATCCCCCGACGTGATTTATCTTACCCATTTCGGCGGATACACTGATGTTAACGCCAGGCTTGACGCCGCCACGGAAAGACTCGAAGAGTGGTCGGAGTGGGTCGGCGAGAGAGTATCGGCGGGGAAGAGCGATGAAGACATAACCGAAGAGTTCGGCGCCTGCTTCAGGGAAATATTCGAGCGGGAAGGTGTAAGCGAAGAGATCTATCGCAAGTATGACCTCATGGCTCCTTACCATATGAACGCCGGCGGACTTATAAGGTACTGGAAGAAATACAGGCTTTCGGATTCATGAGTTCTCCGTTATAACCGTGGCTTTGTTTTCTTCAGCCGCTGTTGTTATAATTATAGGTTTTTAAATCGGGGTGTGGCGCAGCTGGGAGCGCGCAGCATTTGGGATGCTGAGGTCGGAGGTTCGAGCCCTCTCACCCCGACCATCTTTTCGCAGTTTGATACGCGTGTTTAGAATTCTCCGCGCCCGTAGCTCAGCCAGGATAGAGCAACGGACTTCTAATCCGTAGGTCAGAGGTTCAAATCCTCTCGGGCGCGCATTCCAATGCTTTGGCAGAGTCCTTTTATTGGACGCAATCCCTTAAGAAACCCGGATGAAAAGAAATTCTAAGCTAAAAGATACTGACTCTACTATCTTCAAAGAAGTGCGGCACCTAGAAACAGGTAGAAAGCGGTGCCGAATATATCGTTAAACGTAACGAGAAACGGTCCTGATGATACAGCGGGATCCATCT
>JAKZRS010000020.1:0-48841 GCA_047518015.1 Thermodesulfobacteriota bacterium | reverse complement strand
CGCTACGACCTGCTGATTCTTGACGATCTGGCGTATGTGCGCAAGGATCACGCCGAAACAAGCGTGCTGTTCGAACTGATATCGGTCCGTTATGAGCAACGTTCCGTTCTCATTACCGCCAATCAGCCGTTTACCGAATGGACAAAGGTGTTCCCTGACGAAAACACCGCGGTGGCAGCGGTGGATCGCCTTGTGCATCACTGCGTGATACTTGAGATGAACGTGGAGAGCTACAGACGCCGTCAAGCCATGGAACAGAAGAAAAAACGGGGAAGACCCGCGAAGTTCGCCACCGAAAGCGACACATCCGGCTGACCCCCCCCCGAACAGGCTGTTGTCCGGCCCCGGATATCCAGGGCCGGCCCTTCCCGCGCACCTTGGCGGAAACATCATTGGAAAAACATTTTTGCAATCCCCAAAATACCTCGGTATCGTTCTGTTGTCGCGACGCCGAGAGTCTCATCTTGTTTGTCGCTACAGTCTTATCTTGTTTGTCGCGCTACACGGGTCACGGGGAGATAACCGAAGCGCTGGGGGCGGGGTTTTTCTTCGCTACCCCTTATCACTCGTGGGAGAGGGGGCTTTGTGAGCATACAAATGGACTTGTACGGCAGTACTTTGCGAAGGGGACAAATTTCCGGGAGGGTCGGGGGGATGAGGTAAGGAGGGTCGAGGGGCTGCTCAACGGGAGGCCTCGGAAGGTTCTGGAGTACCGGACGCCGGAGGAGGTTTTCAAAGAGGCCTTGGCCCTCGGGGGGTGATCTGGAAGAACAGGGAGAGAGGGGTCGGAGAGGAGTCCGGGGGCGCCATGGCCTTTGCCTTCGGTCGGGCTACGCCCTCCCTTCGGCAAGCGCCATCCAGATGTCTTGATAATCCGGTGCTGGGAATATAATCTTTTCCCTAGACGGAGAGCATCATCTTTTGCTGACGGTGTTGCACTTCAGAGTTGATAAGAGGTATTGTAGGGACCGCTTATGTATCAGGAGAGTATGGGTAAAGTTTCAAAAAGAACTTTCCTGCGCGGAAAACTCACTCAAACAGATGCGGAGACTGGCTTTTCACCTTCTCCAGGATTTGCTCTGAAACCTTGAGATTTCGAAGATCCTTGAGACGAAAAAGCTGAGAAGCCAGTAATTTCTTCGCGCCGGTAAGATCTGCATCCTTCAGGACCGCCCCGTCGAAATTCGCAAGCTTGAGGTTAGCTCCGTCGAAATTCGCGCCGGTAAGATCGGCGCCCAGCATGTGGGCCCCTTCAAGATTCGCTTCCCTGAACACCGCGCCGCGAAGATCACAACCCTCAAGATTTACTCCGCGCATGCTCGCCCCGGAGAAATCCGCGCCCACGAAACTGCAACCCTTACAGAAAGCAAGCTTAAGAACCGATTCCGCAAATACCACGCCGTCAAGATTAAGCCCGTTAAGATTCGCCCAGCCAAGATCCGGCAGAACATCTGGTCCCTCTTCCCGCCAGCGGTTCCACGCGGCCGCCCCTTCCTTTATTTTCGAGACGTGATTTGAATCAGCCACAGCACCCTACCACCAGTGAAAATCCGAAAACCTTAAACGCAGACAGAAGAATGTAAACCGCTATCGCGAGAAATATTACGCTTCGAAGAAGCCCCCTCACCCCACCTTTCATCTTGCCTCGAATCCTCTCTCCGCATGCAAGACAAACATCCGTTTTCGCGGTGGTTTCGTAACCGCACTCTTCACATCTTCTGACAGGTTGCATCGGCATCGGATTATCCCTTTTTCCTCATTCGACTCTACGCAGAGCAGAACGGACGAAGACCGGATGAACCTCTCCGATGCTCTGCGCAAGCTGCCCAACGACATTTCTTATATCCCACTGTGCCGAGACAGACATTCTGAGATTCGTCAGGTGATAAAGCTCCCATAGATCGAAGCTGCCCGAAACCCTCCTGTTATGAGCATTTGTGACAGCATAGTTCGCGACATCGCGAAAACCGGCATCAACGAGTTTTTCGTAGAACCGTTCGCTTCGTCTGACGGCATCGAGCAGAAGTTCCTCCGTTCCTGATTCCGTAACGTGCGGGGGAATAGTCACACCCCACTCGACAGAAGGCTCCTTCGCAGTCCAGTTGACTTTCCTGTGCCTGAGCAACTGATGCCACGCCGCCTCGCTCAGGACAAACTCCGCGTTGTAATTAACCGATTTGAATACCCCGGCCGGGTTATCGTGCCTTCCGAGTGCCTCAACGGCGATTGAGAAAATCCCTTCAAGCTCAGATGTGTTTTCGGAAAGATGTGTTTCTATATCGCCGGCTAAAAGTCCCGAGAATTCGAAAAGAAGCCCCCTGGCAATCTCCTTTAACGCCTCGGTCTGGGGATCTTCCTTTCCCTTTCCTGTGAAATCAAAAAGGGTCACAGAGGATCCGTTTTCGGGTTTGCTTTTTTCCGAACAGCCAAGACCGCGGGAAAATTCCGCAAGCGCCTCGCGCGTTTTGACTATGTAAGGGTTTTCGTCAGCGTATTTTACAAGCGTCGGAACGGAGAATCTGACCTCGCTTTTTATCTCCTCGGCCCTTTTTCTCGCCTCAAGGTAGCAGCTTGAAAGAAGCGCGGAGATAGTCTGCTCTAGGGCTCTTGCGTTTGCCGTCATACCCAGATTCGTAAGTGTGGAGAGATTAAGGGCATACCTTGCGTCTTCAAACGCTATTTTCTCAAGCGCCCTGAAGTGGGGTTTTTCCTCCTTGCCTTCGGGGACGGGGAATTTTCTTTTCAGAAAATCAAAAAGTTCCCCGTTAAGCCTCGAGTAAACCTCGTACTGAAAATCGCAAAGCGACTCGAACTCTGTTTTAAGAACCGGGTGTGAGTCAAGCTCTTCGGGAATGTAATTGTCGCCTTTGCGCGGTCTCTGGTATCTCTGGGAATATTCGGTGAACGAGAGAAACTCGTTTGCGCACTCAAGCAGGGAAGAGAAAAGTCTTGAAACCCTCTCAACGCCTATGTGCACGGTCGCGTGCTCGGCAACAGAGGCGTGACCGTAGTTAAGGACCCATTTCTCATGGAACTTCTCCGCCCTGTCCCTCCCCATCTCCTGCTCCCTTATTACGGTATCTATGTTTTCCCTGAAACTTTTCGGACTTCTGCTTACATAGGCGAAGATAACAGCAACGACTTCTTCGGGAATATTGCTTATGGTATAAATGTCCCTGTCGAGATTCGAAACGTAACGTTCCATTTCTCGGGCGACGCTTTTATCATCCAGTGCCATTTTCACCTCGACAGACAAATCTGCTCCCCGGTCCCCAGCCCATGGCCTTAGCGGTTCAGGAAACCATTTGCGTTTCCTTGAGTTTATCGACTATGTAAGGCATCACCTTGCTGGGGTTTCCGTATATGACAGCGCTTACATAATCGTCAGCCGGGGTTTTTCTCTCGCCGATAATAACGACCCTGTTTCCCTTGTTCATGACCTGAAAGGGGAAAGACGCCACGGGTTCGATTTCCAGGTTCGCCCCGACGATTATGAAAAGATCACAGTGCTGGAGCCTCATCCAAGATTCTCTTATCTCCCAGTGAGGAAGCGGCTGGCCCGGAAAGGACAGCGGAGGCTTCATCTGGTCGCTTTGACAGTCCTTGCACTTCGGAATACCGGTTTTGCTGTCTTCAAGAGAAAGCAAAATCCCGTCAGTATGGTAATCGTTTCCGCACTCGTGGCAGTGAACCCAGTTTATCGTCGAGTATATCTCTATTATCTTTTCGCTGCCAGTTTTGCTGTGCAGCCCGTCGGCCGCCTGGGTCAAAACGCAATCGACGTTGCAGAGAAACTCCATCTCGTAAATCGCTTCGTGGGCGGGAGAAGGCCGCGCCTCTGAAATTCTGGGATAACAATCTTTTATTTTTTCCCAGTACTCCCTTCTTACCTCCGGGCGATTCTTGAATTTTCCTATGTCAGGATTGAAGCTGAGATCCGAAACGTCCGGCAGCCCGACCTCAAGGGAAAGCTCGACTCCCGTAAGAAAAACCACTTGGGAAGACTCACGGATCCAGTTGATTGTCACCGAGAGCGCGTCCTGTTCCTGTTCGCTCATTTCAGGCTTTGATTATAACCGCTTGCCTTAACTGTCCGCAAATTGATTGCAGCCTGCCGACAGCAAACGAATTCAGACCGTGAAAAACACCGGATCAGTTGTTCTTCGGAACTGATCCACCCGCTGCGTTTGGCGCTTGAAACCACGCTGAAAAAAAGCAGCCGGCAAATTAAAATTGGACTTGGACCGTATGCGTCAACATGCATATAGTGATACATTCGGGAAAATCACGGAAATGCGTTCCGCTGCCGCAACTGCCTACTCGCATCGCAGCATTTTGACAACGAATTACAGCAAGATATTATTTTTGGGTTAAAATTAGTAACGCAAGGTCCAACTTTAAATAGAGTAATACTGTTTCCATGGCAGAAAAAACAATTACTCCGAAAAACATATGCCTGATTGGAGCGCCGGTTGACAGCGGAAAACGCCAGAAAGGCTGCCGGATGGGACCAGATGCGCTGCATGTAGCCGGTATGGTAAAGACTCTTGAGGACCTGGAGCACAACGTGCGTGACATGGATTCCATTATCCCATCCAAAATTCTTTCCTCACCCATTCATGTCCCGATACCTGATCCGATGCTTGATGACGCTATGCTCGACGACCCGATGTTTGACGAGCCTATCATTCACGAGCCCGAACAGACCGTCAATTGGATTGAAGCCCTGCAGAAAGTCGGAGAAGATCTCGGCGATGACGAATTGCCGATTTTCCTTGGAGGCGATCACTCGCTCTCCATGGGTTCTGTCTCCGCAATGGCCATGCGGGCCGCCAAGATGGACCGTAAACTCTTTTTACTCTGGATTGATGCCCATAGCGATTTTAACACGCCCATGACAAGCGAAAGCGGACATACCCACGGCATGTCGATTGCCTGGCTGACCGGACAATCGGGCTTTGAAGTCGAAGGATTCCCCTCTCCGCCTTGTCCTGTCCCTGGGGAAAGGGTAGCGCTAGTCGGCCTGCGTTCCGTTGACCGGATCGAACGCATCGGGCTTAAATCAAGCGGCATCGAGCTTATCAACATATGATCCGTGAGCGAAGGAGGCGTCCGCGCGCCGCTCTTGTTGGACTATCTCAACTGGGTGCGTGAAGAAGAAGGTCTTCTGCATGTCTCTTTTGATGCCGACTCGCTAGATCCGTCGCTGGCTCCAGGCACAGGCACTCCGGTCTCCGGGGGACTGGGACTGCGGGAAACTTACCTTATTATGGAGATGATCCACGAAAGCGGGCTTTTGTCATCTCTTGATCTTGCGGAGTTAAACCCGTTTCTCGACAACAGGGGACAGACGGCAAAACTTCTGGTCGACCTGACCGCGGTTATATTCGGAGAGCAGGTTTTCGCCGGCACCAGAGATTAGGTTCCGCGGAAAATTCCTTCCATAGATTTTATCCTGTTAAAAGCTCTCAAGAAAAAACTCTTCATAACATAGTGAGGCTGTTTAGATCGATTGCGCTTCAACGGACAGGTAGAATATCGTGTCGTGGGCGTAAAACCTAAGGAAATAAACGAGTTTACTGAAAAAGCTCTTCAGATCATCTGGGATGACGGAGGAGAAGACCTATTCTTTTACGACGAACTCAGAGAAATCTGTCCCTGCGCCACCTGCAGGAGGCTCAGAAAGAAAAGCAGGACGGGAAAACTTCCGTTTAAAAAACGTATTCCCCTTGGAAAAAGCAGCTTGGCGCCGGAGAGGATAGAGTACGTCGGGAATTACGCTATAAGGTTTATAGGAGAGAACTGGTGCGAAACCGGGTTCTACACATTCGATTTTCTCAGGAAGAACTGTGTGCCGGGCGAATAATGTCCCCGCAGCGGAAAATTACGCCCGCGCGCTTATAGAAAGCCAGTTCCTGGTCACGAAGTGGTCGCCGGCTTCATTCACTTTCCCGTGGATAAGGATAGCGGGTTCAACCGCGTTTCTCATCGCGTCTGACGCAACCTCATCCGGATAACCGTGAAGAGCCCCCGAGGCGTACTGCTGGAAGGAACTTATGTGTTCCCACGCTTCTTTCGTGAGGTCAGCGGCAAATTCCTGTGCATCTATAAGATCAAATCCCACCTTGCCCACGAGTTCTTCGTAGTAAGAACGCGGGTGAAACTTCGCGGCCTCGGCTTTTTTCTCGATCCTAACTCTCTTCACTCCCTGTTCTTTCAGGAACTGGACGGCGTTTTTCACCTGGGCCCTGTAGAAAGGTATGGTCTCCACGGGCCTTGCCTCCTCGTAAAAAGACGTATTGAAGAAAAACCAGCCTCCGGGCTTTAGCGCTTTCTTGATCGCCTTAAGACTCAGAATCTGTTCCTCCTCGTCAAGGTAGTGAATGCCGTTACCCCATATCGCCACGTCAAGGCTTTTCGGAGGCAGATCAAGTTCCTGTATGGATGAATTTATAAGAGTCAGCTTGTCAATCTCTTTCTCAAGCCTGCGTTTGGCAAGCTTAAGCGCGCCGGCCGACTGGTCAAGGCAGAAAACCGCGGACTCCTTGAGGTTCGAAGGAAGCATATCGAAAAAAAGCTGCGCCATGGTGCCCGCTCCGGTAGCGATGTCAAGAAACCTGTCAAGACTCTCCACTCCCCTGTCGACCATTATCTGTATCCAGTTTCTCGTTATATCGCCGTTTACCTTTCTGTACTCTTCTGTATCGGCAAAAGGCTCATAATTGTAATCTTCAGCATGCTTTTCCATCGTGTATCTCTCCTCGGCTTTTAACCCGCCCGCAGAACATACCTTTTATACCCTGAATTCTAACACAATAGCAATAAAAACATGTTAAAAAATCAAAAACGACGTGGAAGTTTCCAAAACAAGCAACGAGGCTAAACCCCTCTTTTTTCTCCCCAGAATATCTTGTGAAGCTGGGGAAGCACCCTCACGTTTTCCATGCCGTCGCGGAGAATTCTCTCGGCTATCCAGTCTGCTTGTGTGCCGTAAACAGGCTGGAATATGATCGAAGACCTGATATTATGCTCCGCTATAACACCCCTTGCATATTCGTAATCCGCATTGTCCGCTATTACGAACTTAAGCTGGTCCTTTTCCTCCAAGGAATCGTAAAGTGAAAAATCCATTCTGGAGTCCATGTCCGAACCGGGACACTTGCAGTCCATACTCACAACCGAATTCGGGTGGGAAAAAATCTCAGGCGGTTTCTTGTTTCCGCTTGTTTCAAGCACGACCGCAAAATCCCTTTCGAGCAGAAATTCCGCTACCTCCTCCACGGCCTCCCGCTGGATAAGCGGCTCACCGCCGGTTATGCAGACGCGGGAGCAGTCGTACTCAAGAATTCTGCTCAGCACTTCCCCGGCTTCCATATCCCGGAAGTCAGTTCCCTCAACGGCGTACATGGTATCGCACCAGCTGCATCTTAGATCACAGGCAAAAAGCCTGAGAAAAACCGTCGGCAGCCCGATATGGACTCCCTCCCCCTGTATTGAAAAGAAGATCTCGTTTACCTTCATCGCAATTACGCTTCGTATTCGGTCGGATCGGCCACGCCCGCTTCGATAAAAGCCCTTTTTCTCTCTCTGCAGGAACTGCAGGTGCCACAGTGCAACCGGGAACCCACGTAGCATGACCACGTGTCTTTGAAAGGAACTCCGAGACGCACACCGAGCCTGACTATACCGGACTTGTCCATATCCACAAATGGAGCGACTATGGCGAGCCGTTTGTTGTCAGTCGCGAGTCTCTCCGCCTCCTCGAAAGCGGAAATAAACTCCAGGCGACAGTCGGGATACACTCCCCTGTCGGAATGATGCGCGCCGTAGAACACCGTGTCGCAGCCGATGCTCTGCGAATACGCGACTGCCAGGGAAAGAAAAATAGCGTTTCGATTCGGAACAACCGTAGAGGAGAGAGTCTCGTAATTGCGCGCGGACGCGGAAACCCTTGGAATCTCGATGTCCCGGTCGGTAAGCGCGCTGGCACCGAAAAGGTCCTTTATGGAAGAAAGATCAACTATGTTCGGCCGAAGTCCCAGATGGCGGCATATATTCTCCGAGGAGTGAATTTCTTTTTCATGTTTCTGTCCGTAGATGAAGGTAAGAGTATAGACGTCGTAACCTTCCCGCACCGCCTTGTAGCAGAGAGTCGAACTGTCCACTCCTCCCGAGACCATGACAACGACTTTTCCAGACACTCGTTTAATATTAAAGTCGAAAAAAGCAAATAACAATTCCCGCAACCGCACCGGCGCCGCGGCGACAGGCGGGAAAAATCGAAATTTAAACGGTTTCAGTATGTTGGCAGAAACAGATGTGAATTATATACTTATTTACCCAAAAGTCGGGGAAGGCACGGCACGGAGAAATTCTATGAGCGAAGTGAACAGAAAACATGGGCAAATTCTTCTTTTCGATGATTTTCCAAGCGTATCAAAAGAGAGCTGGAAAAAAGAAACTGAAAAAAGAATCGCAAAGCATGTCCGCTACGAAGATCTGGTATGGCACACAGAAGACGGCATAGCGGTTGAACCTTTCTACACCGAAGAGGAAGCCAAGGATTTCTTCTTCAGGGAAAACCAGTTTCCGGGAGAGTTCCCCTTCGTCCGCGGAACCCGGAAAAAAGATAACAGCTGGCTTCTAACCGAAGACATAAAACTCGCCGCTCCAGAAGACGCGGTGCGTGACGCGCTTGCGGCGATAAAAGGCGGAGCGGGTTCCCTTACCTTCTTTGCGGAAACGAAGATAAAACGCGAGGTTATGGAAACTCTCATAAAAGATATAGATCCCTTGCGCACCAACTTCAATTTTGCTTTGAGAGAAGATCCGGAAAAAGCCTGCGCGCTTTTCATTTCCTGCTGCAGGAAGAAAGGAATCGACACTCAGGAACTGAGCGGGGCATTTTTTTTCGACCCTCTTTCACAGTTGCTTGCCCACGGGTCTCTGGCGACGACGCTTGACAAACACGTGGAGAAAATCGCGAAAACTATCGGATATCTCTCCGATGCCGCGCCCGGTTACGCGGCGTTTTCGGTAAAAAGCTCAACGTTTAAAAACTCAGGGGCAACAATAACTCAGGAACTCGCTTTCACAATCGCCGCGGCCGTCGAGTATCTGGTCATGCTTCGCCAAAGGGACGTTGATGCGGACTGCGCCTGCCGTCATCTCGTTTTTTCCTTTTCCACCGGCTCAAGCTACTTTGCGGAAATCGCTAAGCTTCGCGCCGCAAGAGCGCTCTGGGGGAACATCGCGGAGAAATTCGCCCCCGCCTCCGCTGAGTCTACAAAAATGAAAATCCATTGCCGCACCGCGACCTTCAACAAAACCGCTTACGACTCCCATGTAAACATACCGCGGGCAACACTTGAAGCCATGGCGTCGGTAATCGGAGGGACGGATTCTCTGACCGTGGAGCCCTTTGACGCCCACTACGGGGAACCCGGCAAGTTCTCGAGGAGAGTGGCGAGAAACATCCAACTTCTGATAAAAAACGAGTCTCACCTCGATGTGGTAACCGACCCCGGGGGCGGTTCTTATCACATAGAGAAGCTGACGCAGTCCATATCACAGAAATCCCTCAAGCTGTTCCAGGAAATAGAAAGAAAAGGCGGCTACCTTGAGTGCCTGAAAAACGGGTTCATACAGAACGCGGTCGAGAGCAGCAGAAAAAAAACCACCCGTGACATTTCCCGGAGGAAAAAAACTCTCATCGGAACAAACGAGTTTCCCAACCCTCTGGAAAAGATGACAGGCCATATTCAGGAAACCGCACCCACCGAAAAAGAGATAAATAGCTCGACCCCGACAGTGACACCTCTTACTCAATCAAGAGCAGCTCAGGGTTTTGAGAAAATAAGGCTTCTAAGCGAGGAATACGAGAAAAAAACGGGTGAGGCGCCGAAAGTTTTCCTGCTTCACCTGAGTGATTCTCCGCAGACGGTCGCAAGATCGGTTTTTTCGATGAATTTTTTCGGATGCGGGGGATTTGCGTTAGTTGACGGAGCGGAAAATCCGGGGATGCACGAAGGAGTCACCGCAGCTCTTTCCGAGAACCCGCTTGCGGTAGTGATTTGCGGTTCCGACAGAGATTACGAGCAGTTCGCGGAGGAAGCGATAAGAAAACTCAAAAAGAAAAGAGCAGAAATAAAAGTGGTTGTTTCTGAAGGTGCCAAAAACACTTGGGAGAATCTTGCGCGGGCGGGAGCCGATGACTTTATCAACGCGGATTCCGATGTCTGCGACGTGCTTGAAAGATACCAGCAGCCGCTTTTCTCAGACGAGGCCCGCACATGAGACCCGATTTTTCGAAAATAAAACTTGGCCGCGTCCCAAGTGGCAGCGCCGAAGCAGCGGGAGATATAGCGCGTCAATCCCCGGAAAAAATAGAAATAAAGACGCTTTATGTCCGCGACGATCTCAGCAGCTTGGAACACCTGGGATTTGTCTCAGGAATCCCGCCCTATCTTCGCGGACCCTACCCGACCATGTACGTTACAAGACCCTGGACCATAAGGCAGTACGCGGGCTTTTCCACCGCCGAGGAATCAAACGCTTTTTACAGAAGAAACCTAGCCGCGGGGCAGAAGGGACTCTCCATAGCCTTCGATCTTCCGACTCACAGGGGGTATGACTCGGATCACCCCAGGGTTTCGGGAGACGTCGGAAAGGCAGGCGTGGCAATAGATTCGGTTCTTGACATGGAAATTCTTCTCGATCGAATACCTCTTGACCAAATCTCGGTTTCCATGACCATGAACGGCGCGGTTCTGCCGATCATGGCTTTCTACATAGTCGTCGCGGAGCGACGGGGAGTGGGATCGGAAGAACTGAGCGGCACGATCCAAAACGACATACTCAAGGAGTTCATGGTAAGGAACACCTACATTTACCCGCCCGAATTCTCAATGAAGATAGTATCGGACATTTTCGAATACACGTCGAAAAAGATGCCGAAGTTCAACTCAATAAGCGTAAGCGGCTACCACATGCAGGAAGCGGGGGCCACGTCGGACATAGAGCTTGCTTACACGCTGGCAGATGGCCTTGAGTACATAAGAGCAGGGGTTGAAGCGGGGCTCAACATTGACGATTTTGCGCCCCGAATCTCCTTTTTCTGGGGAATAGGCATGGATCATTTCATGGAAATCGCAAAAATGAGGGCCGCGAGAATGCTCTGGGCCAAAATCGTCAAGCAGTTTGAAGCCAAAAACCCGGAATCTCTCATGCTCAGAACTCACTGCCAGACTTCCGGATGGAGTCTTACGGAACAGTCTCCGTTTAACAACGTGACGAGAACCTGCGTTGAAGCCCTAAGCGCGGTGCTCGGCGGCACCCAGTCGCTTCACACAAATGCCCTTGATGAAGCCATCGCTCTTCCCACCGACTTTTCCGCCAGAATAGCGAGAAACACCCAGCTTTATCTCCAGAAAGAAACCGATATATGCAGGTCGATCGACCCTTGGGCGGGATCCTACTACATTGAATACCTGACTCACAATCTGGCAAAAAAAGCATGGGAACTTATAATGGAGATAGAGGAACTGGGAGGAATGTCCAAAGCCATAGAAACCGGCATACCGAAAATGAGAATCGAGGAGGCGGCAGCCCGAAAACAGGCGAGAATAGATGCGGGGAAAGACGTGATAGTGGGAGTTAACAGATACGACTCGGACACACAGGAAGAATTCGATATACTGGAAGTGGATAACCGCAAGGTGAGGCAAAACCAGATCGAAAGACTAGAGCAACTGAGAGAAAGAAGAGATTCCGGGGCAGTTGCACACGCGCTCCGGAAAATCACCGAATGCGCCGCAACAGGTGAGGGAAACCTCCTTTCCCTGGCAGTTGAAGCCGCGAGGGAAAACGCCACCCTGGGAGAAATATCAGACGCGTGCGAAGAGGTATGGGGAAGATATCAGCCCGGATGGCGCACGATCTCGGGGGTATATTCCTCGGAAATCTCCAAGGACGCAGGATTTGCCAAGGCAAGAGAACTTGCCGACCGCTTTGCCGCGGCGGAAGGGAGAAGGCCCAGAATACTGGTCGCGAAAATGGGACAGGACGGCCATGACCGCGGGGCGAAAATAATAGCGACGGGGTTTGCCGACCTGGGTTTCGACGTGGACATAAGCCCGCTTTTTCAAACTCCCGAAGAGGCGGCAAGGCAGGCGGTTGAAAACGATGTCCACATAATCGGAATATCAAGTCTGGCCGCTGGCCACAAGACCCTCATTCCCGAACTGATAAAGAAGCTCGGAGAAATGGGGGCAGAAGACATAATGGTAGTGGCTGGAGGAGTTATCCCGAAACGCGATTACGATTACCTAAGGAACGCCGGAGTCTCGCAGATATTCGGTCCGGGAACCGTGCTGTCCGAAGCGGCTGAAGCTATACTCCTGTCCCTGATGGAAACCCGAACATGACGCCGCGCAGAAAAACGGAAGCGGAGGCCTACCGCAAGGGTATAGCCAAAGGAGAGATACCCGTTCTGAGCAGAGCGATAACCCTTGCGGAAAGCACCCTGCCCGAGCATAAAAAACTTGCGCGGGAAATAATCACGTGGTGTCTGCCACGATCCGGAAAATCCATAAGGGTAGGAATTACGGGCATACCGGGAGTCGGAAAGAGCAGTTTCATAGAATCTTTGGGCCTCTACCTCGCGCGCGAGTGCGAAAAAAAGATAGCGGTGCTCGCAATTGACCCCACAAGCAGCGAAACGGGAGGAAGTGTTCTCGGCGACAAGCTCAGAATGCAGGAACTTTCCAGACACGAAAACGTCTATATACGGCCTTCTCCGTCGGCCGGCTCCCTCGGAGGAGTTGCAAAAAAGACAAGCGACGCGGTGATTCTCTGCGAAGCGGCGGGATTTGACACGATTCTCATAGAAACAGTGGGAGTTGGACAGTCTGAAATTACCTGTCACTCCATGGTCGACTTTTTCATGCTGCTCATGATTACCGGGGCGGGAGACGATATTCAGGGGATAAAAAAGGGAATAATTGAACGCGCTGACGCAGTATTGATAACCAAAGCGGATGGGAGAAACAAGAAAAAGGCGGAGTTTATGAAACAGGAAATGGAAAAAGCGCTCAGATTTCATAAACCGCCTGAATCCGGGTGGGTTCCCAAGTCTTACGCCTGTTCCTCCGTTACAGGCTACGGAATAAGGGAAATCTGGAAATGTGTCATGGAATATGAGAAGTTCTGCATAGAAAACGGATACTTTATGGAAAAAAGAAAAAAGCAGGCGAAATACCGCCTGCACGAAGCCTTGACCCAGAACCTTGAGGACAGCTTTTACGAAAATGCTCTGGTCAAAAAAATGCTTGGCGAAGTGGAAAAAGAAGTGATGGAAGGAAAAACGGACCCGTACACGGGAGCCGCGAATTTGCTTGACCTCTATTTCGAAAAGTTTCGCTTGTCCCAGTAGGCACGAGAACAATGATTATCAAGACCGTTTCACCCGAACACATTGACGAGATCGCAAAAATCGAAGACGACTCCTTCATCACCCCGTGGCCGAAACGGATACTCGCCGATTACATAAGAAGACCGGGTTTTTTCTGCAACATCGCGATAAACGGAAGCGATGAGAACGTTGCGGGCTACTCCATATCCACCCTTATTTACGATGAAATTCACATATTTAAGATCGCCGTGTCACGCTGCTACAGGAGAAAGGGAGTAGCGATTGAACTGTTTTCCGACACATTTAATTTTTACGAAAAAATGGGAGCTCTCTCCGTGATTCTTGAGGTAAGGACAACAAACGATCCGGCCATCGCTCTTTACAAAAAACTCGGGTTCGAAATCATAAGAACGCGAAAGAACTACTACGGCAGAAACGGGGGAGACGCTTTTGTCATGGGCCTTGCGCTTGACCGGTATTATCAGAAGTTTCTCTCAGCCACGTAATCGGCAAGGCGATCGAGGGATTCCTTGTAGTCGCTCTGCTCTATTCCATCCAGAGACTTTTTCGCGTCGACGACAAACTCTTTTGCACGCTGCCTGGTCAGGTCGACTCCCCGGTAGTGGCTTACGATCTCCGTTATCTCCGCTATCTCAGAACTATCAAGGCCATCTTCCTTATCAAGCGTTTCGATCACTTTGCGTCTTATGTCTTCCGGGGCGTTTTCAATTGAATAGTAAAGCGGGAGGGTCATCTTGCGTTCAGCCAAGTCCTGGCCGGTTTTTTTTCCGAACTTGTTTTCCTCAGAACAGTAATCAAGCGCATCGTCTATAAGCTGAAACGCTATTCCTATGTTGTGGCCGTAGCATGAAAGAGCCTTAACCGCTCCATTTGAAGTGTTCGCCAAAAGCGCTCCGGTCTCAGTCGAACACTCAATGAGCGCCGCCGTTTTGTGATCAATCACGGAAAAACAGAAGTCCTCTGAAATTTCAATCATCTTTCTTTCGCTCATGATCTCAAGTACATGACCCTCGGCAAGACGTGATGAGGCCCTGGAAACCACCCTCAGAAGTTCGAGACTGCCGCAGCTGTATATCAACTCAAGGCCTCGTGCAAGCATAAAGTCCCCTACGAGCACGGTGGGTTTGTTTCCCCAGACCATATTGGAAGAGGCGTTTCCCCTTCTGAATTCCGCCTGATCAACAACATCGTCGTGAAAAAGGGTGCCGGCGTGGAAAAGTTCAATGCCCGCAGCAGCCGCAATCCGGTTCTCCCCTTCGGTAAGCCCGCAGGCCGCGCTTGAGAGAAGAACGAGAGAAGGTCTGATTCTTTTTCCCCCTCCACCAAGCAGGTACCTGGCTATTTCGTAGACCAGCGGAACGTCGGATTTTATGAATTCACCGATTTTCCTTTCCGTTTCCGCAAGGCTGGGGTGAATTATCTCAATTATGTCCGAGAACTCCATCGGACGCTTAGACTATATGAACGAACCCGACAAGTCAAAGACTGGACACCAGCGTGAACCTAATGTAAGTTTCCTTTTTCAAATGAAATTTTCCGTAAATAGTCTGCAAAAGTGTAACGGTAAACCGATTTGAACTATTTCGATATCTTGCTTTTATGCATGATTCTGATCTGTTTCGCCGCGGGACTCAGATCAGGTCTTATAAAACAGGTTTTCTCCCTCACAGCCATAATAGGGGGAATAGTGCTGGGCTTTTTTTTCCACGAATCACTGGGAACTGTTTTGCTTGAAAACAATATCATCGCAGAGCCGAAAATCGCGGATATTCTGGGATTTCTGATCGTAGCCTGCCTTGCGTACATGCTCATACATTATTTCTCGCATTTTCTGACAGACCTGCTGGAAAAGATCAACATGGGGTGGCTTAATCACCTTCTCGGCGGAGCATTGGGATTTATAATAGGTCTGCTGCTCTGTTACCTCGTGATAGCAGGGGTAAAGCAGTTTGTGGATGATGATGCTCCTTTCGTTAAAAATTCCGTTCTGGCGCCCAAAGTTATCATCGGATATCGCATTATCAGGGAACAGGCGCCGGATAACATTGATGAAAGCTTGGAAAAACTCCGGGAACTGCGGGAAGGAAGACAAAAGTCAGACTTTGAGTGAACGGGGATGAATCCGCAGTCCTATTTGATCGTGGGACATGTCACAGCTATCTTCACCACAGTGCCATCTGAAGGATTTTTGGGGCTTGAGTTTTCAGTTTCCCTGATTCTTACGTGGAAAAATCCGCCAAAATAATGCCGTCGTAGTTCAAGTCGTATATAATAGCAGCTTTTCACGGTTTCCAGAGAATTCAGATTACTCGCTTGAGTAATCGCAAAACCCCGAAAGCATAATCACTGAGGAACTCCACATAAGTCTTTCTTCTTAAGCCTAAGAAGCCTTTTATGGCTGTCCTCGAATTTGCCGCCTCCAGATATTGTCGAGTAGACTTTCCCCCGGGGTTGATCAATCAGTTTTTTGTTCTTGAAATCCTGCTGAAGTTTCTTATCGTTGGAATACAACAGACGTGCTCCGCTGACTTGAGCCAAAGCTACAATATGTGGATCATCCGACTTAAATCCACCTTCATCCTGAAGCTTGTTTACCGACGTATTGACTTTCGCCTTATCTAGTATCTTCACCCTCTTTGAAAGAATTGCCTGTTTTACCCATTCTCCGGCTTTCGTGCTGGCAAGTTCCTTAATCAACTTGCCACCTACCACAAGTCTGCCAGCTCCCGCATTGATCCAATCAAAAAATTTCTTCCCTGCCTCAGTACGATCGGGACCGAACACCTCGGGAGCAACATTCCTATCTAAAATTGAACCCATTTCTCAAAGACCCAGAGACCTCTGAGTCTCTTGCATAAAGAAGTTGCGGTAGTTGGGCGGCACATCACCCAAGATGTTTCCCTCTTTATCCAGCCTGAGGGAGTGAATACAGACATCCTGTGCTCTACGCTCAAAAAACAGAATGGAAACATCATCTGGTTTCAGTGGCACACTACCATCACGAACATCCATGCGCACGCGATCAAGTATGTAGTCGCTGTGCGTCTCGATGATCAGTTGAGAACCCTGTGCGGCAGTTTGGCAGAACAAGCTCCCCAGAGCAGCTTGAGCACTAGGATGAAGATGCACTTCCGGCTGCTGTAACAGTACTAACGGAGCTGTATCCTGACGAAACAATTCCGTTATCACGGGCAGAACCTGACTTACACCATAACCCACATCAACCAAGTTTCGCCACAGACCTTTTCGCCTACCTCCAGACTTTCTAACCCGTATTTGAAAAGGTCCACTATCTATTTTGCCCAGAGGCAAAATGGAAATCTCATCAAATAGTCCCGAAGCCTTCCCAAAGTTCTCAAGCTTATTTTTAAGGGATCCCCAAATTTCCTTGTGGCGAAGATACACGTTAGCCAAGTACATTGGGACATATTCACCTTCTGGATCTGGTGACATACGGGCAGGATCATAGGTGCGGCGTGGTCTAGAGCGGACCGGCGCACTTGCGTATGGCCGTTTTTCAACCCTTATTCCGAAACTTTCGGAGCAAAGATCGAATAGTTGTTCTAAATCTCTTTCAACGATTTTTTTAGATCCATTCAACGGCACAAGTCCATCTCTTGCCTTCATAAGAGAATAAAATAAGGGCTCCACCCTGTAGTGCGTCAGGTCCAATGGACTATATCGCTGCAGATCAAATTGGAACTCCCACGAGCCCCTTTCTGTGCCAACGCATAGTTGGCAATTTCGGTTTTTTGGTTCAAAAAATTCCTTAATCCATAATTTCTCATAAGCAAGGTGTCTTCGCACCGGAATCGGAACGGTTTCATCTTTTGCAAAAGCCACTTCGAAATGATATGCCTGAGTTGTATTAGTCTTGCTAAGTCTTAATTTCCTGCCGGGACGAGTTGCTGAATCAAACCCTGCTTCAAATGTACCTGCTTTCCCTTTTTTACCACCTAGGTTGTAGACAATCTCGTCAAAACTTCCAAGATCGTAAGGCTCTTCCTTGAAGTCTGGAACTTCATGTCGATAAGCAACATCCCAAAGCGCCCGAATCATTGACATAAAAGATGTCTTGCCGGTACTATTCTCGCCTACAAGGAGAGTAAGCGGAGCCAATCTAGCGGTCTGCTCTTCGTGGAAGCATCGGAAATTTTTGAGCGTAATCCTGTCCATTGCATCTTCTCTTTTCTAGGATTAGGAGCTGCAAACAGCTTAGCATCCTTCAGAAGCAAATGTTATATGTTCCCAAAACCGTTGTAAAGCAACACTTGCCGAATTCCAGTTCAGAACATATCTAAACCCGCTTCGCCCTTAATTAACTCTACCGATTCAGTTAAACTTCTATAGAAAAAATGTCTTGCCCATAACCTTTTTCTAGAACAACTCACAACATGGTTTCAATAACTACTCTTGACGAATTTATCATAAGAAATCAGTATGAGTTTCCGTATTCTACCGGAGAACTCTCCAGACTGCTTCGGGATATAGGGTTCGCCGCGAAAATAGTTCACAGGGAAGTGAACAAAGCCGGTTTGGTCGCGGAGATTCTGGGCAAAACGGGCCAGATAAACATTCAGGGAGAGGAAGTAAGAAAACTAGATTCCTACGCGAACGAAAGATTTCTGAGCGCGCTTGAACATGGCGGAGAATGCGCCGGTGTGGCCTCTGAGGAGAACGAGGATTTCATAGGCTTTTCAGACGAGAAATCAAAAACCTCAAAATACGTCATAGCGATGGATCCTCTTGACGGATCCTCGAACATAGACGTAAACGTGTCAGTGGGAACCATATTTTCCATATACAGACGAACTTCAAAGATGTTCTCCCCGTGCCTCAAGGAGGATTTCCTGCAGCAGGGCAAAGCCCAGACAGCCGCCGGATACATAATATACGGTTCTTCGACCATGCTGGTGTACACTACCGGTCATGGGGTAAACGGGTTTACCCTTGATCCGTCGATAGGAGAATTCTGCCTATCTCATCCGAACATAAAGATTCCCAGTCACGGGGATATCTTCTCGGTCAATTACTATAACTACTCGAAATTCCCCAAGAGGGTAAAGGAGTATCTCGACCACTGCAGGGACGGGGAAAACAGTTCCAGTCTTTCGCTCAGGTACGTCGGATCCATGGTCGCCGACATTCACAGGAACCTGCTTAAGGGAGGAATATTCCTTTATCCGCAGACTTCGGATTCTCCGAACGGAAAACTCAGACTTCTCTACGAGTGCAATCCGATGGCTTTTATCGTTGAGCAGGCCGGAGGAGCGGCATCGAGCGGGACGGAGAGAACGCTTGACATTCAGCCGACAGAGCTTCACCAGAGAACCCCGATATATATCGGCTCCTATAACATGGTAAGCAAGCTCCTGACCTTCTTAAAAGACACTAAGGAATCCGAGGAGGGATGAAAATGGGCGAAAAAGTCAGTTTCGGGCTTGTCGCGCCCCTTCCGGGCAAACCTGTTACCGAACTCGTGGATTTCGCTGTCCGTTGCGAGGCTGCCGGCTTCGATGCCGTATGGTTTCCTGACCACATACTGTTTATGGCGAAAAAACTGACCCCCGAAGTATGGTCGATAATCACGGCGGCTGCGGTAAAAACGGACAGAATCCGCCTTGGAGCCATCGGGGACCCCCACAGATCCCATCCCGCAATATTCGCCCACAGACTCGCAACCATAGATAACCTATCCCAGGGAAGAGCGTTCAGCTGCCTTGGGTACGGGGAAAAGATGAATCTTGATTACTACGGCATAAACTGGAACAGGCCTCTCGCGCGTCTGCGGGAAGCTGTGCCGCTTATGAGGCGGCTTTGGGCAGGAGAGACGGTGACCTTCCAGGGGGAATTCTACTCCCTTAGCGAAGCCGAAGTAAGGATAAGCCCGGTTAACGAAAAAGAAGTTCCGTTATACATAGCCGCAACCGGTCCGAAAGCTCTCGGAACCGCTGGCGCGCTTGGAAACGGCTGGGTAACAAACGCGATGCCAACCTGGGTTTTCTCAAGCAAACTCGGCGAAGTGGAAAAAGCCATGAATGAGAATCCCGTCGCCCCGGAGAACTTTGAGAAGTGCATATACATTTTTGTGTCCATCGCCAAAGATAAAGATACCGCCTACGAGACTCTGGACAGAATAAAACACGCTATAATCTGGCCCGATGTCATAGAGGAAGCCGGATACGATCTCAAAATAGACCCGCAGTACAAGGGACTTTCCTACACAAGCATAATGCCAAACGATCAGGATATGCTATCCAGATTCAGGCAGATGGGAGAAAAGTACTATACCCGGGAGATACTGTCCGATTTCGTGATTTACGGAACGGCACGCGACGCTATAAAGAGGTTTGAAGAATACATCGAAGCCGGAGTCACCCACTTCATAATCAGGGATTTCAGCCCCGACCTAGAATACTCCTTTAACGTGCTTGCGGGAGAAGTAACCGGCCACTTTAAGTGATTCCCGCCGTTTAGGCAACTGCGATTTCCCGCTCCAGGTAGACGTTCTGAATGGTTTTCAGGAGCGCGACTCCTTCCCTCATGGGTTTCTGGAAAGATTTTCTTCCGCTTATAAGCCCCATTCCCCCTGCCCTTTTGTTTATAATGGCGGTTCTCACCGCGTCTCCGAGATCATCTGAACCCGAGGCGCCCCCCGAATTTATGAGCCCTATTCTTCCCATGTAGCAGTTTGCGAGCTGATAGCGAGTGAGATCTATGGGGTGATCGGAAGTCAGTTTTGAATAAACGCGCTCGTGGGTCTTTCCGAAGGAAAGAGCCGTGAAGCCGCCGTTGTTTTCCGGAAGCTTCTGCTTCACTATATCGGCTCCCACGCTCACCGAAAGGTGATTTGCCTGTCCCGTGAGATCAGCTGAGACATGGTAATCGGCATCATCCTGCTTGAAAGCCGGGTTTCTCAGATAAGCCCAGAGTATGGTCGCAAGACCCAGGGAATGGGCGTGGCTGAAGACTTCGGATATCTCCTGAATCTGACGGGGACTTTCCTCGGAGCCGAAATATATCGTCGCGCCGACCGCTACCGCTCCCATCTGAAAAGCCTGATCGACGTTTCCGAAAAGAATCTGGTCAAAAGTATTGGGATAACTAAGCAGCTCATTATGGTTGATCTTGGCTATGAAAGGAATCTTATGCGCATATTTTCTTGAAACCGAGCCCAGCACTCCCACGGTCGAGGCCACGGCGTTACAGCCCCCCTCAATTGCAAGCTTCACTATGTTCTCAGGATCGAAATAGAGCGGATTCACCGCGAAAGAGGCTCCCGCCGAGTGCTCAATCCCTTGGTCCACCGGAAGAATTGATACGTATCCCGTTCCTCCGAGACGGCCGTGATCAAGGATGGTCTGCAGGTTTCTTATCACCGCGCACGAGCGGTCGTTCTCGACGAACACCTCGTCTATGTAATCCGGGCCGGGGAGATAAAGGCTTTTTTTGCTTATAGTAGAGCACTTGTGGCCGAGCAGGTATTCCGAATCCTCTCCCAGCACCGCCTGTATCTTATCGATCCCTTTAAGTTCTTTTATGGGCATGAGTTCCCCCTGAAAAATCTCAGATTCTACCGAAATAAATACCTGATCGAGTTCTAACTGTCACTGAGAACAGATATTCCCGGAAGGTCGGATGTTCCCAGAAATTCAAAACAGGCACCACCCCCGGTCGACACATGGGTTACCTCGGAGAAATTAACCCCAGCTTTTTTAAGCGCCACAATGCTGTCTCCTCCTCCAAGAACCGTAGTAGCCCCTCTCCAAGTGGCAAGGGCAAACGATCTGGCGATGGCGCTCGTGCCGTTTGAAAAATTGTCCATCTCAAAAAATCCCATGGGACCGTTCCAGAAAACCGTGCCCTCCCCTTTTATATGGGAAGTGAATTTCTCGACCGTCTTCGGCCCTATGTCAAAAGCCGTCATGTCGTCGGGAATCTCCGCCGCAGTAACCACGAGTGTTTTTTTGCCGCTGGTGGCTTCGGCCATTACGTGGTCGATGGGAAGAAGGATTTTCCCCTTGTAGGTTTCAAGAGCCTCCCGGGCCCAGTAAAACATTTCCTTCTCCACGGAGCATTTTCCGACGCTCACCCCGGACGCCGCCAGAAAAGTATAGGCTACCCCGCCACCCACAAGAACCCTATCCGCCTTTTTGATTATGTTCTTGAGAGCGCCTATCTTGTCTTTTATCTTCATCCCCCCGACAATCACCACGTAGGGGTTTTTGGGTTTTCTTATGAGACGGCTCAGAAACTTCATTTCGTTTCCCACCATGAGGCCCGCGAGCTTTTTCTCGAAGTGGGCAGTCATTCCGTAAGTGGAGGCGTGAGCCCTGTGCGATGTGCCGAAAGCTTCGTTCACGTAGATATCGGCCAGAGACGCGAGTTTCTTCGAAAAATCCGCGTCGTTTTCCGTTTCCTCATTGTGATACCTGAGGTTCTCAAGGAGCATTACCTCACCGTTTTTGAGTTTTTTCGAGGCGTTCTCAACCTTCTTGCCCACAACAGCACCCGGAAAATGGATTTTGGCTCCCAAAAACTCGTTAAGCCTCGCCGCCACCGGAGCCATTGAAAGATCTTCTACCCTGCGTCCCTTGGGTCTTCCCATGTGGGAAGCGAGTATTATCCTAGCCCCACACTTGGTAAGGTGATCGATTGTAGGGATAGTGCGTCTTATCCTGTAATCTTCAGTTATTTTCCCACCATTTACAGGAACGTTGAAATCAACCCTTACAAAAACTCTTTTCCCTTCGTACTGCGAACCGGGAAGATCGGTCACAAGAAGCTTTTTCTTCAAAGCGTTCTCCCGACAAGCTCTATAAGATCAACTACCCTGGAAGCGTATCCATACTCGTTGTCATACCAGGCGATGACCTTGACCAGACTATCCTCTACCACCGAAGTCAGCATGGAGTCAAAAGAGCAGGAGTGGGCATCTCCCACCAGATCGGAAGAAACGATTTCGTCCTCGACGTATGCTAGGTAACCACCGAGGCTTCCTTCAGCCGCCTCCTTAAATTTCGCGTTTACTTCGTCCGTGGAAGTTCCTTTCTCCACTTCGCAGGTAAAATCCACAAGCGACACGTTCGGCGTAGGCACTCTTACGGCCACTGCGGAGAGTTTCCCCTTAAGTTCAGGGAAGACGATCTGTATTGCATTTGCCGCCCCAGTGCTAGTAGGAATAATTGAAAGGGCGGCCGCTCTTGCCCTTCTTTTATCCTTATGAGGGGCATCAAGTATTCTCTGGTCGTTCGTGTAGGAATGTATGGTGGTCATCTCCCCCCGCCTTATCACAAAATTTTCGTGGAGAACCTTGACCAGCATACCGAAACAGTTGGTCGTGCAGGACGCGTTTGAAATCACGTCGTGACTTTCGGGTTCGTATTGATGATCGTTTATGCCCATTACCGTGGTGAAATCCACCTTGCCGCTCGCGGGCGCTGTAATTATGACTTTTTTCACGGTCTCGCCCATATGCGCCGCCGCAGTCTCGCGAGTTCTGAAAATACCGCTTGCCTCCGCCACAACCTGCGCTCCCGTGTCTGTCCACGGAATATTCGCAGGGTTTCTCTCCGAAAACACCTTTATGGATCTTCCGTCAACGGTTATTCCCTCGCCGTCGCACTTTACCTCTCCCGGGTAGCGGCCGAACACCGAATCATACTTGAAAAGATGGGCCAGGGTTTCCGTATCGGTAATATCGTTTATGCTCACGAACTCAAGATCTTCTCTAGCAAGACCGATTCTAAGTACGTGCCTTCCTATCCTCCCGAACCCGTTTATTCCAACCCTGATAGACATCGTAGAACCTCCGAAACTTGACTTTGAATTTCGCAAAAACTATACACTTGTCCGCGGTTAGTCAAATAGGCTAATCAATTTGAGAATAATCACAGTGTCTCGCCCCGCGACTGCGCCACTTCACGCAGCCACGCAAATGGTAAAGCATCGTGATTTTAGTTGATTCTTTCCACCCGGCTTCCAGTTAACTAAGCCCCCCAAAACACCTTTTTAAATTGTACCGGATGATTAGGCATTAACCAGTCTGCAGGGAACCTCCTGCGCTTGGTCCGAATGTTTTCGCACGGGTTAAATATCGTAACCACTTGGTAATATCGTCAAGAGCCAGATAAAGACAGGGAACGAGATAAAGTATAACGAAGGTCGAGAAAACAAGTCCGAATCCAATGGAAGTGGCCATAGGAGCGAGAATGCCTGCCTGGCCCTTGTAGGCTAACATCAGGGAGAAAAGTCCGGAGAAAGTCGTAAGCGTGGTAAGAACGATGGGCCGAAAACGATACCTTGCGGAAAACATGACGGCTATCGCCTTGCTCGGCATTTTTTTCGCCCTTCGGTTGATAAAATTCAGCAGCAGCAGGCTGTCGTTCACGACTATTCCCAGAAGCGCAACCATTCCTATTATGGCGGGGAGAGTTATGGGCTCTCCGCGCAGCAGAATCCCTACGAGCACTCCCGTAACGCAAAAAGGCAGAACGCTCATTATGATAAGCGGCTGAAAACCAGAGCGCAGTATGCTCGCAAGAATGAGATAAATGAGAAGTAGGGCAACAAGCGACGCCTTTTTTATGTCGCTTATCGCTTGGGTGTACTGCTCCTCCTCCCCCGCAAATCGAAGCGAGTAGCCCGGATAGTTCTCTAAAAGACTGTCAAGATACCGCGAAAGATTCGCGTTTGTCTCCCTTGAGGTAGTCGTTCGGGTATCCACTTCAGCCGTTACGGTTACCGTTCTACGAAGGTTCTCCCTTCTTATCTCAAGCGGTGTCTTAGAGTCCTTTATCTCCGCCACGGTGCCGATAGAAACCCTACGCCCGAGAGGAGTCGGAATCTGGTGCGATTTTACCGAGAAAACACCAGATTCCCCCGTACTGTATCGCAGGCTTATCTCAGCCTCTTCTTCCCCCACTCTTGTCTTGGCAACCGTAAGACCATCTCCGAGAGCCTTGATTTCCCGCGCCACACTCCACTTGTCAACACCGAACACCCCTGCTTTTCTCGCATCCACTTCGACTGTGGCCTCAGGTTTTCCGTAAACAAGATTGCTCGCCGCGGCGCTCACCCCCGGCTGACGACTCAGAAACTTCCGGGTCTGAGAAGCTATGTCCATCAGCACCGGGATATCATCTCCGCTTATTTTGACGTCTACCGGTTTTCCGGTGGGAGGACCAGTTGTCGTGATGAAATCAACCTGTTTAGGTCCCGTAACCGTTTCCTCCACATGTTTTTCCGCGATTTTGGAGAGTTCAACCGCATTTTCTTTCCTAGCGGAATAATTCTCGTATTCAATCAGGACCGTTGCCACGTGATCTCCCATGAAAAACAGGTCGTCAGGATCAGACATATCCATGCCTACCATGGATAAAGTGTTCTTCAGAACATGAGGGGGAACGCTACGGCGTACAGCTTCCTCCACTTGGGCTACGGAAGCGACCGTATACTCCAAGCTGGATGAAGGGGGATTCTCAACCCTTACCAGTATCTCCTCGGTATCATGAAGATAGAACATGACGTTGGGAATCCGGACAAACACAAAAACCGAAAGAAGAAAAATGACCGAGAAACAGCCTATTATCACGTAACGGTTTCTAAGCGCAAACAGAAGCCCTCGCAGATACAGGCCTCTTACGCGCAGAAGCGCCGCGTTTCCGCGAGGGGGTCTCGCCGCGCCATTTGCCGAAAGCCAGTCGGCGCAGTGAGACGGCATAATCACCAAGGCTTCTAAAAGGGAAAAGCAAAGCGCAAAGATCGCGACTCTGGGAATGATGGAAAGGAACTGTCCTATGAGCCCGGTCGCGAGAAGAAGGGGGGTAAACGCGGCGATATTGGTCAGCACCGTCGCAACCACAGGCCAGGCGACCTCTTTTGTCCCTATTACCGCCGCCCTCAGCGGTTCCACTCCCCTTGATATATACCTCTGAACATTCTCAACGACGATTATTGCGTCATCCACGACTATTCCCAGCATCATTATAAGACCGAACATGGAAAGGGTGTTTAGCGTTGTTCCGGTCATCTTCATTAATATCGCGGCTCCCAGAAAAGAAACGGGAATTCCAAGGGCGGCGATGAAGGCCGCCTTGCGGTCAAGAAAAAGGCCGAGAAGAATCACTACCAGAACAAGCCCCAGTCCACCGCTTTTAAGCATGGTCCCAAGACGGCTTTTCACCCAGCGTGACCTGTCAAACGCCAGGGTTATCTCCACATCTCTTGGCAGTTCGCTTTCGTATCTTTCGGCAAGCTGCTTTACGCGGTCGACTGTATCTAAGATATCGACGTTTTTCTGCTTCTCCACCCAGAAGGTAATCGCGGGGCGACCGTTTATCCTTGACTTTAAGTCCTCCCGCTGTTCGCCGATAGCGACCGTCGCCACGTCGCGGAGCAGAACATGCTTGCCCTCCACGCTTTTAGCGATCGGAATATCGAGAAGATCCTCCACAGATCTTATCTTTCCCCCGGTTCTCAGAAGAAAATCAGCATTGTTCCGCGTAAAGTTCGCCCCGGGAATATCCACATTCTTTCTGTTAATGGCATCTGAAATCTCTTCAATGCCCAGTCCGAACTGCACCATCTTCGGATAATCGAGATACACCCATAGGGCCGGGCCGGGCAGCCCGACGGAAGTTACGTTGTCAATACCGTCTAGAAGCGCAAGTTCGTCCCGCAATTTTTTGGCACTGCGATAGAGAGCGTCTGTTGGCATATCCCCTGAAATAGAAACGCTCACAAGCGGATAACTCGCTTCTTTCTCTTCGGTCACGGGCTCCTCGGCGTCCTCGGGAAGATCATCCGCTATCAGGTTAATTTTGGAATCGATCTCCCAAGCAATTCTTCGGGTATCTTCCCCGGGGTAAACCTCAGCCGTAACCCGTGAGAACCCTTCGGAAGAAACGGATTTCACGATCTTGACGCCGGAGACGTTTTTTACCTGCTGCTCAATAGGAATGGTTACGAGATTCTCAACATCTTCAGCAGAGGAACCGGGAAAAGAGGTGGTTACTGTCACCATTTCGAGTTTGACAGATGGAAACAGCTCAAGGGGAAGAGAGAATGAAAACAGAAGCCCTATAAATATTATGGCTCCCATCAACAGGTTCACGAAAAAGGAATTTCTTACTGAAAAATCGGCGACGTGCATAGAAAGTCAGCCGATAATGCTTAGTGTGCGCTCGATTATAATCCCGTAGTCCGAGGGAAACCGATCAAGCTTTATGTCTTTTCGGTATCGGCAAGCTCTCCACTGCGGATTCGAAACTGTATCTTGCCTTGTTAAGCAGAGTTTCCACCCGGTCTCCAATCAGTCACGGCCTAAAAACGCCTTTGGTAATTATACCGGATAATAAAACGCTAGCTAATTCCCAAAGAAGCTGAGACTTCCGGAAGATTCATCCGCAATACTGAAATCCACTTGCCGTCCCCCGTAGTAAGCTCGCACCTGGGATTGAGTTTTCCCAATTCGCGTTGTATCGTTTCACGGTAATGAAAAAGCTTAACGTATGTATTCTAGGAGCAAGCGGCTACACGGGAGCCGAACTCATAAGACTGCTTCAGGGACATCCCCAGGCGAGTATTTCGCATTTGACCGCGTCGAGGCACGCCGGGCGCACATTGGCAGAAGTTTTTCCGCACCTCGGAGGAATAACCGACCTTGAACTTTCCAATTCGGATCCTTCGCTGATTCCGGATGATACCGACGTGGTATTCGCCGCACTGCCGCATGGCACATCCGCCGAACTCATAGAAAAAATTTACGAAAGAAACGTAAGGATAATTGATCTTGGAGCTGATTTCCGCCTGAGGGAAGGAACCTACAGGGACTGGTACGGGGATCATCCGTGCGCCCATCTTCTCGAAAACGCCGTCTACGGAATTCCTGAACTGTGTGCGGAACGGATATCGGAGGCCAAATTGGTGGCAAACCCGGGATGCTATCCCACCTCTTCAATACTTCCCCTCGCACCGCTTCTTGAAAACGGCATGGTGAAAACAGAAGGAATAATTATCGATTCGAAATCCGGGGCTTCGGGAGCTGGGAGAAATCCTTCGCTTGACCTCCACTTCTGCGAGGTCTCCGAAGGAATGGAGGCCTACAAAGTCGGTGAGCATCGCCATACCCCTGAAATAGAGCAGGGTCTTTCGGATTTTCTCGGCAGTAAAGTAGAAGTCGTTTTCACGCCGCACCTGATACCGATAAACAGAGGGATACTCTCAACGATATACGTAAACCTCTCAGACAAGAGTACAACCCGCGAACTTCTGGACGCTCTCGGGCAATTCTATGAGAACTCGCCTTTCATAAGGATTCTTCCCGAGGGAACATTCCCGAACACCTCCTGCGTCAGGGGTTCGAATTTCTGCGACATAGGCGTAAGGGCGAATCCCGGGAAAAAAGCTGCGATAATTGTCTGCTCTATAGACAACTTGGTAAAGGGAGCCTCCGGTCAAGCTATACAGAACATGAACATCATGCTTGACCTTCCCGAGAATCTCGGCCTTGACTCCGTTCCGCTTTATCCCTAGTTTAGCAACGCTTATTATGTTGCCTGCCGGTAAGCGCAGAACTCGGCAAAAGCTTTTAATAGTTCCTGCATATCCCATCAGAAATCCCGAAGCTTCCTTATCCTCTTCACTACAGCGGGAAGAAGTTCAATCACCTTGTCGATTTCCTCAGAGCTGGTAAAACGACCGAAACTGAACCTGACCGAACAGAGTGCCTCTTGTTCTCCGAGACCCATTGCGAGCAACACGTGGGAAGGATCAACATTTCCCTCAGAGCAGGCGGAACCTGTAGAGACCGCCACGCCGTCTGTATCGAGGTTCATTACCACCGAGTCACCTGGGGTTCCGGAAAAACCCATGTTAAGAGTGTTGCAGACTCTCGATTCGGGATGACCGTTTAAATAAACATCCTCTATTCTCTGAGAAAGCTCTTCGAAAAGAAGGTCGCGTAATTGTTCCAGTCTTTTGTTTTCTGTCTCTAATTCCGTGCGGAGAAGCTCACACGCGGAACCGAATCCGCAGACGGCCGCCACATTTTCTGTTCCCGATCTCTTTCCCCTTTCCTGTCCCCCGCCGTGAACAAAAGACTCCAACCCGATTCCTTTTTTTATATAAAGAGCCCCTGCTCCTTTTGGGCCGCAGATCTTGTGGGCAGAAAAAGACGCCATATCCACAGGCAGACCCCCGAGATCCAATTCCATCTTCCCCAGAGCCTGGACCGCATCGGTATGGAAAACCACCCCCCTCTCGTGGGCAATTTCCCCTATCTCGCGAATCGGGCTTATAACCCCGGTCTCGTTATTCACGTACATGCAGGAAACAAGTATCGTGCGCTCCGTAATCGCTTCCTGAAATTGCCCGGGACAAACTAGTCCAAAGGAATCCACAGGAAGGTAAGTGACCTCGAAGCCACTTCGCTCAAGAAACCTGAACGTTTCAAGACACGAGGCATGCTCGACTGCGGTCGTAACCAAGTGATTTCCCCTGTCCGAAAGAGCATATGCTAGGCCTTTTATTGCAAAATTGTTGCTTTCACTACCCCCGGAAGTAAAAACTATTTCTCCCGGCCTTGCCCCGAGATAACCCGATACTCTCTCCCGGGCGCAATCAATCGCCGCACGCGCGGCGCTTCCAGGAGAGTGAATACTGGAGGGGTTTCCGTAATTTCCGGAAAGATAAGGAATCATCTCTTCCAAAACGCGCGGGTCAAGAGGCGTGGTCGCGTTATAGTCGAGATATATGGAATGTCTTGGGTCAGGCGGCATTTTCTCACCATCAGTTAAACAGCATATCTGATACCGAATAATAACCGATCAACTACGTAAATCACGACGATACGTAGAACCGGATGGGGCTTGAAGTCAAGTTATTTCAGCAAGTTAACGTCGCAAGAGCGAAATCGGGTGCAGCAGCAAGTAAGCTTTAAAGCAGATCGGGTTTGTCGGTAATCACTCCGTCAAGCCCGATTCTAGCCAGTCTTTCACCTCGCTTCGGGTCATTAACTGTCCAGCAGCACACAAAAAGACCGTTTCTTCGTGCTTCCGAGGCAAGGCGACGCGTCATAAAACGGTGATTCGTAGCGACTACCCGGCAACCGAGCGAAAGAGCCTTCTTCACGCACCCAAAACCGAAAACAGTAATAAGGCCCGTGGGAATAGCGCTACCAAGACCCCTTACCGCGCGAAGACAGTCCTCGCGGAAAGAAACCGCAACGACATCTTTTGTGAGACCATGTTTTTTTATAAGTGAAACTGTTTTCTCTTCGGTGCCTCTTTCCTTAAGCTCGACCACAAGTCCGCAATGCCCCCCGAAATTGTCGAACACCTCATCAAGAGTCGGAATACGCTCCCCGCAGCCGGCATCAAGAGCTTGAAGTTCGCCAAGTGTTTTTCCCGAGACGGCTCCCTTGCCGTCCGTGGTTCTGTCAACCTTCCCGTCGTGAATGACGACCAGATGGCCGTCAAGACTTTTTCTTACGTCAAATTCTATGGCACTTGATCCCATGTCCAGAGCCTTACGGAAAGATCGAAGCGTGTTCTCCGGCTCGTAATGACTTGCGCCCCGATGAGAAATGAGAAGAAAATCTTTTTCGAAAAAACCTTTCATAAAATCCGCGGAAATTATCTGAACAGGTCGTGGGCCGGGTTTCTGATCAGTTCACCAGAACCCCCTTCACCCCGGATGTAGTCGACCCCGCGCGCTATAACCACGGGTATCGCCGCTGTTTTCTCCATCAGCAATCCCGCCGCACAGGCCACCTGGTCAGCAGTAGCCATCTCAGTTGCCGTGAGTTCTAGACCCTTTGTATCGGTCTCTCCCCTGCGGTCAGAAAGCGCCTTTATACCGCAGCACCCAATAGCAATGTCGGTAAGCCCTTCACGCCAGGGACGTCCCACGGTATCGCTTACTATAACAGCTATGTCCTTTCCCGTTTCCTTTTTTATATGTTCTCTTATAACCTTGGCAGAGCGGTCGGAATCAAGCGGAAGAAGCGTCACATCTTCGCCTCCAGAAACATTTGAAGCATCCACGCCAGCATTTGCCAGCACAAGTCCCCCGGCGGTTTCAACTATAAGCCTCCCCTTGCCGCTTTCTCTCTCGTCCATTCTCACGATTCTTCTGGTCTCCCCGAGAATTACTTCCACAAGCCTCGGATCCTTTGAAACCTCCTTCGAAACTGTAACCGCGAAACTCGAAGGCTCGACGCGGGAAAGATTAACGATCCTGCCTTCGGCTTTTGAAACCACTTTCTGTGCGACCACCAAGATATCTCCGTCGAGAAACGAAATTTTCTCCCGGGAAGCAGTGCGCAGGATCATCTCCCCAAGATTATCCCCCTTTTTCACTTCCGGTATTCCCCTCAGCGGAACAAGTCTTATTTCTCCCGTTTTGCTCATACGAAAATTCTCCCGGTGCCGGGGCAGCTTTTGTATATCCCGGTCAGACTATCTAGTATATATTAACGATATTACCGGAGATAAACATGGAAAAATTCTACATGGAAAGAGAGTCGGATATTGAACTGGAAAAGCAGTTCGAGGTATCAGAGGTGGCGAGAGAGTCAGGCCTTATGATCCGCATATTCGTAACCTCTTTGCTTAAAAAGGAAATGATGGAGCCTGACTCCGAGGCCGCGGCCCATGGCGAGGATGAAAACACTAGGCTAAAAGAGGTACTCTCACCGCTCGTGTCGTCAATAAGGGCGACCAGGAAAACAAAAAGAACAAACCTGATTAATTTCACCGCTTCGGTTACCAAAAACGGACAAGGCCAGGAATTTCAGGTTCTTTCCTATCTCGGACCGATAACGAAAGACTCCGAGGAACCCTGCATAACACTTCTTCTGCCCGAAGACTTGCCGGAAGAAACACCTTAGCCGCAAAATCGTGTATTATTAGCCTTATAATGGGGCACACAGAGGACATTTCCGGCGAGATCTACTTTGATAACAACGCTACCACAAGACCCCTTCCCGAAGTGACGGACGCGATGCGCGAAGCCATGGGTGAAGGGTTCGGCAACCCTTCAAGCGCCCATTCGGCGGGCGAGAGAGCAAGACAACGCTTGGAAATTGCCCGCAAACGCACCTCCAAACTAGTAGGATGCTCCCCGGAAGACCTTATATTCACAAGTTCCGGCACGGAATCAAACAACATGGTTTTTTATTCCTGCACAAGGAAGAAAAAAGAACCCCGCATCGTCACAACGGGAATCGAACATTCTTCGATAATGAAGATGTGCAGCTTTCTCGAATTAAACGGCGTCCACGTGGAAATGCTCGAGGTAGATAGAGAAGGAGTTCTTGACATCCACAGGCTGGAAGACGCACTTTCTGAGAAAACCGACCTTGTTTCCGTGCAGTGGGTAAACAATGAGACCGGAGTAATACAGGACATGGCAAGCATTTCTGAACTTTGCAGGGAAAAGGAAGTGCCTTTCCACACCGACGCCGCCCAGGCAGTGGGAAAACTTGAGTTAGATCTCAGAGAACTTCACGTGGATTTTCTCACCTTTACGGCTCATAAAATCAATGGGCCTCAGGGTGCGGCGGTGCTCTATGCGAAAGACAGGCTGCTTATGAATCCTTTTCTTTTCGGGGGATTTCAGGAAGAGGGGTTTCGTCCTGGAACCGAGAATCTTCCGGGTATAGCGGGCCTCGGGGTTGCATGCGAGATAAGACGCGCAAACTTCGAGGAAGCCGTCGGGAAAATGAAAGACCTTCGCGAGCAGTTTGAGAAAATAATCATTGAATCCATCCCGCATACCTCAATTAACGGAGGTGCAGGAAAAAGAGTGTGCAACACTACCAATATCCATTTCGGCGGAACTGACGGAAGAAAGCTGGTCTCTCTTCTTGACGAAGCGGGAATAAGATGCTCGCAGAGTTCGGCGTGCACAAATTTCGACGTTACGCCGTCCTACGTGCTGACCGCCATGGGGCTGGATGAACAGCATGCTTACTCAAGCATAAGATTCAGTTTCTGCCCGGAAAACAGTTTCGAGGAAGTACAAGCGGCGGCACAAGTCGTCCGAGAGAAATGCGAATTTCTCAGGAACCTCTCCTGCTGAGACTAAGCACCTTGGGAAGGGTGAAATTTCTCAATCTAAACTGGGAAACGTCGTCAAGAGCCAAGTAAAGGCAGGGAACGAGGTAAAGCACCACGAAGGTTGAAAAAACAAGCCCGAATCCCCAGCACCAGAAGGAATCCCATCACTCCGCTTTTAAGCAATAGGAACGCTGACGAGATTTTCCACGTCCTCGGCGGAAGCATCGGGGAAAGGTGTTTTCACGAGCACGGCTTCCAGCTTGATTGAGGGAAGCTTCTCAAGCGGGAGGGAAAGCGCGAACAGGAGCCCCATGACTATTATGGCCCCCATAACCAAGTTTACCAAGACGGGATTCTTTACTGAAAAATTGGCGACATGTATGCGAAATCAGTCGACAACCCTTACCATCTGACCAGGAAGCAGACCGAAGTTCCCCTCGGTTATGATTCTGGAATCTGGGGGAAGCGAATCAAAAGATATGTAGGACGAGTTATCATCAATCCAGGTGGGCGCCACCTTAACCTTCGAAACTTCTCCGTTTTTCTCGACCAGCACGAAAGCGAAAGCTTCCTTGCTGTCGGACAAGACAGCCGTTTTGGGAATTTTGACGACATTATCAAGCTTCTGCACCGGTATTTTTACGGAAACTATTTCCCCGGGCCACCACTTTACCAAGGGGTCGGATATGGCAATCTCGATATCGTAGGTGCCCGAGAAATCATCAGAACCCGGACTCACGCCATCAACTTCGCCCTCGACGGTTTCCACCTCTCCATTTCTTGCAAGAGATACTTCCAAGACATCTCCCCGTTTGACGCTTCTGGCAACCGACACGTCCGCACCGGCTATTACTTTCCTGCCACTTAGGTTAACGACCTTCGCTACCACGTCCCCGTTTCTTGTTTCCTGTCCGATGTCGGGAACGATTTCAACAACCTGACCTTGGATAGGGGAACGGATTTTGAGGTTTTCGTAATTCCACTTGGCCCTGTTGTAAAAAGCTTCAAGTGCCTTCACGCCGGCTGAAGCGGTTTCAAGGAGGTTTCGCGACGCTTCGGTCTCATCCTCAGATACTATTCCCTTCTCAAAAAGAGCCGTGTTCCTTCGGTATACTCTGTCAGCTTCGGCAAGTTTTCCCTTGGCAGATTCAAGATTGTACTTCGCTTCGTCAAGCCGCGTTTCCACACGGTAATCGTAAAGCTCCAGGATGATTCCATCCTTTTCAATTTCCTGGCCCCGGCCGGAACCTATCTGCTTTACCCATCCCGAAACGGTCGCGCGGACCAAGACGGTCTGCTTGCCACGGACTCTTCCGAGAACTTCGGTGTAAATTGAACCTGGAGACGCAACAGGCGTCATTACCCTTATGGGCCTGAGGGGACTCTCTTCAGAGTGATGGTGCGCACTCGATCCCCTTTCGTAAAGGAACTTCGCGTACAGGAGAACTAGAACTAGAAGGAACCCAAAGAATATTAAAAAGAAAACTAACCAGTTCTTCTTTTTCTTTTCCCCGAACCAAGATCTCATCTAATCTTCCACCCAAAAAATTCAAATAAAACAAGATATTCATACAGTATCAAGAATCCTAACGTTTGGCAACAACTGATAAAACGATTGACTTTTAGCCAAAATACTCCGATAATTTATTAAGAAATCCTTAAGGAGGATGTTAATGAACGAAGACCCATTAACAAAATCCCAGCTTTCAAGCAGTCTAGCAGAGAAGGCGGGAATAACAAAGGCAACAGCCAAAACCGTTATTGACGCTATAGCGTCAATTGCATGTGAAGAAGTAAAAGCAAAAGGAGAATTTACAATCCCCGGAGTCGGCAAACTGGTTATTAGCAGTCGTAGCGCCAGAATGGGAAGAAATCCCGCTACCGGTGAAGCAATCAGCATACCGGCCAGAAAGGTATTGAAGTTCAGGGTGGCAAAAGCCTGCAAGGACTCTGTGCTAGGTTAACAGCGTCTCCTGAAGCTTTACTTAACTGATACCGTTTTTGAGCGACCAGTTGATGATTTCGACTGGGTGTACACTCTTGGTTCCAGAGTCTGAACCGAGCAGTCCCTTGCGGATCTGTATCATGCATCCAGGGTTCCCGACAGCCAGATAATCGGCACCGGTTTTTTCTATTTCCCGAACCTTCCCGGAAAGGAGCTTGGCGGACATCTCCGGTTGTATCATATTATATATTCCGGCGCTTCCGCAGCAGTGATCTGATCTTTGCATCTCGGTAAGCTTAAGTTCCGGGATGCTTTTCAGAAGTTCCCTTGGAGCAGATCTTATCCCTTGGCCGTGAACGATATGGCACGCGTCCTGATAAGTAACCCTTATATCAAGAGGGTGCAGTTGCGCCCCGATTCCCACATCCGAAAGAAATTCCATGACATCTACGGTTTTCTCTGAAAGCCGCGCTGCAGCTTCGAAGTAAACCGGATCCCCCCGCAGAATCTCGACGTACTCCTTCATGGTCGAACCGCATCCGGCGGAATTAACAACTACGGCATCTACATCCACGGCGGCGAAAAGATCCACGAGTTTTCTTGCGAACCTCCTTCCCTCCTCAAGCCTTCCAGAGTGAATGGAAAGGGCTCCGCAGCACCCCTGATTCCGCGGAACAAGAACTTCGCAACCGCATGCGCTAAGCACTTCGGCCGTAGCCCTGTTTATTTCCGGGAAGAAAACCCCTTGAACGCAGCCGCTCAGAAGAGCGACTCTCTTTTTTCTCTCTCCAACTGCCGGATAAAAAGCCGCAAGAGTTTCCCCGAAAGCGGAGCTCACCTCTGGGAGCATGTGGAACATAGAAGAAGCCGAGAGACTTACCCTCTCAAGAAGCCACGGCGGGAAAACTTTCTTAAGGCCAAGTGTTTTTACCAGGTAGACAAACGGCAGAAGAAGCCTCAGCCTTCGCGGGTAGGGGAAAACGCTGAAGATAAAAGCCCTTAGCATTTTCTCCCACAGCCCCCTCTTGAATCTCCTTTCAATCTGACTCCTCGACATTTCTATCAGGCTTCCATACTTGACTCCTGAGGGACACGCAGTTTCACAGGCAAGGCACCCAAGACACAGGTCAAGATGTTTTACAAGCGAGGAGCCCATAGGGATTCTCCCCTCCTCCGCGGCTTTCATCAGATGGATTCTTCCCCTAGGAGAGTCAAGTTCGTTTCCGGTTTCAAGATAGGTGGGGCAGGATGAAAGACAGAACCCGCAGTGAACGCAATCCTGTATTATCTTCCTGCTCGGGCGGTCTGTATCGTCAAAAGCGGTCTCAAGCGACATTCTTTCCCTCCACTCGCGAAGAAATCGAAAGATCGAAGGTTTCGCCACCCGCGTGGCAAAACGCTTCTTCAAGTTCCGAGGTCGCGCCAAACGATTTTTTCTCAAGCTTTCTGCCCGATATGTCAAAACGAAGCAAGTCCCGTGAAAAAGGATTAGGGGAAACTGTATAGTTAAGCCCGTCTTCTGATAGCAGGGTTACTTCCGTCGTGTCTCCGAGGTAATTAATCGGAACATCCGGAATCGTGACTGATCTTGTCCCATGGCAGAAAGCAAGCGATATTATGTCACCCACCTGAAGAAACCTGACATTGGTCCGGATATCAGCGGGAAGATATTCGTTCAGGCTTCTTTCTCCAGTCCTGATCCCAAGGCTTTGGCGCAGAAGTTCCCTGATTTTCTTTCTGAGCGAAACGGCAACTTCGTTGGCCGGATCTCTGGACATGGTTCTGTCGTTAAGTTCGGAGAAGTGAAGCGCTATAAGCGCGCAGGCGTATGGATGTTCGCCAGGATGTCTCTCGAAACACTCGGACCAGATTCCAAACTGGCTCTCGGCCCGCATCTCCATGAAGTTTCTCGGATATCCGTTTTCCGGGTTGAGCTCAGCTGCGGAATCTGTTTCCTCCCATCCGCAGTCATGTTCCCTTATCGCCAGCATCACCTCATCTCTGGGAGAGATGCTTTCGAAATCTTCATTGCCCCAGAAATCCATTATTCTCGAAGAAAGAAAAGCGTGGTTTGGCTGCGTTATGAGTGTCCATCCCTCGCCGGATTCTCTTCTTATCATAATCAGTACCCTTTTAGCCCACATTGAGTATTTTTTCGCCGGGAAGCACGTCACCGGGATCAAAACGCTGTTTGATGTTTTTCATAAGCAAAAGAGCGTCTCCGAAATCTCCCCACGCTTTTATCCTCTCCCTGAGTTCATGGCGTATTCCCGAAAACATGATACGGCCGCCGAGCGAACCGGCAAGATCTTCGAGAAACCGCGCCGCGCCGACCGCCCCGTCACTCTCGCCGCTTACCGAAACAAGCACAACCCCTCTAGCCGGCCTTGAAAGACATCGTACCGCGACTCCCGAGAGCGCCGGATTACTCTCAATATCAGAAAGAACCTTGATTGAACCCGTGATGGGAAGAGTGAGTTTAGAGGAAAAACTCGCCTTGGGCGAAAACGGAAACTCCCTTACCGAATCCCATAATTTCTGCGAATGCTCATCGTCCATTTCAACAAAGGCAGCAGACTCACCTGAGGTTATTTCCCCTACCTGCTTTATTTGCTCGACTACGGCATCTTCAAAACTGTCGAACCGGAGCAAAATATTTCTTTTCGCTCCCCCTACCACTCCAAGCTCAGAAGAAAGTTTTTCATCTAGTATCTCAAAGCACGTGGGAACAATATCCGCAGCGAGTATTGCCCGGGCGGCTGTGGAACAGGAAACATGGTCGTCAAAACTCAGGATAACGGTCCTAGAGAAGGGTTGCCGGGGATAGAGCCTGAAAGTCGCTTCTACCAAAACGCAGAGGGTTCCAAGCGAACCTACCATCAGTTTAGGCATATCGTAGCCAGCTACGTTTTTAACTACCTTTCCCCCCATGTTTATGATCTCACCATCGGCCCTTACGGCCTTGACTCCAAGGATAAGTTCCCTGCAGGTACCGTATCTGGTGCTCAGGGGGCCGCAAAGGTTTGACGAAACCAGCCCTCCCACAGTCGCCCCGGACGTAAGACGGGGTGGATCTACGGGAAAAATCTGGTTCTCGCATCCAACCACTTTCTGAAACTCCCTGACCTCCATACCGCACTGAACCGTAGAAACCATATCGGAAGGTTCATGAAACAGAACCCTGCAAAGACGTTTGAGCGAAAGCGCCACTCCGACCGTCCTGACAGGATTACCGAGAAAAAGCTTAGTGCCTCCCGCAAAAGGAAAAACACGGATGCTCCTTTGCGAAGCAAACCTCAGGATCCGGGATACCTCCTCGACGGTTTCAGGATAGAGAATTATTTCGGGAGTGAAACCGAATTCCGGAATGCTTCGGTCCGCGTCTCCAGAACCCGGAACATAAAAACTTGAAACCATTTTGGAGAATTCTGCTACGTAAGACATTTTTTTAACGGACGGACCATGAAACCGCGACCATGGCCCTAGCGTAATTAGAAAAGCTCTCCCATTTCCTTTATCGGAGGAGGCTGGGAGTCATGTTTTCGCATCCCGGGCTCAACACACGTTCTCGGTGTAGGAAACACTTTGCCGGGATTGCAAAGCCCCTCCTCGTCAAAAGCGCACCGCACGAAATTCATCGTATCTATCTCCTGCTCGCTAAACATAAGCGGAAGAAATCTCTTCTTGTCAAACCCGACGCCGTGCTCTCCGGTAATGCTCCCGCCGGCGTCAACGCATACCCTGAGAATTTCCCCGGAAAGCTCTTCGGCTTTCTCTGATTCTCCCTCAACTTCGGGATCGTAGAGCACAAGCGGATGCAGATTTCCGTCTCCAGCGTGAAAGACATTCGCGACTCGAAGACCGTACCGCTTGCCGAGTTCCCCTATCTCTCCAAGCACCCTGGCCAAGCTGCTCCTAGGTATTACGCCATCCTGAACATAGTATCCAGGACTTATTTTGCCCATTGCGGCAAACGCGCTTTTACGCCCCTTCCAGAAAAGCTGCCTCTCGCTTTCATCCGCCGCCAGTTTTATTTCAATTGCACCGTTTTCCCGAAGTATCCCGATTACAGCAGGAACCTGCACATCAACTTCCACTCCAGGTCCGTCAAGTTCCACGAGAAGAATCGCTCCGGCATCCCTTGGGTATCCAGCGCCCACGGTGGATTCGACAGCGTTTATACTGAGATTATCCATGATTTCCATTCCCGCGGGAATCACCCCGGAAGAAATAATCGCGGAGACCGATGCACCAGCATCTTCGATTCTCTCAAAAGAGGCAAGAAGAGTTTTAACCACTTGGGGTTTTTTGATTATCCTCAAAAAGACCTTGGTGACGATGCCCAAAAGCCCCTCGCTTCCGACCACGAGCGCGAGAAGGTCGTATCCGAGACTCTCCGGGGTCATGCCCCCGAGCGTAACCATATCACCGTTGGGAAGAACCATTTCCACTCCGAGCACATGGTTGGTCGTGACTCCGTACTTAAGACAATGCACTCCTCCCGAGTTTTCCGCGACGTTGCCTCCTATGGTGCACACAATCTGGCTTGAAGGATCGGGGGCATAGTAAAATCCCTCGGCGCTTACGGCCTCGGTCACAGAGATATTCACCACTCCGGGCTCAACCACCACAACGCGGTTAGGGATATCCACGTCGAGAATCCTGTTCATTCTTGAAAGCGCTATCACTATTCCCTCACGGCTCGGAAGAGCGCCTCCGGAGAGCCCGGTTCCCGCTCCTCTGGGCACGAAAGGGATTTTCTCCCGACTGCAAAGCTTTACTACCCGGGAAACCTCCTCTGCGCTCGAAGGCAGAACAACGAAGACAGGCTTTACCCTGTATCCCGTAAGCCCGTCGCTTTCATAGACAATCAACTCATCCTCGGCGGAGATAACCGCTTCTGTGCCCAGTATTGCTACGAGTTCCGAAGCGATACGGGATTTCCATCTCCCAGTTCTTTTTGCGGCTTGCGAACTCATTGTTAGACTTATAGTATATCGTAACTTGGCAGACGCTAAAAATTGACTGAGATTATCAAAGAAAACAATCCGCTCGTATTCGATAAAATATCCGAGTGCCTTACAGGCGGAGGGGTGATTATATATCCGACCGAGACGCTCTACGGGATCGGCTGCCTTGCGTTTAACCAAAAGGCCTGCCGGAGAATAGTAAATATAAAACGAAGACCTGAGGAAAAAGGGCTTATAGTTCTCGTAAGTGATAAGGAGATGCTGTACCATCACTTTCATGTTCCCGCCGAGCTGCTCGGAAGATACTCCCGGAACCAAAAACCCCTCACACTTATACTGCATCCGAAATCTACCTTTCCCGAAGAGGTCTCGGGAGGAAGAGAATCCGTCGCGGCAAGAATATCCACATCCCCTTTCGTAAAAGAGATCCTTCGTCGCTTGGGGGAACCCATAACCTCTACGAGCGCTAACATAAGCGGAAGGAGCAACTCCAACCGATTCATCGATATTCACAGAGATTTCCCAAGCGGAATTGATGTTATCGTGGATTCTGGTACCCTTCCACCCTCAATGGGTTCCGCGATAGTGAATCTAACGACCATATCACCCGAGATTATCAGAAAAGGCGACCTTTCCGTAACCGAGATAGAGAAGATTCTTTATGGCTGAGATAGAACCTTTCAGAGGTATAAGATATAACCAAGAAGTGGTCAGGGATTTCGCGAAAGTTATTGCTCCCCCCTATGACGTCATAAGCCCGCGGCAACGCGAGGAACTCTACGCAAAAAGTCCTTTTAACGCCGTGAGGATTGAGTTGCCCGACGGAGAGGGCAAGCAACGTTACGTCAACGCAAAAGAAACCTATTCGAAGTGGCTCCGGGAGAAGGTGCTTATAAGGGACGACGAGCCGTCAATCTATCCTTATTATCAGGATTTCGAGTTTGAAGGACAGCGCTACACAAGAAAAGGGTTCATAGCGAACATAAAAGTTGAAAACTTCAACAAAAAAATTGTCCTGCCTCACGAACAGACTTTCAGCGAACACAAGGAAGATCGTCTGGCACTCACAATCGCCTGCAATTCGAACCTGAGTCAGATTTTCTGCGTCTACCCAGACGCCTCAGGAGAAATCGAGGAAGAGATAGACAAGAATATCGGGGAACCTCTTGTAGACGTTACTTTTGAAGAAGGAATAAGAAACACTCTTTGGAAGATATCTGACCCAAAAATCATACAACACGTAAAAAGCCACATCGCAGACAGATCCATTCTGATCGCAGACGGTCACCACCGTTACGAAACCTCGATAAATTTCAGAAACCTGAAGAGAAAAGAGACGGGGAAAAATTCAGCACCAATGCCCTGGGACTACGTAATGACCTATCTCTCGCGGGGAGAAGGCGAAGGGCTTATAATCAACCCCACGCACAGGATGGCAAGGAATGTCGAGGGAAACCTGATTGACAATCTGCGGGAAAATTTTGAACTCGAGAGAATTTCGCTTGAGAGCTCTCTTGATCTTGGCCCGGACCAGATATCTGTTGTAACCAAAGATCCCAAGAGAACTTTCAGGCTTACCCCCAAGACAAAACGTGAAAAAGACTACAAGAACCTCGCCGTGATAATTCTTCACAGTCAGGTATTTGGAAAACTGATAGAAGAAGACAGGGCAGGCGTGCAATACTCCAAGTTCCCGGAAGAAGTATTTGAGAATGTGCACAGCGGGGAGTTTGAGGCCGGCTTTCTTCTTCCTAAACTAAAATCAGAAGATATATTCAAAGTGGTTCTCGACGGAACCAAGATGCCTCACAAGACCACCTACTTCTATCCGAAAATTCTCTCCGGACTCGTATTCAGCCCTCTCTGGCGTTAAAGATTTAGAAAAAGGGTCGTACATCTTCAGAGTCACGCACTTCCTTAAGACCACGCCTCGCGACATCACGCTTGCGTGCCTATTCCGATAAAGATGAACACCAATTCCGAGCGAACGTGAACACCTGATTCTCTTTTTTTTCTTCTTCGAAACAGACTTTTACACTTTCCGTTTCTTTCTGTCAAACCACTCGTAAAAAGTCTGTTTTTTTTCTCCTATGAATTACCTCCGGTCTTTTCTTTTCCCAGTGCCTGTTTTTCTGCCTTTTCCGCCTCGATTTTTCTCATTGATTCTCCCCCCAGCTCAAGGCGGTGAGAGTTATGGACAATTCTATCGAGAATTGCGTCAGCAAGAGTGCTGTCTCCTATAGCCCCATACCATTCGTTCACGGGAAGCTGGCTTATCATCACCGTAGAACTGTCCCCGTAACGGTCGTCGAAGATCTCCATCAGGTCGTATCTCTGGGGCTGGGTCAGCTTCTCAAGACCCCAGTCGTCTATTATCAGAAGTCCCGTTTTCCCAAGCTGACCCAGAAGCTTTCTGTAGCTTCCATCGGCTTTAGCCTGGGTAAGGGAAAGAAACAGCCTTGAGATCCTGTAGTAACGAACCCTTATCCCTCTCAGACATGCGTTGTGTCCCAGAGCGCAGGCTATCCACGTCTTTCCGCACCCGCAGGGACCGGTAATGAGAAGATTCCGTCCCCTCTCCACCCAGTCCCCCTCGCCAAGCTGCGCTACCTGCGACTTCTTAAGATTGCGTGGATGAGAGTAGTCAATATCGGACAACGAGGCTCGAAGCCTGAAGTGAGCTTCTCTCACGAGCCTTTGCTGCCTACGCCCCTCTCTCTCAAGACATTCCCTCTCCACCAACAGACCCATTCTCTCGGTAAAAGACAGATCGTCATATGTTCCCGGCTGTTCGAGCTGACGCTCAAGCGCCTGGGCCATGGCTCCGAGGCGAAGTTCCCGAAGACGGGACAATATCAAAGATAAACTCATAAAAACACCTCCTTGTTTTGTATTCATCCGTATTGCTCCGGGCCTCTTATGTTCTCATGGTTCTGGGGAAGCGCGAGATTCTCCTCCTCGTCAAGCAAGGGAAGTTTGTCCATGTTGTTTCTGAGCAGTTCCTTTACCTGTTTCAATCTCAAGAGCCCGTTTCTGTTGGCGACGCGACATGCGTCGTCAAGTCTTTTGGGGTAATCCCGGGAGAGGTTGAGCAGGCCCAGGCATACTCTGTACGCCTGGGCCGGATGTTCCCGGGACTCAAGCTGACTGCTGACCCATTCAAGAGTTTCCTCTCCCACCTCCGCGGCCCAGCTCCTGAACCTCTGCGGATTCCACTTCTCATGGTACTGGTGAGCCTCGGGCATGTGAGCGATATCTGTTACGCAACCCCCTTTGTCTGCGCGCCTGTGCTGCGCCACAAGTTTCTCTCTGAAGTAAATCTCTACTATGTTCGTACCGGCGTGGACCTCCACCGTTTCCCCTATATGGTTATAAGGGACGGAGTAGCGTGCCTTTTTGTATTCAACATGGTAATCGATGTTAACCCTGGCCCGCTTTATCTCCATGTACCTGTAGGGCTGCGGGGGGAGGGGCTTCAGAGCGGGCTTGTCGACTGTCTCAAATTCGCTGCGCCTGGAACCGGGAAGCTTCTGGAAAGGGGTGTCGTTGAGCTGCTTGAGAAGCTTGCTGATATACGCGTTAAGCTCCCCCACGGAGAAGAACTCCATGTCCCGAAGCACAGCCAGTATCCACCTCTCGACTATCTGCACCCCGACCTCGACTTTCGCCTTGTCCTTCGGCTTGCGTGGCCTTGCGGGCATTATCACCGTACCGTAGTGATTAGCCCACTGTCCGTAGGTGGGGTTTATCCGGGGGTCGTAACGACAGGCAACGGTGACTCCGCTTTTAAGGTTGTCGGGCACTATAAGCGAGGGAACGCCACAGAAGTACTCAAGCATCCTGCTGTGGCTCTCAAGCCAGTTCTCAAGGGATTGTGAGGAAGCGGCCTCGGCAAAGGTGTAGTTGGAAGCCCCCAGAACCCCGACGAATATCTGGGCCATTGTCTGTTCTCCCGTCTTCGGGTCTTTTATCGCGACGGTATGTCCCGCGTAATCCACAAAGCACTTCTCACCCGCCCTGTGTATCTGCCTCATCGAGGGCTTCCTGTTCTTTTTGAGCCATACATCGTAGAGCTCGCAGTACCGGGAGTACCTGTAGTGATTGATCGGATGCTCTTGGGCGTACTCTTCCCACAGAAGCTGTCTCGTTACCCCGCGACGCTTGAGTTCCCGATGTATGAAAGACCACTGGGGGACAACCCTGCTCCCGCGGACCTCCACGGGCTCCGGATAAAGCAGCCGCTCAAGCTTCTCGTCGTCTGTATCCTCGGGCAGCGGCCACCCAAGACCTGACTGTTCGGCCTTGCTGATCAGCTTGTGGACGCCGCCAACGCTTGCGTTAACACTCCGGCTGATTTCCCTGATTGACAGACCCAGGGACTTCAGCCTCAGAACTTCCTTTATCACTCTTGGATCCATTCTTCTTCCCGGCATTTTGTCGCCTCCTTCTCAAAGATGACAAGGAGGATAACAAAACGCTCTTCAATGATGTTGTTGTGAAGAAAAAATCAAGAGAATCGAGTGTCCGAATTCGCTCGGAATCGGTGTTCACGTTCAATCGGAATATGCAGACGAGCCCAAGTTTCGCCAGAGAGACTTTGGGAAGGGCGTAGTGCAGCGCGGGACTCTTGCTAAGCCGCCATGGGCCATGAGGATTACCGGCAGCTCGTGCCGCCAAGTCCTTGTTAACCCCCTGCCGACGCAATGCCCCAAAGCGAGTTCTTCCCCGCTTCCATTGCCGCCACATAATGGCCCGTATGCGCCGTCTGATCCACTTGTCCATCCCGCTCAACACCGACGGGGTCTCGCAGTATCCGAAGTACCCGCGCCATCCAACGAGGTAGCGACACAACTCTTTTATAAGCTGGTCGGTACTTACGCTCTTCACACAGCGCGTAAGCTCCCGCACTCGCCGCTTGAAACGGACCAGCGCCTCCGGCGCAATCCGCCGCTTGGGTGAGCGACCCGCCGTAAAGCTGAACCCCAGAAACGACCGCCTCCCAGGACGGTCTACCGCACTTTTGGACGTATTGACCCCAAGCTTAAGCCTCCCGGCCAGAAACCGGGTTACCCCTTCCATCACCCGCTCCCCCGCTCGCCATGACCGCACATAGATGTTGCAGTCATCCGCGTAGCGCACGAACCGGTGTCCCCGCCTCTCAAGCTCCTTGTCCAACACGTCGAGCATCAGGTTCGACAGCAGCGGCGACAGCGGGCCGCCTTGCGGCGTTCCCATAACACTCGGGCTCACCAGACCACCCTCAAGCTGCCGGTCATGCTCGGCACACAAAAAAAGCGGGCAGGGTGCTTTCGCGCCGTGCCCGCTTAAATATGCTTCCTGGAAAGCAGGGGGTTATTACATCATGCCGCCCATGCCGCCCATGCCGCCCATCGGTCCGCCAGGCACACCCGCGCCGCCGTCATCTTTTTCAACCTCGACGATGAGCGCTTCAGTGGTGAGCAGAAGACCCGCGACGCTTGCCGCGTTCTGCATTGCGGTTCTGGTCACCTTCGCGGGATCGAGAATACCGGCCTTTATGAGGTCCGAGTACTCAAGCTTCGCGGCGTCAAAGCCCCATGAGCCCTTATGGTTTCTTACCTTCTCTACCACTATGGAACCGTCCCATCCGGAGTTTGTAGCTATTCCCCTGAGGGGTTCTTCAAGCGCCTTTTTGACGATGTTCACTCCGGCCTGCTCCTCGGGGTCCGCGCCACTGTACTTGTTGACCGCGGTTAGGGCCCTTATGTAGGCCACGCCTCCGCCAGGAACTATTCCTTCCTCTACCGCCGCCCTGGTGGCGTTAAGGGCGTCTTCCACCCTGTCCTTTTTCTCTTTCATCTCGGTTTCGGTGGCGGCTCCAACCCTGATCACGGCCACGCCTCCGGCGAGCTTAGCGAGGCGTTCCTGGAGCTTCTCCCGGTCGTACTCACCGCTTGCCATCTGTATCTGGCTTTTGATCTGGTTTATGCGGCCCTCTATCGAGCCCTTGTTGCCAGCGCCTCCGACAAGGGTTGTGTCGTCGCGGTCTATGACGACTCTCTTCGCACTTCCGAGATCGGTTATCTTCGCGTTGTCAAGCTTCATACCGGCCTCTTCGGATATCACCTGTCCGCCCGTGAGAAACGCTATGTCCTCGATCATGGCCTTTCTGCGGTCCCCGAATCCCGGAGCCTTTATGGCCGCGACCTTGATCGTTCCCCTGATCTTGTTCACAACGAGCGTCGCGAGAGCCTCTCCCTCGACGTCCTCCGCAATTATCAGAAGGGGCTTTGTGCTTCTCGCCACTTCCTCAAGAAGCGGGAGAAGATCCTTCATGTTGGCTATTTTCTTATCGAAAAGCAGGATGAGCGGATCCTCAAGCTCAACCGTCATCTTCTCGGGCTCGGTGACGAAGTAAGGACTCAGGTATCCCCTGTCAAACTGCATTCCCTCAACCACGTCAAGCTCGGTTTCCAGGCTTCTTCCTTCCTCAACGGTGATAACACCGTCCTTTCCTACCTTCTCCATGGCGTCGGCTATGATGCTACCGACGTTTTTGTCCCCGTTTGCGGAAACCGTGGCCACCTGGGCTATCTCCGTGCGTCCCTTAACCTGCTTGCTGAGTTTACTTATGCTGTCGGTCACTACCACGACCGTCTGTTCTATTCCCCTTTTAAGCTTCATGGGGTCGTGTCCCGCGGCGACAAGCTTTATGCCTTCGCGGTATATCGCCTGGGCCAGTATGGTGGCTGTGGTCGTGCCGTCTCCGGCAACGTCGCTAGTCTTAGAAGCGACTTCCTTTACCATCTGGGCTCCCATGTTCTCGAACCTATCCGCAAGATCTATTTCCTTTGCGACCGAAACCCCGTCCTTGGTAACTATGGGAGCTCCGAATGTTCTTTCTATAAGCACGTTGCGTCCTCTGGGACCCAGCGTCGCCCTTACCGCGGCCGCGAGCTTGTTAACGCCCTCGAGAACCTTCTCTCTGGCCTCAGTGTCAAATAACAGATCCTTTGCCATCTTATTATTTCCTCCTTGGTTAATCTATCACTGCGAGTATTTCATGTTCGGGGACAATCATGTAATCCTCGCCGCCGAACGAAACTTCGCTTCCACCGTATTTTCCGAAAATAATCTTGTCGCCGGGCTCTACATCAAGCGGAAGAATATCTCCGTTTTCAAGAATCCTTCCCTTACCCACGGCAACAACTTCCGCCTCCTGGGGTTTCTCAGCAGCGGTGTCGGGGATTATTATTCCCCCTTCCGTCGTCTCAGACATATCAAGACGCTTTATCAAGACCTTGTCATGTAGCGGTCTTATTCCCATCTCTCAAATACCTCCTTATTTAACTTTTTAAAGCTGGATTAGCACTCCTGTCTGCCAAGTGCCAATTATAAAATAAGCACGTTTTTGTGAGTGTCAAGGGATGGGGGGGAAAAACAGGGCCAGAAGAAGGCGGCTTGAGGGAGAGTTAAAAAAGCTGAGGCCGCCTGCGGGCTGGCCTGGGCGACCTCGTTACTACTTCTACACGTGGCAGATTAGCTAACGTAAAAATACCGCCTGCAGGACCGAATGTCGAGTACTGCTTTCCGCAAAGTGTAATTTTTACGGGCTAATTCTCTTATTTCTTCCAGAAGAGCTCCCAAGCAGGACCAGAAACGGTTCGTCGCTTTGTACATCTAAAGTTTACTGAGCCCTCCCTGGTTTTTCTCCGCGACCGCCTCTTCCATCAAAAAGTCGAGCTTTTCTGATGCTGAGTCCCCTTCGATTTCCTTATCCCACTGTCCCCAGTCCCTCTCGGAGAGCCACTCGCGCAGATGAATGTAATCCTCTCTTGAAAGGGCCGAAATGGCGGATTTTATTTCTTCTGCAGTTGCCATAACAAGCAGTCCTGATGTGGAGGTAGTGTTGGTTAGATAGTAAATACTTTGATTCAAGTTTGTAAAAAATTTTATCTTTACATCCCTTAGCCGGTAACGTCTTATTTTTTCGCTTTCTCAGAAAGTTCCACCAGTTTCGAAAGCGCCTCCATGGGGGTCATGTTCATGGGGTCCATGGCCGCGAGATCCTCAGCTAAAAGCGCTTCCTTTCGAAACTCAGCCTCCGATTCCCCGTCCGCTTCCGCATCGAAAAGAAGAAGCTGCCCGCCGAGCATCGACTGCGAGAGGCCGGCCTTGAACTTCTCAAGGGAAAAAAGAACCTTCCTTGCCGAGTTAAGAACCTTGGGGGGAACCCCGGCAAGCCGGGCCACCTGTATGCCGTAGCTGTGGCTCGTGGCTCCGGGGAGAAGCTTCCGCAGAAACAGTATCTCTCCCCCCTGCTCCTTTACCGCCACGTTAGAGTTAGTGACCCCGGGCTTTACGTCCGCCAGGTTTGAGAGCTCATGGTAGTGCGTAGCGAAAAGGGTGAGGGGCCCCAGATCGTAGAGATACTCAGAAACCGCCCACGCTATGCTCATCCCGTCAAATGTGCTTGTGCCCCGCCCGATCTCATCGAGTATGACGAGGCTCCTGGGGGTGGCGTTTTGCAGTATGTGCGCGGTCTCCACCATCTCGACCATGAAGGTTGACCGCCCGGCCGTGAGGTTATCTGACGCCCCGACCCTTGAGAATATCCGGTCGACTATCCCCAGGCGCGCCGCCTGGGCCGGAACGAAGCTTCCCATCTGGGCCATAAGCGACACGAGCGCCACCTGCCTTATGAGGGTCGACTTGCCCGACATGTTGGGCCCCGTGATGATCATGAAGCGCTTCTCTTCCGAATCGAGAGTGACGTCGTTTGGAACGAAGCTCCTCTCAAGGCTTATCCTCTCTACCACGGGGTGGCGGCAGTCCCTAAGTTCTAAAAGAGGATGGGAGATGAACTCCGGGCGGCAGTAGCCATATCGCGAGGCGATCTCGCCCATTGAGCAGAAAACATCGGTCTCCGCGACCACAGACGCCGTGGCCTTAACGCGGCGGGCCTCCGCGGCCGCTTTTTTGCGCACCTCCTCGAAAAGCTCGGCTTCAAGCCCGGTTATTTTTTCTGCGGCCGTGAGTATCTGCTCTTCGTATTCCTTAAGCTCGGGCGAGATGAAGCGCTCGCTACCCGCGAGGGTCTGTCTTCTTGAGTAATCCTCGGGGACAAGGGAGAGCCTCGAGTTCGTTACCTCAATGTAATAGCCAAACACCCTGTTGTAGGCGATTTTAAGGTTGTTTATCCCGGTTCTCTCCCTCTCCCGCCCCTCAAGCTTGGATATCCATTTGCTCCAGTCGCTCTGGATCTTTCGAAGCCTGTCAAGCTCGGGGGAGAATCCTTCCCTTATAACCCCTCCCTCACGCGCGAAAACGGGCGGCGCCTCAACCAGGGCGCCCTCCAGATAATCGCGAAGGTCCCTGAAATCATCCATCTCTTCCCGAAGAGACACGAGAGCCTCCGAGCGGAGATCCAACATAGCGTCGCGGAGTCTTTCTA
>JAKZRS010000019.1:0-8598 GCA_047518015.1 Thermodesulfobacteriota bacterium | reverse complement strand
CTGTTCGGCAAGGTACTCTCCGCGGGGTTGGCGGGAATTCTGCAGGCCCTGCTCGTTGTCCTCGTCATCTGGTATGCCTGCTACTGGATCTGCCGGAAGCTCGCCGTGGATTCCGAGTTTGCCGTCATGCTCTCCACGGCCGTTTCCATCTGCGGAGTCTCGGCCGCCATTGCGGCCTGCGGAGCCATAGGCGGAGACAGGAAGAAGCTCTCATACGTAACATCTCTCGTACTCATAGTGGCCGTCCCAATGATGCTGATCATGCCTTGGGCAGTAGAGCATTTCCAGATTCCCGCGGTGATCGGAGGGGCGTGGATCGGAGGAACCATCGACACGACAGGAGCCGTGGTGGCCGCAGGGGAACTGGTGGGAGAGTCGGCGATGAACGCCGCCGTAGTGGTGAAGTTTTCGCAGAATGCCATGCTGGGTCTCGCGGCATTCGCTCTTTCTCTGTGGTGGACGTTCCGCCAAGGCGCGGATGAAGGAGTAAAGCCGTCGGCCGGGGTCATCTGGGAGCGCTTTCCGAAGTTCATTCTGGGTTTCATGGCGGCATCGCTTCTTTTTTCCTTCGTCGTGGGAGACGATCTCGTCTCGCAGACAAAGGGGCTCATGAAGGGGCTTCGCGGCTGGTACTTCGCCCTCGCCTTTGTCTGCATAGGCCTTGAGACCCGCCTCTCCACCCTGGTCAGCATGGAAGAAGGCCGCCCCGCCTACGCCTTTCTCATAGCACAGGGAATAAACGTCATCTGGACACTGGCCGTGGCGTGGCTTCTTTTCGGCGGCTTGTTATTCCCCGCCCCCGCTCTGTCGGAGCTTTGTACAAAACACCGCAAACTCTGGAAATAAATCCAAGTCCCCATCCGGGTTCCGGAAACTAACAGTTTTGGGAGGAAAAGAACTATTTCAGAATCCCTATTAGGAGGTGACAATCCAAAGCTTCCGTATAATTTCGTGATATTGCCAAACCCTTAAAGCCAAGTACCTTAATCCGATAAACATCCACAGGAGCGGACATAAATGAAAGCCATTATATATCACGAATTCGGAGGAGTCGATGTTCTTAAGTACGAAGAGGTAAGCAATCCGCAGCTCGGGCCGGGAGAAGTCCTGATAGAGGTAAAATCCTCTTCAATAAATTTCATCGATCTTAGGCTTAGAAGCGGGAAATCACCCCGTCCAGTGCCTCTGCCGCATGTTGGAGGAGTGGACGTAGCGGGTATTGTCTGCGAGAAAAGCGATGACGTGTCCGACGTGGAGACGGGCCAGCGGGTCATGATCATGCCGGCGGTGCGCTCGGAGAGAGGCCTTGAGATAGTCGGGGTCAACCTCCACGGAGGATTTGCCGAATACATAAAGATTCCTTCATCGAACGTAGTCGCGATCCCGGAAGGGCTCTCCTTCGATGACGCGGCGACTCTTCCCACCTGCTACGTTACCGCCTGGTACGCCTTTTGCGAAAGAGCAAATATCGGCAAGGGAGAGACGGTGCTCGTGCACGCGGCGGGAAGCGGAACGGGAAGCGCGGCGATCCAGGTAGCCAAGCTTTTCGATTCTTTCGTTATAGCTACCGCGGGAAGTGACGAAAAACTTGAAAAGGCAAAAGAAATCGGGGCTGACGTCACAATAAATTACAACTCCTCGGATCTCGGAGAGGAGCTAAAGCAAGTTACTAAAACGCATAAAATAAACATGATCTTCGACCCCGTGGGGGCTTCGGTCTGGAAGGAAAACACTCAGTATATTGCCCCGAGGGGAAAACTTCTGCTGATCGGCGTCGCGGGGGGCGGGGTTACCGAAGCGTCCATCGGTCCACTTATAATGAAAGATCTCTCGGTACTCGGAGTAACGGTGTTTAACGCACGGGTGGAACATTTCGAAAAAGTCGCGCAGCTTACCGAGGAAGGAGCCCTTAAACCTTCGATACACAGCAGGTTTCACCTGAGCGAAGCCGCGGCGGCGCAGAAAATTCTTGAAGACCGCCAGCAATTCGGAAAAGTCATTCTCAACCCATAAGGAAAAGCCTGGTTCTTGAGGTGAAGATTAAAAATCTGTTCGCGACGGTTCTGTTTGCCTTTGCCGTCGCACCATCTGTGTGCCTGGCAAAAACTCCTTGCCCCAAAAGCGTAATCTCGCTCACCTTAGCCTCAGACGAGATCCTCGTCGACATTGTCGACGATAGAAAAAAGATATCCGCGCTCACCTATTTCTCGACGGATCCGCTCATTTCAAACATAGTGGAAAAAGCGCAAGGAATCCCGCAGGTCCGGACAAACCTCGAACAGGTAATCGCAAAATCGCCTGATCTCGTGATACTCGCTAGCCACACGAACCCGAACATACGTGCGCATCTTGAGGCGGCCGGAATAAAGGTGCTTGTGCTCCGCGAAATCGTCTCGCTTGAGAGCATAAAAAAGAACATAAAAATGGTGGGGAAGGCAGTCTGTGAAGAAGCCGCGGCAAAAAGCCTCGTAGAGGGTATGGAAAAACAGATCACCGACGCCAGAGCGAAGATCCCTCCGGACGCAAAACCCCCGACGGTTCTTTTTTACGGAGCTCCCGGGTTTACGGTCGGCAAACGCACGACCATAAACGACATAATAGAAAGTTCAGGAGCCATCAATCTTCCGGCCCGTCTCGGGCTAAGCGGATACAGTAACATATCGACCGAATACGTAATCCAGAACAATCCTGACCTCGTGCTTACAAGTAGTTATAATCCTTCTCACCCGGATTTTGTCGGGCAGATGTTTCAAAATTCCGCTTTCAGGGACAAAAAGATCATAGTCGTCGCGGGAAAACATCTGGACGCCGCGTCTCATTACGCGGCACTAGCCATAAGCGATCTGGTGACTTTAATTTTCAGAGCACAAAATAATGCCGATCGGTAAAAAAACGCTTTCCGTATACGTAATACTCGCTTCCCTGCTTGCGTTAACCGTCGTCACTTGCGTATCGCTCGGGGCGGTGAGCGTTCCGTTTGACGATGTGCTCCGCGTAATAGCCGGCAAATTACTCTGGTTAGATGCGGGGGCGGGGATTGAAAAATCACATGAACTTATCGTATGGAACATCAGGCTTCCGAGGGTTCTGCTCGCCGCCACGATAGGCGGAGGTCTCTCAATTGTAGGAGCGGTAATGCAGGCGATGTTCAGAAATCCTCTGGCTGAGCCCGGAATACTGGGCTGGTCAAGCGGAGGAGCGTTTTTCGCCGTCTTGGCTATCTACACCGGTATTTACCAGCGGTGGTTTTTCCTGCTCCCGCTTGTCGCTTTCGCGGGCACTCTTCTCACGGCATATACGGTCTATGGAATATCCCGCTACAGGGGGTTTGTCGAGAACACGACACTTCTTCTCTGCGGAGTAGCCCTTGCAACGCTTTTTGTCTCTCTTACGACTTTTGTGCTTTCTGTATCAAACGCATGGTCCATGAAGGAAATGCTTTTCTGGATAATGGGCGGAGTTGACTCGCGCACATGGACGCATTTCACGATGGCAGCAGCGCCAGTGCTCACCGCCTCGGTCATACTGCTTTTTTACGCGAAGAACCTAAACGCAAGACTCCTTGGCTACGAAACGGCCAAGACCCTCGGCGTTGACATCGAAAAAACGACAAGACACCTGATAGTTCTCAGTTCCCTTATAGTCGGAGCAAGTGTGGCGGTAAGCGGTATCGTAGGATTCGTCGGGCTTATAATCCCGCACTCAGTAAGACTCATAATCGGAGTGGACCATCGACGGCTTCTGCCCGCGAGTTTTATCGCGGGAGCCATTTTTTTGCCCGTAGCTGACCTTATAGCAAGAACCGTTATGAGCCCTCAGGAACTGCGGCTCGGAATAATTACTTCTTTTATCGGAGTTCCTTTCTTTGTGTTTCTGCTGAGGCGAAACTTCAGCGGAAAAGGAATCGCATAAAATGCAAAAAGAAAAACAATCCATAAAGGCATCGGAATTGAGTTACGGCGTAAACGGGAAAACAATAGTTGCCGACGCAAGCTTTGAGATCGAAAAAAACGAGTTTCTTTGTGTAATAGGCCCTAACGGAGCGGGAAAGTCCACGCTTCTTCGGCTTCTCACCCGGATACTCAACCCCTCGGAGGGCCGCATACTGCTTGACGGAAAAGATCTCCGCCAGTACGAGGCAAAAAAGCTTTACAGAAAAATATCGTTTCTCCCCCAGACATCCTATTTCGATTTTCCGCTAAGCGTACTTGAGGTCGTGCTCACGGGGAGATATCCGTATCTCGGAATTCTCGAGAGCGAGAGCGAAGAGGATATAAAACGAGCCGAGGACTGTCTTTCGCTTGTAGACATGGAGGGATTTTCTCAAAGAAAAGTAACGACGCTTTCGGGAGGAGAGCAGCAGAGGGTGTCGATCGCGAGGGTGCTTGCGCAGGAAACGGATTTTATTTTCCTTGACGAACCCTCTTCCCACCTTGACATACATCACAAGTTCGCTCTCATGGAGCTGCTCAGATCAATCGCGCGGAAAGGAAAAGGAGTCGTCGCGGTTCTCCATGATCTGAGTCTTGCCAGCAGGTTCTGCGACAGAGTGCTTGTGCTTGAAAACGGACGGACCGTCGCCCTTGGGGAACCGTCGCGTGTGCTTTCCGAAAAACTTCTCTCGTCGGTATTCAAAGTAAAGGGTTCCCGGGATCCGGGAAACGGAAATCTTTTTGTTTTCCGTTAAACACAGAGGGCGTAAAAATCGGGTTTTTATATTTTTCGACCGGTAAATTTGACAAAAAAATCCGATTAAATATATTCTGTTGCTTGGTTTTATTAGGGCCCATAGCTCAGTTGGTTAGAGCAGCGGACTCATAATCCGTCGGTCCCTGGTTCGAGTCCAGGTGGGCCCAGAATTGAGAAAAGAAAGACCATGAAGGTCAATAGAGAAAAAACAGAAGCAATCCCCTTCCAAAAACGCAAAAATTTTATCTTCTCCTCACAAAAGCATAGTGATACCGCTTCGCCCAAAGTAAAAAATTATGGAACAGTATATTGAGAGCTTGCAGAAGCTTCAGACAGTTGACATAAGAATCAGAGAGTTAACAGAAGGGCTTGAAAGATATCCAAGCGAAATCGACAATCTTAAAAAAGATCTTCTGGAAAAAGAAGAATCAATACAGCTAAAAGAGGCCAAGCTTGCGGAACTCAGGGCGCAGAGAAACGACTTTGAGTCCTCGCTTCTCTCCAACCAGGAATCCATAAAGAACTCCGAGGCCAGACTGTTCGCCATAAAAACTCACAGGGAATACGAAGCGCTTCAGAAAGAAATAACCGATACCAGGAAGGAAACCCTCGAAATAGAAGACCAGACGATCTCCGTAATGACAGAGATTGAAGAGACCGAGACGGCGCTTGGCGAAGAAAAGGAAAACTACGCGACCCTAGAAGAGCAATATGCGCAGCAGATCGTGGAGAAAGAAAAAAAGATCTTAGAACTCGAAATTTCCCGCGGACCCGCGGAAAGGGAAAAAAGCGAACTGGTGTCCAAGATAGACCCGAAGATACTCCCGCTTTACGAAAAGATCTTCAAGAAAAACGGCAGGGCTCTTGCGCTTGCCGAAAACGAAAAATGTACCAGCTGCAACATAAATATCCCCCCTCAGCTATACAACGAAATACTGAAACGGCTAAAGCCGATTCAGTGCCCGAACTGCAAGAAAATTCTTTACACTAAAACATAACCACCCAAGCGGTTATCCTCCCGAGAACATGTCCCCCGGAAAAACAACCGAAGTCTACATAGACGGAGCGTCAAGAGGAAACCCGGGAGAATCCGGCATCGGAGTTCTGGTAATCCGCCCTGATGCAAGCAGAGAGGAGATAAGAGAGTATATCGGCAGGGGAACGAACAACGAGGCCGAATACAAAGCGCTCATCAAAGCCCTCGCCTATCTGGTGGCCGAAAAAACCCCCACGGTAAAAATCCACACCGACTCCCAGCTCGTCGCAAGTCAGATGAACGGGCTCTGGAAGGTAAAGGACCCGAAGCTTAGAATCCTGCACTCAGAAGCGAAAAAGCTTGTCTCCTTGATCCCCACATTCGAAATAGAGTATATCCCCAGAGAGAACAACACCGAGGCCGACGGCCTTGCAAACGAGGCTATTGATAGATATTTTAATGACTAACGAGTCGGCCGCGCGGTCGCCCGCGGTTTGTCCGCGGGAGGAAAGTCCGAGCTTCACGGGGCAGGGCGCTGGTTAACGACCAGGTGTCGCGAGACAACGGAAAGTGCAGCAGAAAGTATACCGCCTGGGCGCCGCGGGCGTTCCGGTAAGGGTGAAAAGGTGGTGTAAGAGACCACCGCTCCGAAAGTGATGGAGGAGGCAAGGCAAACCCCGCCCGAAGAAAGACAAATAGGAAAACGCCCGGACCACGGTCCGGTCAGGGCGGCCCGTCCTGGTTTTCGGGTAGTCGCTTAAGGTATTCTGGCAACAGGTATCTCAGATGGATGACCGTGCTTGACAAAACTCGGCTTACAGGCCGACTCGCTTTTTCTGACGGCTATTTGCACCCGGATTCAATAATCTTTTGCGTACCTTATTGTTTTACATCCGCGCAGCGACTCACTCAGGCTGCTCGTCCCCTTTCGTTACGCTTTTAAGTACCCGTTCCCTGTAGTTTCGCGCCGGCTCCAGAGTCGGATCAAGAGAAAGTGCGCGGTCAAAGCTCGCAAGCGCTTCCTCCGCCCTGCCGATCTTAAAGAGCGCGATGCCGATTTGAGAATGAGTGATCGCGTTGTCAGGTTCAACTTTCGCAAGTGTCTGATAGCGCTCCACCGCTTCCCCGTAACGTTCCTGAGCCAGCAGCAGCCCCCCAAGACTATCTAAGGCCTCTTTAAAATTCGGTGCGGTCCGCAAGGCGCTCTCGTAGTGCTCCTTGGCCTCGTCGTAACGGCCCATCTCCCGAAGCGCCTGGCCTGTGAGATAATGCAGGGTGGGCGCCAGGGGGAAATCAGGCATCAGTTCAAAAACTCTTTTCATGTTTGAAACCGCCTCGGGGTAACGGCCCAGACGGTAAAGCGAATCTCCCATGCCGGCGTAGATCAAGGCGAAATCCGGATTCGCCTCTATGGCGTCCCGATACCACTTAAGCGACTCCTCGTAGCGCTTCTGCCCCCGGAGATCTTCGGCCCTGGAGAAAAAAGTCCCTGCGTTACCCGGACCGCTTTCCCTGGTACTGCTACTACTTGTTTGATCCTGCACATCATGAGGCGGACCTATTCCCCGCAATGCCCGACCCATGAGATAACGCAGGGTGGGCGCCAGGGGGGAATCAGGCTGAAGCTCAAGGGCACGTTTTATACTCGAAACGGCCTCGGGGTAGCGGCCAAGCTGATAAAGCGAATCTCCAATGCCTGCGTAGGCCAAGGCGAAATCCGGATCCACCTCAATGGCAGAGCGATACCACCTGAGCGACTCTTCGTGCAGTTTCCGCCCCCGCAGGTCCTCGGCCCGGGAAAGAAGGACTCCCGGGTCGCGCGGATTCATCTCCATGCCGAGTTTCACGCTGAGGTCAAAATGCCTGTCCGCCTCGCCGTGGCGTCCCATTTTCCGGAACCCCTGCCCCATAAGAGAATGAATCCTCGGCGCCGTCGGAAAGTCAGGCTGAAGACTGAGGGTCCGTTTCATGCTGGAGATGGCCTCGGGGTATCGCTCCAGCTGGAAAAACACGGTTCCCATGCCCGCGTAGTTCAAGGGTTCGTCGGGTTCCAGCCTGGCCGCGGCCCCATACCACTTAAGCGATTCTTCGTAGCGCTCCTGCCCCTTAAGGGCCTCTCCAAGGTTCCGAAAAGCTTTCGGGTTAAGCGGAAAGATTCCCAGGGAGCGACGAAGATACCCTTCCGCCTCATCGAACTCGTTGAGCCTCAGAAGGGCCATCCCCAGGTTTTGATGAGCCGCCCATGACTGGGGATTGTGGACGATTACGTGTTCAAACAGGGAAACCTCGTTTTTGTAGATGGTCGTCTGATTCCAGGCGGCAACGCCAAGCAAGGCAAGCAACGCCAAAGCGCCGCACTTTGCAGCCTTGTAAGCCGCGGGCGACAACCTGTCTGCGGCGCGGGCCGCCGCCGCCGCGAAAAGAACGATCACCCCGATGCCGGCCAGATACTGGAAACGGTCGGCCACAAAGGAGTGTCCCATGTAGCTGTAGTCAACGAAACCAAGCGTGGGAGAAAGCGTGACCGCGAAAAAAAGCGCGCAGGCAAGCGGTCCCCGGCCGACCCGGTGTCGCAGCGTCCAGAGCGTCGCGGCAAGCGCAACCGCCGCGACGACATAAGCCAACCCAAGCGGGTCCGCCGCGTCAATCTCCCAGCGCGGGTAAATTACCGCGAGGTCCGTCGGCCAAAGGAGCTTCTCCAGGTAGAACCACAGGGCGCGCGAGGCAATAAGCACCCGCTCATAAACGGAATAGTCAAAAGAAAGCGCAGTCTTGCTTTTGTAAAACCATATGTCAAACCCCCCGACGAGGAGCCCGACAAGAAAAAACGGCAGTACCCGCGTAAAATCCCTCGGCGTAACGCGACCGTTCCTCCACCACTGAAAGATCAGAAGCGCCGCCGGCAGGGTAATAGCGACCGACTTGCAGAGCAA
>JAKZRS010000018.1:0-17654 GCA_047518015.1 Thermodesulfobacteriota bacterium | reverse complement strand
ACCGCGCCCCAGCATTACGGGATGAGCGGCCCCTATGCTGGTTCCGGGAGACATCGCCGCGACATGAGCAGAAAGCGTGATGAAAACCCCCGCTGAAGTGGCCGTCGCCCCCTTGGGATAGACGTAAACGATTACAGGAATTTCGGAATTGAGAAGCATCTTCACTATGTCTTTTGTGGAATTGAGTAGTCCTCCCGGAGTATCCATTAAGATAAGGAGGGCCTTGGCGTCTTGGGCGCGCGCTTCTAAAAGAGCGGTTTTGATATAGTCAACCGTTGCGGGGTTTATCGAGCCGTTTATCTCGATCTCGACTATTTTTCCCGCCTGCGGGGAGACTTCCCCCTCGGCGGCGGAAATCCCATAGGAAACCACGGCGGAAAGAAGGAAAAGAAAAACCGAAATGTACAGATAAAAATTTCTGCTTGTCCGTGCCATAACCTCTCCTCGCCGGAACTTCCGGGTCGTGGAACCGAATCCTAAGAAAGACCGCGGATAATTCCGCGAAAATCTTTGACATTGTCTTAAGAAACAACGTATCATGTTTATCCTGAAATATTCTAACATAGATAATAAAGTCACGCCGAAGCAGGTTATAAGCCTGCCGTTTATTATCACGCAGAAGCGTACGATTCATGCCCAAGATAAAGTACACAACCAAAGAGCTTAAACGCCCCGACAAATTCAGAGAGTTCCTGGGGGAATCGCTTGAAGATCTCTCGAAGTACTTCAACAAGATACTTATCGGCATAGGTGTCATAGTCGTGGTCCTGCTTGGCGTCTGTTTTGCTTCCTCGCAACAGGAAGAAAGAGACCTTCTGGCAAACGAGCAGTTCCAAAAGGCCCTTAAGAGCTACGACGACGGAGAAATGGAAACCTCTCTTTCCCAGCTGCAAACGCTGCGTGAAGAGCATGCCAAAGCCGACGTGTCGGTTCTGGCTCTATACCAGATGGGGATGATCAATTACAAGCTCGGAAACTTTGAGGAAGCGACAAAACATCTTGAGCTTTTCCTCGACGAAGACCCCGAAGACGACATTTTCCGTGACGGCGCAAACCTCGTAATCGGGATGTCCGCCTTCAAACTTGAGAAATGGGACAAGAGCTTAGAGCACCTCTCAGAAGTAGACGGAAGTACAAGTCCCTACTATGTGCAAGCGAGAAGACAGCTGAGTCTTGTCTACGAAAAAATCGGAGAGCCGGAGAAAGCGGAAAAAATCCGTAGCGAAACGCCAGGCGAGGCTGGGCGATAAGCAGACCGAAGCCATAATAAAACCAAGCTACTAAGATAAATATCTTTGCGGAAGGAATAGTTATGGTGCCGAAGGCGGGAGTCGAACCCGCACGCCCATAGGGCACTACCCCCTCAAGATAGCGCGTCTGCCAATTCCGCCACTTCGGCCCGAAACCAGACTGAAAAAGATATCACGCGAAAGGTAAATTTCAAGCGCCGAACTTGCGAAGCCGCCCCGCGTGGGCAAGAAGAAGCGGCATTATTTCCGTCGCCTTTATGATCCCCAGATCCCCGGACAAGCAGGACGATTCGGAGAAACCCGATACACCTTGCCCCCTGCAGTATTTTGAACTGATCATAAGGGGCACCGGATGCCAGCTGTGCGCTTTCATCGCCGCCGGAGTCGAGTGGTCACCCGTAACGGCAAGAACATCTACCCCAAGCCCCGTGATTTCGGGCAGAAGCGAATCAAATTCCTCTATTACTCCCGCCTTCGCGCGGAAATTGCCGTCTTCTCCGTAACTGTCCGTCTTCTTTACGTGCATGTAGAAAAAATCGTAATTTTCGAAATTAAGAGAAAGTGCGTGGATCTCATCTCCTATTGAATCTCCGGATACTTCCAGCACGTCCATCCCAAGTAATTTCGATACTCCCCTGTACATCGGATAGGCGGCCACGCATCCAGCCCGAAGCCCGTAAGCCTCATTGAAAGTCAGAAGATCCGGCCTCACGGAAAAGCCTCTAAGAAGCATGTAGTTAGCCACAGGCTCATCCCTTATCGCTTCGCAGGCCCGGTCAATCATCTCTGCGGCAATCTCGGCGGTCTTCCGGGAACCGGCGTTTTTCCCCCGGGGTCTAACAGGATCTGCGCCTTCTGACTGCGGATCGGTGTCGCATACAAAGGCGTCTGATTCTGAGAGCTGGTCGGGAAAAGAGAGAACCACGACGAACCTGTGCTCAAGGCCCGGATAAAAACTCACTTTTACCCCGGATATCTCCTCAATTGCTGACGAGACCCTGGAGATCACCCTCCTGTTCTCCTCCGTCTTGAGCCTGCCCGCCCTCCTGTCGGTAACGACCGGGGTATCTCCTTCGTATTTCACGGTGGCGAAGTTACCCCTCACCGCCACATCCGACGGACCCAGCTCAACACCAAGGCCCAGCGCCTCGAGCACTCCCCTTCCTATCTCGTTTCTGACGGGGTCATAGCCGAAAAGCGCCAGGTGCGCGGCGCCGCTTCCAGGAGTTATTCCCCTCTCAACGGGCACATGCAGTCCCAGGGACGCGTCAGAAGAAATCCGGTCAAGATTCGGGGTTCGAGCCGCCTCAAGTTCCGTTTTTCCGTCAACCGGAAGCCCTCCGAGTCCGTCAAGAACGCAGAGAACTATCTTTGAAGAGTTTTTCTGAATGAGTTTTGAAACCAGATCCTGCATTTTTCCGCCTCGTAAGCTGTTTTAATGGAGACGCCACTAAGGGTCTCTGAGTTCTATTTCGATTCCGTCATACGCCGGCTCTATATGATCCGGAAGCTCCCCCAGGAGCTTCTCATACTCAAGCTCATGTCCCATGTGAGTAAGAAGGGCCCTTCTGGGTCCCAGTTTTTCTATTTCACCCACTGCCTGCTCTATGTTGAAGTGGGCCCTGTGGGTTTTGTACCTCAATGCGCCGAGTATCAGGAGGTCAAGCCCCGAGAGCTTTTCATAGGAACTCTCGGGTATTGCGCTGCAGTCCGTAAGGTAGGCGAAAGACCCGATCCTGTAGCCGAGTATCTGCCAGTTGTGGTGATAGATATCGATGGGCTCTATAGTGATTTCCTCGAACTTGATTTCCCCGTTTACCTCTTTGAAATTCAGCCTGGGTTTTCCTCCCGCAGCGGGGAAGGAATCGAATATGTAGGCGAAATTCCGCTTTATGTCGCCAAGGGTGAACTGGTTTGCGTAACAGTCTATATCCATTGAATTCATGAAGTTAAACGCCTTAAGATCGTCTATTCCGTGGGTGTGATCGGCATGGGAGTGGGTATAAAGAACAAGATCAACCCTGGTTATCCCCTCCCTCAGGGCCTGGGTCCTGAGATCGGTTGACGTGTCGACAAGTATTTTTTTTCCGGCCACGTCAACAAGCACGGAACTTCTCGTACGTCTGTTCTTAACATTGTCCGATGTGCATACATCACATGGGCAGCCCACTATGGGAACGCCGGTTGAAGTAGCACATCCAAGTACTCTGACCTTCATAGAACACGCCAAACATGGTAGAATTGATGTTGTAACAACATAACATACAAATCTTCCGAAAATAAATTTACAACGGCGTAACAACCAATATACTTTCTGCGTAAAGTGAAAAGCCGCATAAAATTTTCTCCTTTTCTCATAGCGTTTATCTGCCTGTTTGCCCTTTCCCCCGCATTGGCAAAGAAAAAAAACGAGGCCCTTTACGAAGAAACTTTCAAGCTTTACCGCCAGCTTGAATCAAATTCCGAAAAAGCCAAGAGAAGCGAAACCTGGGATCTTGTGGGAAATACCTTCTACAGAATATACTCGCAGGACCCGGACTGGAAAAACTCCCCGCTCTGTCTCTTCGTCGCATCCAGGGTCTACGAGAAAAAGTCCCTGAGATTTAACTCGCCGCAAGACTCGGAGAAAGCTCTTCTGTACTCGCGGGAATTCATAAAAAGATACCCGAAAAACAGCCTGGCCGACGACTCGTGGCTTCGGGTGGGCAGAATTCTTGAACGCGGGGGGAAGAAAACAGAAGCCGCCGCCGCATACCGGAGAATCGTCGATGAAATGGAGGAATCAGACACTCACGGAATCGCCAAGAAAAGACTCGCGACGCTTTCGGGAAGACCCGCTCCCGGGAAAACAGAACCTTCGGTGCGTGAGAAAGTTCCGCCCAAGCCATATCCCAAAGGCTACGCTGTCATAAAAAAAATAAGGCACTGGTCAACGGATGATTATACGCGGGTCGTAATAGAGACCGACAGGGATGTGAAGTACTCATCCAGAATGCTCCGTCCCGACCCCGAACTCAAGACCCCTCCCCGTCTGTACGTGGATCTTGAGAAAACCGTCCTTGACCATTCGATCAATGTCGAACCAATTACCAAGGGACTTCTTGAGAAAATAAGTTTCGCGAGCAACCGCCCGGGAGTGTCCCGCATAGTGCTTTACATAAAAGATCTTGAAGGTCACAAGGTTTTTTCTCTGCCAAAATCGAAACAGAACCCGTCTTTCCGGCTCGTGATGGATATAAAGGGGAAAGGAGCAAGACCGGACAAGATATTCGCAAAGGACGCTCCTTCATACAACAAGCAGGAACCCTCGCTTCGATCCAAGATTCCCGAAGGAGAGATAGCAAGCCTCAAGCAGGCTCTCGGACTCAAGGTCAGGACCATCGTGATCGATGCGGGTCACGGAGGACATGATCCCGGAGCAATAGGTCCAAGCGGCCTCAAGGAAAAAAACGTAACGCTCAGAATAGCCAGAAAACTCAGGCAAAGGCTTGTTGAAGAGGGGAAAAGTTTCGGCATAGAAAACGTCTACCTTACAAGAGACGGCGACAGGTTCATCCCTCTTGAGGAACGCACCGCAATAGCGAGAAAAAGAAAGGCCGATATTTTCATATCCATACACTGCAACGGGGCGAGAACGAAAAAAGCGCATGGGATAGAAACCTACATACTGGGTTTTACAGACGACCAGACCTCCCTGCAGCTCGCGGCCAGGGAAAACGCCACTACGACCAAGGGACTGCACGACCTTCGCGGAATACTGAAAGACTACATACTCAGTTCCAAGAAAGAGGAATCTCAGCAGGTCGCCGGCTACGTGCAGAATTCCATAATCAAGAACGTTTCCGTAAAGTACAGGAACGTAAAGAACAAGGGAGTGAAAAAGGCTCCTTTCGTAGTGCTGATCGGCGCGGACATACCGAGCCTGCTGATTGAAACCTCTTTCATAACAAATCCGAGAGAGGAGCAAAGGCTTAAGAGCGAAGCTTACATAGAAAGAATAGTGAATGGAATAATTCTGGGAATAAAGCAGTACTCGATGCAAGGCCAGAAAGTCTCCTGAAACACTACGTACTTATGGAGAGCACAAATAGTCAGATCGCGAAGATATTCGCAAGGATAGCCGATTCTCTTGAGATCCTGGATGAAAACAGCTTCAAGATAAACGCCTACAGAAAAGCTTCGCGCAATATTTCCTCGATGCCGGATTCTCTTGAGGAGTTTGACGGTAAAAAGGAACTCTCCACGATACCGGGAGTCGGAAAGGATCTTTCGAAAAAGATAATCGAGCACAGGCTTACCGGAAAGATCGCCTACCATGAAGAGATAAAAAAGCAGGTTCCAGACGAACTCGCGGAACTTCTCGAGATAAGGGGGATCGGCCCTAAATTTCTCCGCACCCTGATAAAGCATTTCGGGGTAACGGATATTGAAAGTCTGAAAGAAACCATCGGTAACCCGGATATTTTTGATTTAGAGGGCATAGGAATAAAGAAAATCGCGCAAGTGACCCGCTCGATAGAGATTTTCGAGGGCGGAAAAAAGAGAATGAGACTCACCAAAGCCCACCCCCTGGCGACATTCATAAAAGAGGAAACGGAGAAAATCCCGGGAGTCCTAAAAGCGCAACTAGCCGGTTCGCTGCGCAGGATGAGGGAAACCGCAGGAAACATAGACATAATCGCTTCGGCGGATGATGAAGCGGGGGTAGTCGAACAATTCACAGGCCTCGGCTTCGTTAAGGAAGTTCTCAGCAGAACCGAAAACAGTGCGCAGATTCTTACGGAGGCCGGGGTGAGAGCCGATCTCCTGGTCGTAGAGCCCCACCGCTACGGTTCCGCGCTTCAATACCTCACAGGCTCACGCTCCCACAACGCAAGGATAAGGGAAATCGCGGCGACAAAGGGTTTTGAGACGGACATTATGGGTATCCGCAACCGGACGGGGCATTTTTCCTCAGAAGAGAAAATCTACGAATCTCTGGGACTAAAGTATATTCCCCCTGAGCTGCGTGAAGACCGCGGAGAGATTGAAGCGGCGCGCGACGGGGAACTTCCCCCGCTTCTCGAAAGAGGCGACCTGAGGGGAGACCTCCACGCTCATTCGACCTGGAGCGACGGAGCTTCAACCCTCCGCCAGATGGTGGATAAGGCGGCCTCGCTTGGCTACGAATACATAGCCATAACCGACCACTCGCCCTCCTCAAGGATCGCAAACGGGCTCAGTATCAGCAGACTCCGGCAGAAAAAAGAGGAGGTCGAGAAAATAAACGCCGAGGGAAGAACAATAAGGGTGCTTATGGGTTCTGAGGTTGACATACTGCCGGACGGCTCCCTTGATTATCCCGATGAAATACTCAGGGAGCTTGATTTCGTCGTTGCGTCGGTTCACAGCTCTTTTTCGATGGAAGAGGACGAAATGACAAAAAGAATATGCGGCGCCTTAGAAAACCCCAACATAGACGCCCTGGGACACCCTACCGGGAGACTTATAGGACAGAGAGAACCCTACAGGGTCGACATAGACGCCGTTATTGAAACCGCCAGGAATTACGACAAGGCCCTTGAGGTAAACTCATCGGACAAAAGACTTGACCTAAAAGATACCCACGCCAGAAAAGCCGTGGAGGCGGGAGTGAAAATCATAGTATCCACCGACGCTCACAGAACACAGCACCTGGAAAGAATAATCTTCGGGGTCGGTACGGCAAGGCGCGGATGGGTAAAAAAAACAGATGTCGTAAACACTTACAGTCTTTGCGAACTGCTTAAATGGCTTGCGAGCCACGGCTCATAGGATGCCCAGACTCACTAAAAAACAGGCCCGGGCGGAAATATCCCGCCTGAGAGAAGAGATAAGCCGCCACGACCACCTGTACTACGCTGAGAACAACCCTGAAATCCCCGATGCCGATTACGACAAGCTCATGAGAAGGCTCATGGAACTTGAGCAGACCCATGATCTGGCCGTCCCCGATTCCCCTTCCCAGAGAGTCGCCGGAGAGGTCTCGGAGCAATTCAGTCCCTTCGCTCACATAATCCCCATGATGAGCATTGATAACGCCATAAACGAGGACGAAACCAGAGAATTTGATAAACGGATAAAGAGATTTCTGGAGACCGAAGACGAAATCAAATATGTTCTGCAGCCTAAATTCGACGGGGTTTCGGCATCGCTTACCTACGTTGAAGGAAAACTTCTCCACGGCGCCACGAGAGGCGACGGAAAAACGGGAGAGGAAATAACGGCAAACGTAAAAACCATAAGGTCCGTCCCCCTGGCTCTTTCGGGACGGGGCAGAAAGCCGAAGCTGGTCGAGATCAGGGGGGAGGTTGTATTTCCCCGAAGCCTGTTCGCGAAGCTGAATGAAGAGCTTAAAAAACTTAATGAAGAACTTGAGAAAGAGAATGAAACTCTCCTTGAAGAAAAGAAAAAACCGAAGCCTCTCAAGATGCTGTTTAAAAACCCGAGAAACGCCGCTTCAGGGTCGCTTCGTCAACTCGATTCCTCAGTAACGGCGCGGCGTCCCCTATACTTTTACGCCTGGGGAATAGGCGGCTGTGACGGGGTGGATTTCAGAGACGAGCTTGAAATACACAAGGCTCTCCGCAAATGGGGATTCAGCGCTGAAGAAACCAAGGACTGCCGGGGCATTGACGAGGCTATTGAGTACGGAAGAGCCCTTGAGCAAAAAAGAGACTCCCTTGACTATGAAACCGATGGAGCGGTTGTAAAGGTAAGAAGCAGAGAACTTCAGGAACGCCTTAGGACAACGGCAAAACACCCTCGCTGGAGCGTGGCCATAAAGTTCTCTCCGAAACAGATAACCACGAAAGTAAGGGGAATAACGGTCCAGGTAGGAAGAACGGGACATCTCACCCCGGTAGCGGAACTCGAGCCCGTAGAGATATCCGGCGTAGAGATAAAAAGGGCATCTCTTCACACGGAGGACACGGTAAGGGAAAAAGACGTGAGAGTCGGCGATACAGTAGTCGTACAGAGGGCGGGAGACGTTATACCGGAGGTGGTGGAAGTAGTTCCCTCGCGGGAAAGAGGAAAAGAACCTTTCTCCATGCCGCAAAACTGCCCTATCTGCAATACCCATGTTGAGAGAGAAGGCTCTTTTCACCTGTGTCCGAACATCTCCTGTCCCGCGCAGATCAAGGGAAGAATAAGTCTTTTCGCTTCAAGAAACGCTTTTGACATAGAGGGACTCGGAGAAAAAAAGGTGGAGCAGTTAATAAATGAAGGGATTCTGCGGAACATAGCGGATATTTTCACTCTCAGAAAGGAGCAGCTTCTCGGACTTGAGGGATTTGCGGAGAAGTCCGCCGGAAAACTCGTCGAGCATATAGAAAAGAGCAGGAATATAAGTTTTGAAAGATTCATAAACTCTCTTAGCATAAAACACGTGGGCACGAGAACCGCACAGGTGCTTGCGCGAGAATTCAGAACACCTGAGAATCTCATGGGAGCCACAGGCGAAGATCTTATCCGCGTAGACGGTGTCGGCGGGGAACTTGCGCAAAGCATACTGAAATTCTTTGAGGATCCCGAAAGAAAAAAAGTGGTGGAAGCACTTCTGCATCAAGTAAGGATAGAAAGAGAAGCGGAACCGTCCGGGGAAAACGAAAAAATCTCGGGAAAAACCTTCGTGTTTACAGGCACCCTCTCGATTCCTCGGGAACAGATAAAGCAGAAGATTGAGAAGCTCGGCGGAAAAGTCGTTAACTCTGTATCCGGAAAGACGGATTTTCTAATTTCGGGAGCAGATCCCGGGACCACGAAAGTTAAGAAAGCCGGTGAACTCGGAACGGATATTATTAACGAAGAACAGCTAAAGAAGCTTATAGGGCTTTAGGTGTGTCTTTGCCTGTATACCTCGTAGAGAAAAATCCCCGCGGCAACAGAAGCGTTTAGAGACTGCACTTTCCCCTCTCTCGGAATGGAAAGAAGGAAATCACATCTCTGCTTCGTCTTGTTTCGCATTCCCCTGCCCTCGTTTCCGATCACCACGGCGATATCGAGCGAGGCGAAGTCGCAACTGAAGACCTCATCCTTGGAATCGGCATCGGCCCCGGCGATCCAGACCCCTTTTTTCTTAAGAGAATCAATCACCCTGCCAAGATTTGTCTCCTGGGCGATTCTTATGTTGGCTGAAGCACCGGAAGAGACTCTCATCACGGTGGGATTTACGTCACATGCCCGGTCAGCGGGTATCACGATTCCATGGACTCCGAGAAAATCCGCGGTCCTTATTATGGCGCCTAGGTTCTGGGGATCTTCCACATGATCCAGAATCAGAAGGAAAACCCTCTCCTGTCTTTTCCCGGCCACCTCGAGCATGTCTTCAACTGAACTGTAGGCGAAATCCGAGATCTCAGCCGCAATACCCTGATGATTCGGGCTTCCGCATATGCCCGTAATAGCGTTTTTGGGAAGATGGGAGAGTTTTATGCGGAATTTCTTAATCGACGCGTTCATCCGCAGGTCCGAAGAAACATCGAAATTCTCCGAAACCATGATTTTCTTTATCTCCTGGGGGGAATTGCGGAGAAGCTCGGCAACGGAATTCCTGCCGTAAATAATCAACGTGAAATCCCCAGGCTCGCGAAGCTCTTCTTTACGTAGTTAATCTTGTACCAGATGTTGTCATTAATCCACTTGCCATCCCACCACTCAAGCGGCCTCACCGGAACTCCTTGAACGTAAACCCCGAAGTGAAGATGGTCTCCCACGGCAAGCCCGGTAGTGCCCGTTTTGCCCACATAGTCTTTTTTCCCCACGCTGTCTCCGACACTTACATCCATCGAACTCAGGTGGGAGTAAAGCGTCATAACCCCCATGCCATGGTCGATGATGACCGTATTGCCGTATATACCGAGGTATTCGGCAAAAACCACCACTCCGCTGTTAGAAGCGGGAACAGGGCGTTTTCTGGTAACCGAAAGGTCGTAGCCCAGGTGATACTGTTCGTCGATGATGCTACCGTCCATAAGATACTTCCTGTGCTCCGCAAACGTCGCGCCTACCTTGGAATTGGGAAGCTGGTCGAATTTCCCTTTCCAGAGAATTTTATCCCCGCTTTGTGTTCCGATCTCATATACCTTGCTGTCGTTTTCTTTTCTCGTATCGCTGTTGATCTTGAGAAACGCCTTGCGTAAATCGGGCTCCCCGCCATCTGTAACCGGGGAGTAGCCGTAGACCTTGTTGAAAAGCGGAAGGACCTTTTTTTTCAAAAACCCCTCGGAGAGGATTATTCTGTCTTTTACGTAAGCCGACTTTAGAAGCCGGTAATGAACGGATTCCCTGACTTCGTTGCCGGCCGCGTCATTTGCAAAAATTTCTATCTCTTCACCCTTGGGGGCATTGTAAGGATAGGCAAAAAAGGCAAGGTATATCATGGGATCTTCGAAATGCCCGCCGTAGCCTTCAAAAAAAAGGCCTTTTATTTCTACACCGCTTGAGACCGCATCATTGGAGACCTTGTATACAACAACTCCCGCACCCCCGTGCCTTATATACTGCATGGGGGAGAGCTCCTGTATCTCGGGAGGGATGAAATCGAGGGTGACTTTCTGGCTGAAGACAGCTCTTTTTCCTGGAAAGAGACCGTTCATGAAATGGTCAGTCGCCTCTATGAAAAGTTCCGATTCACCGCCTTTTATGCCGAGCTTCTCAGGATTGACGCTTACGCTAAGCACATCGCTTTTCGTTCCCTTCTTATACTCTTTTTCAGCAAGAACGGACTCCCCGTAAACATCAAGCAAATAGATGCGCACTTTGGAGAGCCCGGTACCCTTATCTGACACGGTTACCTCAAAAGGCTTTGTGCCAAGATTCGTAATATCCCGTTCAATGGATATTACGGGAGGACTCATCTCGGCAATGGAGATAACTTTTATGAGAGCAAGAATCAGAAGCAAAATCCCAAAAACAGCGGCAACCTGTTTTCCGGATACTTGAAACATTTAGAACAACCTCCTTTGAGTCACTGTAGCAGCAGACCCGCTTTTCACATTACAGGAACAACCCGGATAGCATAAATTAATCAGACAGAAAGTCTTATCTCCAGACCGCCTCTAGAGAACTTAAATCTGTTCCCGGAGCAATCCGGTTTTTACGGGGAAAAACCTCCGCCAGACAGAACAGAACCTTTCGACAGCTCGAATGATCTCTGTTTTTATTTGGCGACTTTTAAGTATAATAGGCTCGGTAGGAAAATCCAGATCTTTTAGCGTGACCGAAAAGAAACTCCCTGCGTTTCCACTAAAGAAAAGACAGTGCGTCGAAGAACCATTCTTTTTATATTGGCGGCAGTAATTTCCGCCCTTGTCGCGGGGCTTTTTCTGTTCTCCCGGACCGAGCAGAGCCACCAATACGCAAAAAACCTTATAGAGCGAAGGCTTAACTCGATTCCCAATTTCCACATCAAGCTTGGAAGTATCAAAGGAAGCATAATCTCCACAATGGAGATAGACAATATTGAAGTGAAAATAGCCGGGGAGCCTTTCATAGAGATCGAGAAACTCTCAACGAACTATTCAATTCCCCTTCTGTACTCAATAATCTCGAGGAGAAAGCTTCATTTATCAAACACGCAGGTATCCGGTCTAAAACTCCTGATTGAAAAGGACAACAGCGGAGTATGGAATTTCAGGAAACTCAAAAACGAAGACAAAACCGCCGAGCGTCCTCAGCAGCAAAGAATAAGTCTCATTTTCGCGAATAACAGAATCCGCGATTCCCGCGTCTCCATCAGTGATCATACAAGAGGCAAAGTGTGGGAATTCGATTTCGTGGAGGAGTCGTTTTTCTCCATAAACATCATCGAACTGACGAAAAAACTCGAGATTGACGCCAAGGACGTAAACTTCAACTACGTGTCCCCCACAATCAGGATAAGGAATCTCAAGGGGGAAATCGATATAGCATCCTGGGACTGCGTATTCAAAGACGCGGGATTTAAGGTTGAGAACATACCGCTTAGGGGAAGCGGCACGGTAAAAAACCTTAGAGAACCTGAATTTGACATGACCGTTTATCTCGACGAGGTTGGAATAAACGGAAAGGGAAAGCTTAACCTCCAGGCGAAAACAAAGGTCAAGATGCACTCCCTCGACAACATGGTAGGCACGATGGAAGTCTCGGCCCGGGATTCGTTTCTTAACGGAAAGCGGCTTTGGACAGAACTTGAACCGGTCAGGATCAACGGGACAAAGATCTTTATAGATGGAACTGTAGGCGGAGGGTTCGGAGAGTCTCGGTTAAAAGGGAACCTCGACCTTAAGAAGTGGCTCGCGGGAGGAGAGAGAAACTGGTTTGACTTTGCGGTAGAGCTAAACGACGCGAACACAGATGAGCTTACCGACATACTGAACCGCTGGCCCTACCCGCTTAAATTCGGGAACAGCTCCAGACTGAACTCGGATTTGAGAATAAGCGGCAACTGGACGAACACGGAGACCTATTCTCTTCGGATTGAACCCGATTATCTTGACGTAATCGACGGTGAGCAGAGCAACCTTCGGATTGGAGGTTATCTGACGCTTAGAAACGACGGCGTGGATTTTGATCTCAGTTCAAAAGCAAATGGGTTCAGGCTAAAGTTCGAATTCCCAAATGTGTCGCTTGATAACTACGTGTCAGGAAGCGCGGCCTTCAAGGGAGCAATACCAAAGAAAGGCAAATTTTCTGAAGACGCTGATTTGCGCGTGAACGCCGACCTCAGAACGGACGGATTTCATGTAATAAACAACATCGACTCTCAAATAGACGCCAGAATTGAAAAAGGAACCCTGACGATAAACAGACTCAACATCTTCTCTGATGAATTTTCCCTGTCAGCGGAAAAAACCAAAGAAACACAGAAGGGCCTTGACTGCGCTTTTGAATTCGCAGCACAAGACCTGGGTTTTCTCTCCGAGATTAACGAAAGGATCCCCCTGCTTCTAGGGGCAATAATCTCGAGCGGAAGAATCAGCGGAAGCGTTTTCACTCCATTTATCGAGGCGACCTCGCGCGTAGAGAACTTCACCTATGAAAAAGATTTCATTGCTCAGGACATGTCCGTTGAGTCAAGTACACGGATTGATTTCAAAAACACGCCCACGGTGTCGCTTGATATAAACCTCCGGGGGCAACGAACCCGTGTTTTCGGCAATTCTTCGGACACGATTGAAGTAAAGTTGCGGGGAACGGAAATGGAGGTTGCAATAAGAGCCCTTTTGAGCAAAAAAAATGGTGCCTTCGCCTCTTCAGAATTCACGGTTAATGACCTCTTTGGCCATGAGAAGAAACTAAGGGCGACATATCTTGAAGGTCTTCTGAGGGAGAAGCGGTTTAAAAGCAAGGGAGATATCTTCCTTGATATATCTTCGGACAGAACAAGGCTGCGCGGAGATGAATTCCTATACGGAGAGGGCAGAATCGCCAATTTTCTGGGAGAGATAAATAAGAGGGAAAAGACAGTCGAACTGCGGGCGGACATGATGAATTTCAATCCCCTGATTATATCGAAGGTTCTCAATCTCAAACACCATCCGGAAGGAACGGTTACCGGGAAAGTTGAAGTCAGCGGTTCTCTTACCGCTCCTTCCGTGCAGGCCGAAGTAAAGTCAGACGGCCTTTTCTATAAAATCCCGGGGGGCGGAGAGATGGAAATCAAGCTCCGGGGGGAGAAGGGGAAACTTTCCCTCGACTTCGCGTCCTCGACGGACCAGGGAAAGAAACTCAGTTTGCGGGGAGACCTGCTGGTTTCAGAAAACGCCCAGACTCTTGTCGAGGCGATAAAGGAAGCTTCAGTTGACCTTGAATTGACGTCGGAGGGATACAGCCTAGATTTTTTGAGAATTTTTTCAAATTCCATAGAGAAGATCGAAGGGAGTTTCTCATCCGGCGGTCTTTCTCTCAAGGGCACTCTCTCCAAACCGAGGATAAAGGGAGATCTAGAAATAGAGAACATGAAACTATCTTTAATCCAGCTCAGAAACAACCTGTTCACCCAACACGCCAAGCTTTCGTTTAACGGCGCGAAAATGACCTTGCCAAGAACGGAGTTTCGCTCAGAAACGGGCAAAGCCTACTTGAAAGGCAAAATGAACCTCTCCGATCTTACCTACCACGCGGATGTTGAGATGGAGAAAATCCGTTTCAATCCCCACTCAATAAAAACGGACCTGTCCGGTAATCTTAAGATAGAAAAAAAAGATGAATTTCTGAGCGTGAAGGGAAACACGAAGGTCACGGCGGGGCGAATTCGTCTTTACCCCAGCAGACTGAAGAGCGTAAAAGATATAAGCTTCATAGACAAAACCGAGAATTTCACCGACGAGTTTTCACTTGAGAACCAAAACCAGACCGGTTTTTACAGAGAAAAAACCGGTCTGGATATTTCAGTTGACATCTCTTCGGGTACATGGATAAAAACCAAGGAAGCCAACTTTAACACAAGGGGAAAACTGAGACTCAGGAAAGAACCGGGTGCGGATATTAATATGCAGGGAAACATAGTGTCATCAGAGGGATATTACACGGTCTTCGGAAAGCTTTTCGATATAGAGGACGCGGCGCTTAATTTTACGGGAGCACAACAAAATCCCGCTCTTAACGTTAGGGCATATTACGATGTCGGTGACGTTGACGTGTACGTAAACGTTACGGGAGATTTAGAGGAGCCGGACCTCGCCCTGTCAAGCAACCCGGATCTTGAAGAAATCGACATAATATCCTATATAGTTTTCGGAGCTTCAAGCAACAGGCTTCAGAACAGACAGAGGGCGTTTGTGGGGAAATTCGCGAGGGCAGTTGCCGCCGGCGGAATCTCGGAGCTATTAAGCTCGGAGATAGGACTTGACCTTCTGAGCATCCAGGAAGGAGACCGGGGATTTGAGGACAGCACCCTCAAGGTCGGTTCCCACGTGACAAGAGAGATTTTCGTCGGTTACGAAAGATCACCCTCTTCCGTCTCCATTGACCCGACGGCGCAGATGCGCAACAAGCTGAATCTTGAGTGGAAACTGAACAGAGGATTCTCCGTAGAAAGTCAGATAGGGGGAGAAAATCCCGGAGTCGACTTTTTCTACAATTTTAATTTCTAAAACGCTGAGCTTCGGGGAATTCATCCCGGAGCGTATAGCGGAGAGACACAATGAACGAGCGGAAACCGATCGTAGCCATAGTTGGAAGACCAAATGTCGGCAAGTCCACTCTTTTTAACAGAATAATAGGGTGGAACAAGACGATAGTAGAGGACATTCCGGGCGTAACAAGAGACAGAATTTATGAAAATACCCGATGGAAGGAAAAGGAGTTTACTCTCGTTGACACCGGAGGTCTTTCTCTCGGTGAAAATGATGAAGACTATTCGCTCATAAAAGACCAGATAGACGTGGCTATTTCTGAAGCGGACCTCGTGGTGATGCTTTTTGACGGCCTAGACGGGGTTATGCCCCAGGATTCAGAGATAGTGCGGTATCTTCGAAAGACCGAAAAAAGAGTGATCTATGCCGTGAACAAAGTCGATCATGGGAATATAAAACAGGTACTCAAGACGTACGAATTCTACGGAACAGGCACAGATGAATTCATGCCGATTTCCGCGCTTCACAACAAAAATATCTACGAACTGGTGGAGCAGATTGCTTCCTGCATAGAAACTTTCGAACAGCCAGAAGAAGAATCGGAAGAGTCCGGGGAAACCCGAATCGCCGTTATCGGCAAACCCAACGTGGGAAAATCCACCCTGGTGAACAGGATACTCGGAGAGCACAGACTCGTAACAAGTCCCACTCCGGGAACGACCCGTGATTCCGTGGACTCCATTTATGAAAAAGACGGGAAAAAATATGTCTTTATCGATACCGCCGGGATAAGAAGAAAGTCAAAAATAGACGCTCCCGTTGAAAAGCACAGTGTATTTCGGGCTATAAGGTCCATCGAAAGAGCCCATATAGTGCTGCTGCTGATAGACGGACAGGAGGGTCCGACCCACCACGACTCACGTCTCGCGGAACTGATAAAAAACAGAAGCAGGGCCCTTATAATACTGCTTAACAAATGGGATCTAGCCCCAGAAGACATAGTAGAACCGAAAGAGGTTGACGAGATAATAAAAGAGAAGCTAATCGGGGTGGATTACGCTCCGGTGCTTACAATCTCCGCGCTCACGGGCAAAAGGGTTGACAGAATCTTTGACGTCATCGAGCGCGTGGAGAGCAATTTCAGAAAAAAAATATCTACCGGGAAGCTTAACAGGTTCCTTGAAGATCTGACAAAGCGCTACCCTCCCCCGGTTTACAGAAGAAAGGAAATCAAGTTTTTCTACATCTCGCAGCCTTTCACCGCGGCACCGACTTTCGCAATTTTCACTAACTCCGCAAAAGGAATACCCGAGAACTACAGAAGGTTTCTTGAAAACCAGTTAAGGGAGTACGAAGATTTCGAGGGGGTTCCGCTGAAACTTCTGTTTCGGGACAGAGAAGGAAAAGAAGTTTAGATTATCAGACCTCAAGGATTATCTTCTGTATGTCAGCCGTCCGATCGACAGCAGAGTACATTTCCATAACCCTTCGCCTCGCGTTTCGGCCCATTTCATTCCGGGTCTCCGCATCCCGCGCAAGAATCGAGATACTATTCCCGATCTTATCGAAATCCCCCGAGTCGCATAGAAGACCGGTTTTCCCGTCCTCCACGGCCTCCGCTATGCCACCTATCGAAAAACCCACGACGGGCAGAGCAAATGCCATCGCCTCTATGACGGACCTCGGGAAAGGATCCGGATAATTGGATGGAATCACGAAAAGGTCAAAATCCTTAAGATAGGGTCTTACGTCTTTTCTGTATCCTGTAAAGATGAAATTGTCCCGCACTCCAAGTTTCTCCGCGTAATCCTCAAGCTCCCGCAGATGGTTTTTCGGAAAAAACCACGGAGTATCTCCGACTATAACGAACTTTATTTTCTCCTTCATGTTCCCGTCTGAAACAAGACGGTGAGCGGTGTCCACAAAGTCCATGTAGCCCTTTCTCGGGACCACTCTTCCGGTGTTTCCGACAAGCACGGTATCGGAGGGTATGGAAAATTCCTCTCTCAGGGAACCCCGGACAGACTCCCTGTCGAAATCCGCAGGATCAATCCCGTTGTAGACAACATGAATCTTGCTTTTTGCTTTTTTAAACGGCTCGGCCGTAGCCCGGGAAACGCATATTATCTTCTTCACGCATCGAAATCCTGAGAGCGTCTCCATGAGAAACTTCAGGAACCGGGTCTGCTGTATGTTCCTTACGTGCCAGATAACGGGTTTTTTGTTTTTTCTTCCGATCAGGGTGCCCACAATCTTGGCAAGGGTTCCGTTGCAGTAGATAATGTCGATTCCCTTTGCCTTGACTATTTTTGGGGAACCACAGAGA
>JAKZRS010000017.1:0-29073 GCA_047518015.1 Thermodesulfobacteriota bacterium | reverse complement strand
ATACCATCTGTTTAACCTTTCCGCGGGCTTGGTATATAACAATCTCGAGTTCACGGCTTACGTAAAAAACCTTACGGATGAAAACGTTGAGCTTTCGTTTGACCGCGAGCGGGCAGGGCGAGCCCGTCTTGCCTATAGGGTGGGTCAACCGCGTACTTTCGGCTTGGTTACGCGCATGCGTTTCTGACAAGCAAGACCATTCAATCTACGATGCCCTGAGTTGCGTGTGGAACTCGGGGCACCGTGAATCCGGTCTCAGAGTTTAGATTTTAGAATTTAAAAGGACGCTGTTAATAGGTTCCGAAAAGGATAGCGTAGAGTTGTAATGAGACTCAGTGAAGTACTCTTCTCCCTTCGTCATCCTCAAAAATTTCTTCTGAGTCGTCATCGTAATAGAGATAGTTTACTTCTTCGAAAAGTTCATCAAACTCGTCGGCAAATTCATCCTCAAAATCATCTTCTTCACCAAACACATCTAATGGGTAATTCAAGTTTTCGTCTTCTTTTTTGATAAATTTAGGCATGGTTACCTCCGGCGGGAAAGAATCTCTACCCAAACACTACACCCCGATTACCAAAAGTCAACAGCGCAAGATTAAGTCCCGGTTAAGTGGTTTGGGCCCCTCTCATTCACTACCTGTTTCTCCCAATGGTTTTAAAAGAAAAAAGATGTTTTCCAGTACGAAATCGGGTTTTACTCCATCGTTTCCAAGGTCGGTTTTTTTCGTAACCCCAGTCAGCACAAGCGCCGTTGTATAGCCCGCTTTTTTTCCTCCGGCAATATCGGTGAGGAGACTGTCTCCAACCAGAAGGGTCTTTTTAGTCTGTGGTACTCCGGTTTTTCCCAGGAGATCAAACATGTATCTTTTGGGTTTTCCCGCTGTTAGAGCTCTCTTTCCCGACGCGACTTCAACCGATGCGAGAAGGGCTCCTGTCGCGGGAGCCCGGCCGTGTTCACAGGGATAGAAATAGTCTCCGCTTGTGCCGATAAAACCTGCCCCGTTTCCAACAGTTATGGATGCGGTTTTTATTTCCTCAAGGCTAAATCCGGGGTGGCTTCCTATCACCACGAGGTCGGCGTCGAGAGAATTTTCTCCGGTAAGCTCAACCAGTCCAGTCTTCCTGACTTCCTTTCTCAGGTAATCGCTTCCCGCGATGAAGACAGTCTTCCATTCTTCTGAGGGAAGTTTCTCCTTTATCAGAGAAACGGTTGCCATAGGAGAAGTTACAAACTCGCTATCGTGCGATTCAATTCCGAGTTTGCGGAGTTTTTCGGCGTAGTCCGAAGGAGACCTCGAAGGGTTATTGGTTATGAAACGTATGCTCTTTTTATTCCTCCTTAATGTTTCGAGCACTTGGGGGGAGTTGCCGATGGCTTTTTCGCCTGAATATATAACCCCGTCTAGGTCAAAGACGAAATGATCAAATGAATTTTGAAAATCCATAGCAGGGGTCGGGAATTTTATGGGGGAGGTTGTTCTATCCCCAGATACTTTTCTTAAGCTCTTCCTGGAGCTGGAAGTTGTAGTTTGACTTCATTATCTTGATCAGCTTGTTTTCCCTGTCTTCGAAGAACTCAACCCCCATAAAAGTAAGTATGTCAAAGGCCGCCCTTTTGTACCCTTCGTAGAACTCTTCTATCTCCCCGGACGCCCGGACGGTCTTTGAATCAAGGTAAAGGGCTATTGCTGCGAGCTCATCTTTTATTTCTGGGGATATGTCGATCTTAAATCCCTCAAGCTCGCCCTGAAGAACGTGATTTGTGTACATTTCTATTACGGCGTCAAGTGTTTTTGCATCCATTTCAATATCCTTTTCCGCCTATTCTAACCGTTTTTATTGAGAAGTTCACTCGCTACTATTATGTTTTCTCTTCCCGCCTTAGCTGCAAGTTTCACTGCTTCTTTAAGAGTAGTTTTTTCCTCAACAGTGCCGAGCTTTAAAAGCATGGGCAGGTTTACCCCGGAAATTACCTCCGTTTCGCCACTTTCAAGAAACATAAGGCTTATGTTGGAAGGGGTTCCTCCGAACATATCCGTTACAAGCAGTATCCCGTCCCCTTCGTTAACGGTATCAACCGAAGCTCTCACCTTTTTCTCAAAGTCCTTGGAGTCTTTTGAAGCGTCTATTGAGACCGCCGTCATCTTGACCCTGGGTTTTTTAGGCAGGATGAAATTTACGGCCGATATAAGCTCCTTCGCAAGCTCTCCGTGCGTGATCACTACTATGGAAAACATAGGATTTTTATAGCTTATTTATGTCCCTGTGTCTAATAATAGCGGAGTATTCGGGGAGATCTTTGCCCAGAGCGTCGGCTATAACCACCGAGCGGTGTTTCCCCCCGGTGCAACCGATCCCCAAGGTTAGGTACGATTTTCCTTCTTCGAAATATTTGGGGATCAAAAAGCGCAGGAAGGAACACAGTTTTTCCAGAAACTCCCGTGAAGCTTTATCCGACATGACGAAGTCCACGACTTCGCTTCTGGTGCCGTCAAGATTCCTTAGGGATTCGGTAAAATGGGGATTTTTCAAAAAACGGACGTCAAAAACCAGGTCTGCGTCTTCCGGAACCCCGTACTTGTAGCCGAAGGAAAGGAAGGTGAGAAGAGGGGTCTGCTTGTCGGTTGTTCCGGCAATCTTGGCTATGATCGCCTTTAGATCGTGAACGCTGAGAGTGGTTGTGTCTATACGCTTGTCCGCGAGTTCGCGTATGTATCCTAGAATTCGTTTTTCCTCGGAAATTCCCTCGGGAAGGGTTTTCTCGCTTCCAAGCGGGTGAATTCTCCTTGTCTCCTTGTATCTTTTAACAATGGACTCATCTGAGCATTCGAGAAATACAAGATCGACTCTTTTGGCTGATTTTCTTATCTTTCCCAGCACTTTTTCGAAATCATAAAGCGTGTCTTTTACCGGTATGCGTATGTCAATGACTACGACCGCCTTTTTTATCTGCGTGAGAGATTTTCCGCAAAGGTCGATAAAAGAGAAAAGAAGCTCGGGAGGCAGGTTCTCGACGCAGAAAAAGCCCAGGTCTTCAAGTACTTTTGCCGCGGTGCTCTTTCCCGAACCGGAGAGTCCGCTTAGTATTATTATCCGTTCCATTATTCCCGAGTGCCGGACGGAATCTCGACGTTTTTGCCGGTTTCCTTCAGTATCTGGTTTCGCACTGCCACATCTATTACGGATGCCATATTTCTGCCGGGACTCACCGGCAGTATCGTGTACGGCAGTTCGATTTCTAGTATGGAGTATGTTTTCGTGTCCACGCCCAGACGATCGTATTCTGTTTCAGAGTCCCACTGGTGAAGCTCTATAACCATGTTGATCTCTCTTTTTTCCATAACGCAGGTGGTTCCGAAAAGATCCTTTATGTTTACTATGCCTATTCCCCTTACCTCCATGAGGTACCTTATGTTCTCGGGACCCACTCCGACAAGAGTCTGAGAGCCTATCTTCCTTATCTCGACCACGTCGTCCGCGATAAGCTTGGAACCCTGTATTATAAGGTCAACCGCGCATTCGCTTTTCCCGATTCCGCTTTTCCCAAGGATCAGGACTCCCATATGATGCACATCCAGAAGTACTCCGTGAACCGTTATCCGGGTCGCAAATTCCTCGGCGAGTAGTTCATTGAGAATGGTTATGAATTTCCCCGTGCCCAAGGTCGTGGTAAAAAGCGGTATCTGTTTTCTTTCAAAATGTTCGGTAAAGGATTTTTCTGGGCGAGCCCCCTTTGAGAGTATAAAGCACGGAATATCGTTTGACAGAAGATTCGTTATTATCTTTTTTTCCGTTCTGCCGGGAAATTCGTTTATGTAGGAAATTTCCGTTCTGCCGAGTACTTGTATGTTCCCCTCCTCGAGTTCTATTCTCTTTTCTATCATTCTTAATCCCGGCTTTTTGGCGCTCGGTGAAATTATGCGTTTTTCAAACCCCTCTTTCCCGCAAATAGGTTCAAGGCAGAGTTTTTCTCCGAACTTTCCGTAAAAGTCCCCGACTGAGAGGGAGTGGTTATTCTCAGAGCTTTTCATCTTCTTCAAGCAGCAGGTTATAAATCTCAGAAGCTTCTTTTGAAGCAACAAGTTTTGATCTCACGTCGTTTTGCCCGAGTATCCTGGATATTCGCGCAAGCAGTGTTATTTGGGTTTCCGTGGGACAATTCTCAGGGGTTATCAAAACGGCGAAGAGATGGGTTCTTTCTCCGTCCAGCGAGTCAAAATCAATCCCAGTTTCGCTTCTGGCAAATGCGATGGTTATATTCGGGATGTCAAGGAGTTTTACGTGTGGAATCGCTACCCCGGAATCAATAGCGGTGCTACACAGCCCCTCACGTTCGACCAGAGTTTCGTTGAGTCTCTGCACGTTAAGCCTGGGTATAGCTTCTGCGACTTTTTCTGACAACTCCCGCAGTACGTCCGCTTTTGTAGTCGAAACGAGTTCGGGAAATACGGAATTTTTGTCCAGGCATTCCGAGATTCTCACTTTTCTTTTTCCGTGTTCAGGGGGTAAGAAGCCCTATCTTTTTCGAATCGGTTCTTTTGTAAACAACATTCATCTCAAGTGTTTCGCTGTTTCTAAAGGCTACGAAACTCTCTTCGGACGCGTCAAGCTGCAGCAGTGCTTCCGCAACGCTCATGGGCTTGGGGTTTAGAGACTGGTGAGCTACCCTCAGGTTGTTTTCGCCTTCTGTTCTCTGCGCGCGCGCCGCAGAAGGAGTCTTTGAGATGTTTCTTCTCCTTAAAGTCAGTTGCTTGTCAGTTCTTCTCCGCAGTTGCTTTACGATCGTGTCGAAAAGCTTGTCTATGGCGGAGTGCATTTCCTCCATTTCCACTGACGCGGCTGCTTTTAGAGATCCCGAGCTGATAGTTATTTCCGCGTTGTTTCTGAGTTTCTCAGCTGAAAGAAGTATTTTCGCCTCTGAAGGATTTCTCTCCGGGTCTATATACCTCTGGAGCTTTGGCATTTTCTTCATCGCGTAACGCTTAAGATGTTCCGATTTTCTTCTGTCGGGAATATTCTTTGTGATGATATCGATTTTCATGGTTCAAACCTCCTTTAATAGTCTTTTTGATGAATTGGGTATGCCGAGTGTTTTTCTGTATTTTGCAACTGTTCTTCTCGCGACCTTTATGTTTTTCATGGAGAGTATTCTGGATATGTCTTCATCGGAAAACGCGCACTGGGCAGGTTCGTCGTCAACTATCTCCCTTATCATTGATTTTATTCTTTCAAGCGAAACCTTCTGCCCGTTTGACGAGTGAACTGCTCTTGAGAAAAGCTTTTTAAGTTCTATAACTCCTTGGGGACACTGTATGTATTTTCTGCTCGTTATCCGGCTCACAGTTGATTCGTGGATACCCACGGTGTCAGCCACATCCTTTAGCCTGAGAGGTTTTATGTGAGCACTGCCGTAGTCGAAAAACTCTTTTTGCTCGTTTACGATTTTTTCCATCACCTTGCGTATCGTGGTCTCCCGCTCTTCGATACAGCGGACGATTCTCTGAGCCACCTCGATTTTCTCCCGCAGGTAGTCCGTGATTTCTCCGGTGAGGTTAGCTCGGTCGGCGAGAATTTTTCTGCAGTAGGAACTTATCCTGAGTTTCGGAAAGCTTCTGTTTGACTGCATCTGCAGGTCCTCTCCTACCTTGTACACATAAAAGTCGGGAACGATGTTCCTGGCAGTGTCTTTGGTGTAATAGGGACGTCCAGGCTTGGGCTCAAGGGAGGTTATTACGGTTTCAATCTCCTTTATGTCCTCCCGGTTTACGTCAAGTTCCGAACAGATCTTGTCGTAGTCTTTTTCGCCCAGATCGTCGATATGATTTTCCACGACCCGCATAAGCAAGCTTCCCCTTTCGTAACCGAGGTCCGCAGCCTGCACGGCCAGACACTCAGAGAGGGTGCGGGAACCGATTCCGACGGGATCAAAAGTGGTGCGTATTTTCTCGGCGATCCATGATATCTCTGCCATGCTGTTCCCATCCGTCTTGGGGGAGTTTTTTCCGTCAAGCAGTTCTGCTATTTCCTCAAGATCACTCTCAAGGTATCCATCCTCGTTTATGTTTCCGATGATAAGCGAAGCTATATGCTTTTGCCGTTCGCTTAAATCAGTCATTGAGAGCTGCCAGTTGAGGTGCTCAAAGAGGGAGTCCTGATCGGGGATCTGGTTTTCCCAGGCTGCCTCCTCATTTATCTCCATGGAGACCTCTTCGGGCATCGGGTAGTCGGCTTCTGTCGGACCGAGCTCGTTTAGAAGGGATTCGCCTAAGTCCTCTTTCTCCGTCTCCGCGGATGAGTCAGGATCTTCTTCAAGGGCGGGGTTTTCTATGAGCTGTTCCTCAAGGTATTCCCTGAGCTCAACCGTGTTCATCTGTACCAGGCTTAGAAAAAGCCTGAGATGCTGGGTTAGTATGAGCTTTTGCTTCTGTACGACATTCGGGGTCTGTGCAAGACCGATTCCGCCCATTAAACCATTTCTCTCCTTTTTTTATTCCCCGAGCCCCTAAAACCAACCTATCTAAATTATAACACCATTTGACCCTTTTATTTAATCTTCATTCTCTCGGAACTATAAAGCGTTAATCAGGAGTTTGTGCGTTAACAGCGACTGCTCAGAGGAGACTCAGGAAGGTAAGTTGTAATCGTCAGGCGGGCTTGAGGTCAGCGGTAACACGTGCCGCTTTAATGCGAAGCTTCGCTTGAAGTATCAACTTAAGTTTTTGTTTGCCGGCTCGGTCGTAAAACCCAAGCCACGAGTCTGCTGGGTACTGGCGGGCCATATTATTCCCTGTACCACTCGTGAATATTCCACAGTTCAGAGTCCCAGCCGTTTACCCGGACCCCTTTGAGGTTGTTGCTGAAAGCTGAGACAGAAGCACGTTCAATCAAGGGAATCACTACATAGTTCTCGACCAGCAGGTCATTCAACTTAATGAATAGGTCCTCGCGTTCTGTACCAGCGGTGGTCTGTCTCAATTCCTTGTAGAGATTATCGTACTGCTCATTAGACCAGCGGGGTATATTACCGCCCATCCAGTCATTCTCGGAGCTGGTAATTTCGCTGGTTTGCCAGCCCGAAAAGAAGCTCTTCGGGTCGATGGATGCTCCGTTGGCATACATTTGAACATCGGCATAGAATCTCCAGAGGTTGTCGGGATTGTCAGGGTCATTACTGAAGAAGACACCCCCATCAATACTGTTCAATTCGGTTTCCACCCCTATTTCTCGCCACCATTGCTGAATCAGTTCTTGGGTTGCTTGGCGAACAGGATTAGAGGAGGTCTGATAGAGAATCTCTAGGCGGACTCCGTCTTTTTCCCGGATGCCGTCGTCGCCGGGTGTCCAGCCGGCCCCGTCAAGCAGAGTTTTCGCCGCTTCAATATCTTGGGTTAAGCAATTCTCATTGTTGGGTGAAGAGTAGTTTGGGGGGGCTGGAAGGATATTGCAGGTTTCCTTGCCTCCAGGTCCGTACAACTGCTCGTCGATATGTCCCCGGTCAATTGCTAAGGACAAGGCCTTGCGCACGGCCGGATCGGTCAGGAAGGGATGGGGGTTTTCACCTTGTAACCACTCCGAACGTCGGTCTCCCAAAGCCGGATCCGGATCGGTGAAGTTAACCACCAGGTGCTCAACAAGTGAGGAGAAGGCGGGCTCAATTGTTCCCTTGCCGCTATCCTCCAAGGTTTTTAGGGTTTTAGGATCCACTTGTAAGTTCCATCCGTAATCGGCTTCACCCGTTTCTAATACAGCCCTGGCAGAAGCGGTAGCGTCCCCACCGCCTTTTATGACTACTTTGGAGAAAAGTTTGTCGGCTGCGCGGAAATATTCGTTGATTTCGTAGGTGAGAACCGAAGTGGTATTCATTTCTGACCCGCTGACAGTGAAATCGGTGATTCTGTAGGGCCCTGTGCCGATGGGGTATAGGTTTTGCGTGCGACATTCCTGAGCCGCCTCGCCGACGCAATTTGCAAACTGCGCTTTTTGCAGAATAGGGGAAGAGGCCCCGACAAAGAGAGTATATGGATAGATTACGGGGGCAGTGAAGGTAATTCTAATACTAAGTGGAAGGTCCTTGATAGGGTCCACATTCCCTATGGGTACGGGACCACACACATTTTCCGTTGATGGCAGGGAACACAGGTATCTATGGGTGAATATAATATCTTCGACCGTGAGAGGAGTGCCGTCTGACCAGAGAATTCCTTCTTTAAGCTTCCAGGTAATCGTGGTCATATCTTCCGATATGCCGCCATTTTTCACCGTCGGGATTTCCTCGGCTAGACGAGGTACTAACATCCCTTGTTCATCATAGTTCGCCAGGGGCTCTAAAATCAGAGCGCTGGCGTCAACATCTTTATTTCCCCCGGCAAGATAAGGATTGGCGATAGTGGGGGCTTGCCAGTAAAGTATCGTAAGGGTTTCATCATCGTCATCTCCACAGGAAATTGCGAAAAGTCCCGCGACTATCATGGTCAAAACTAAAAACATTTTTCTGTATTTCATCTGAGTTTCTCCTGAGAAGCTGCCGGAACTACGAAGTTTTAGAATTGCTCTTATAAAGTTCCCGAGAAGGGATCAGAACGCAATCTTGGATTTCTATGCCGGTTCCCATGGGTCAAGGATGGAAGTAAACCTATTCAGGTTGTCGGGAAACCAGTAATCGCATAATATCAGAAAAACTTTGGCACCACGGGGAATTTCTTAATTATTTTCATGCGGTTATCTTTTTTCATGTGAACGTAAACGAAGTCGCAAGGGTCGTAATCATTCTTGGTGTGGCGCTCATAGCGCTCGGAATCGTGTTGCCTTATGTGGCGAAACTTGATTTTTTCGGGAAACTCCCGGGAGACATAAGAATCAAGGGTGAGAACTACAGTTTTTATTTCCCGATTGCGACCTGCATAGTGCTGAGCGTTCTGCTTACGCTCCTAGGAAAGTTTTTCTTCAGAAAGTAAAAACAGGGAAGGGGTGAGGCCTAAGGGCTTTTTCGCTCATCCGGAAAAACCCAGCTTCTTTTATCCGTGAAAAGTTTTTCATACTTTTCTATGCTGTTTTCTAACTCAAGGGTTTGCGATATGTCGTCAAGTCCTTCAAGAAGTACTTTTCTTTTGAAATCGTCTATCTCAAATGAAAAGTTTATTCCTTCACCAGTTACGGATTTTTTAACCAGGTCAACCTCAAGGGAATAGCCTTCATTCTCCCATACAAGTTGGAAAAGCTCATCCGTTTTGTCTTTGGAAACAACTATGGGAAGTATCGAGTTCTTAAAACAGTTGCTGTAAAAGATATCGGCGAAGGAAGGAGCCAGGATTATCCGAAAACCCGCTTCCCTTATGGACCAAGGGGCATGCTCTCTCGAACTTCCGCTTCCGAAATTCTCCCTTGTAAGCAGTATGCAGGCGCCAGAGTACCTAGGCAGGTTGAGTTCGAACTCCTCGTTTAAGGTTCCGTCGTCGTTATACTTCCAGTCGAAAAACAAAAATTCTCCGAACCCGGTCCTTTCAATACGTTTTAGGAACTGCTTGGGGATTATCTGGTCGGTGTCGACGTTCATTTTGTCAAGAGCCGCTACTTTTCCCGATACCTTGCGAAGTTTCTCCATATCTCAGATCCTTTTTTCTATTTCCCAGCCGCGCACGTCCACGAAATGTCCCGTAAGTGCCGCGGCCGCCGCCATTATCGGGCTTACCAGATGGGTTCTTCCCCCTTTTCCCTGGCGACCTTCGAAGTTTCTGTTAGACGTGCTGGCGCACCTTTCTCCGGGGGCCAGTATGTCCGGGTTCATTCCAAGACACATGCTGCATCCCGATTCGCGCCACTCAAATCCAGCCTCGGTAAATATCCTGTGAAGTTCCATTTCCTCTGCCTTTCTCTTTACCGACTGGGAGCCCGGAACTACCATGGCGCTTACTCCGTCGGCGACTTTTTTACCTTTTATGAGTTTCGCAACAGCCAGAAGGTCTTCTATTCTGGAATTCGTGCAGGAACCTATAAACACCCTGTCCACGTGTATGTCCGTTATCGGGGTATTCGCCTTAAGATCCATATACTCAAGGGCCTGTTCCATAGATTTTCTTCTGCCTGCGTCCTCGCATTCCCCAGGGTCAGGCACTTTTGAAGTCACATCCGTTACCATTCCCGGGTTGGTTCCCCAGCTTACCTGCGGTGCTATCTTGCGGGCGTCAAGACTGACTGATTTGTCAAAAATGGCGTCGGGGTCCGTGCGGAGCGTTTTCCAGTGCTCGAGGGCTTTTTCGTAATTGCCGTTTTTCGGCGCGTACCGGCGATCCTTCACGTACTCGAAGGTTTTTTGGTCCGGTGCTATCATTCCGGCTCTTGCCCCTCCCTCTATTGACATGTTGCACACCGTCATCCTCTCTTCCATGGAAAGCGCTTCTATCGCTTCCCCGCAATATTCGACCACTGTTCCGGTGGCCCCTGCGGTTCCTATATGTCCGATTATGCCCAGGATTATGTCCTTTGCGGCAACCCCGTACTGGCGTTCACCCTCAACCCTTATTTCAAACACCTTCGGGCGATTCTGTCTTAAACACTGTGTCGCTAGAACATGTTCCACTTCGCTTGTTCCTATGCCGAAAGCAAGCGATCCAAACGCCCCGTGGGTGGAAGTGTGGCTGTCTCCGCATACTATCGTTATCCCTGGCTTTGTAAGGCCGAGTTCGGGACCGATCACATGCACTATGCCTTGGGAGTGGTTGTTTATTCTTATTCCGAAAAGCGTTATTCCGAAATCCTTGCAGTTTTGTCTGAGAGTTTCTATCTGCTTTGCGGATATGGGATCCGAAATGGGTTCGCTTCGGTCTGTGGTCGGGACGTTATGGTCCATCGTGGCGAAAGTAAGCTCGGGCCGTCTTACGTCTCGCCCCGTGATTCTTAGCCCTTCAAACGCCTGAGGTGAAGTAACTTCGTGAACGAGGTGAAGATCTATATAGAGAAGGGACGGCTTGCCCTCTTCTTCGTGAACAAGGTGAGATTCCCAGATTTTATCAAAAAGAGTTTTTTCCGCCATCTTTAACTGCTCCAGAGCGCCGTTTTTTCGTTTCCGAATCGCGCTTTCTTCCCAAGCTCCTCCTCTATGCGCAGAAGCTGGTTGTACTTCGCTATTCTGTCGCTTCTGGACGCCGACCCGGTTTTTATCTGTCCGGCGTTTGTGGCAACCGCGATATCCGCTATCGTCGAGTCTTCAGTCTCTCCCGAGCGATGGGATATTATGTAACTATAACCCGCCTGCTTGGCCATCTCAATAGCCTCGAGGGTCTCGGTAAGCGTCCCTATCTGGTTTACCTTTATAAGGATGGAGTTTGCCACGCCCGAGCTTATTCCGTCGGAAAGTCTTCTGGTGTTCGTCACGAAAAGATCGTCTCCGACGAGCTGGACGGCGGAACCTATTTTTTTTGTAAGAGCCTTCCAGCCTTCCCAGTCGTTTTCATCCAATGGGTCTTCTATGGAAACAATAGGGTATTTCCCTATCCACTCCTCGTATATTTCCATTAACTGGGCCACCGGCACGGTTTTCCGTTCCACATGATATTTCCCATCGTAAAAAAACTCGCTTGAAGCTACGTCAAGAGCTATTGATATCTGCTCTGCGGGGCTGTATCCAGCCTTCCATATGGCCTCTATTACGCATTCGAGGGCTTCTTCGTTTGATCCCAGAGAGGGAGCGAAACCTCCTTCATCTCCGACTGCCGTTGAGAGCTTCTTGGCTACCAGTATGGATTTCAGCGCGTGAAAGGTTTCCACTCCCGCCCGAAGGGCTTCCCGGAAAGTGGAAAAACCATGGGGCACTATCATGAATTCCTGGAAATCAAGGTTGTTATCCGCGTGAGCGCCGCCGTTTATTATGTTCATAAGCGGCACTGGAAGGGTGTTGGCATCCTCGCCTCCGAGATAGCTGAAAAGAGATGTTCCGGCGGAATTTGCTGCCGCTCTCGCCGAAGCTAGCGAAACGCCCAGGATGGAGTTCGCTCCAAGCCGGGATTTTGCCTCTGTTCCGTCAAGTTCTATTATGGTCCGGTCTATTAGAGCTTGGTTGCTCGCGTCAAGACCCTCAAGGCGCGGGGCTATTGTGTCTTGGACGTTCTTTACCGCCCCGAGAACCCCTTTTCCCATGTACCTGCGCTTTTCTCCGTCCCGAAGCTCAAGCGCTTCGTGCTCTCCGGTCGACGCTCCCGAGGGAACCATCGCCCGACCGAAGGCGCCGTCCGCGCAATGAACCTCCACTTCTATCGTGGGATTCCCCCTTGAGTCCAGTATCTCTCTTGCTCTTATTCTGCTTATCTTTGACATTTTGATTTCCCTCTTTGATTTCCCTCTTGAGTCGCCTGTTCAACTATGAAGCGCAACACCCTGATTTGGGTTTGATTGTACGGAATTGGAAGTATTTTTCAAACATGTCGTAAAATCAGCAGCGCAAAGGTGACAATCTCCAACACGGAACAAGGACTTCCTGTCATGTCTGGAAGTTGCAGGTATCTGGATTTCATAATAAAACCGGCAGAATCGCTTGTTCACTGCAGTGTAGAATCAGCTTGGGGCCTACATGGTTTCAAGTCATCATGATTTGACAGTTCCGCCGTTCTGTATTGAGCTGTTGCTCAAAGCGTGTAATGTATCTGATAAGCTCCCTGTACGACCAAACCTCGGCAGCGAGAGCATACTCTGTTGGCTTGGTACATGCAACATTATCATCTACGCTTTCGCGTTATCACTTATTACAGGTTCTGTCCCATGATAAGCGTCCTTGAGCCCAGTATCTATTCCCGCCGCCAAAACTTTGTCCAGACATTTGTATATTGTGGGCTTGATCTCAACACGAACACCGGAAAGCGCTATGCTTTCTAAGGTCGCGTCTTGGTCTTGTCGCTCGTTGCGTGGCCGCTGTCCATCGTCGAAGGAGGTAAAAAGCAGCTATGATCATCCATGACTTTCGGTTATTTAAGGGCTGTCGGAGTGCTGCCGCCTAGGTTGTGACTAGATTCGGCATTGTCGCAATGCTACTGGTCTGCGCCTTGTCGCCCGTGCCCGCAAGTGCCGCCATCGAGGGCGAGGCACAGTTCGTCTTCAACACGTTTGGGTTCCTTGTGTGGGGTGCCCTCGTGATGTGGATGGCAGCAGGCTTCACAATGCTCGAGGCGGGTTCGGTACGGACGAAGAACGCTTCGGTCATTTGCTTGAAGAATATTGGTCTCTACTCCATTGCCGGACTGGCGTACTACCTGATAGGCTTCAACATCATGTATGTCGGCGTCGAGCCGGGTGGTTGGTTTGGTTCGCTCGGATTCCTGTACGGCACGACCGCCGATGAAGTGGCACTGCTGGGCGGCGACGAAACAGCCGCCGCGGCCGTCGTCAAAAGCGGCTACTCGGCAATGTCGTACTGGTTCTTCCAAATGGTGTTCGTGGCGACCACGGCTTCGATTGTCTCGGGCGCTCTGGCCGAGTGCGTGAAGCTGTGGCCTTTCTTCCTCTTCATCGCGGTATTGACCTCAGTCATCTACCCAATCGTTGGCGCTTGGACTTGGGCTGGGGGCTGGTTGGCTGAATTGGGGTTCAAGGACTTCGCTGGTTCCACCGTGGTCCACTCCACAGGAGGCTGGGCAGCACTCGCGGGGATCATCATGGTTGGGCCGCGCTCGGGCAAGTTCCGGGCTGATGGCAGTGTCAAGCCGACCCCTCCATCCAATGTTCCGGTCGCCACTCTCGGCGTCTTTATCCTGTGGCTGGGCTGGTTCGGCTTCAATGGCGGTTCCCAGCTGGCCCTCAGTGGCGCACTCGATGCCGTGGCGGTGAGCAACATCTTCTCCAACACCAACAACACCTAGCCGCGTCGGCTGGGGTTGTGGCAGCTCTGGGCTTCTCCCGGCCCCTATTGGGCCGTGTCGATCTGTTCGCCGGACTTAACGGCGCTCTTGGCTGGTCTCGTCGCGATCACAGCAGCGCCGGATATCGTCCTGCATCACTGGGCAGTAGTGATCGGAGCGACCGGGGGCATTGTTTGCCTGTTGTCCATGAAGTTTTTGGAAAGGATAAAGATCGACGACGTTGTGGGTGCTGTCCCCGTTCATCTCTGCACTGGCATCTGGGGGACGTTGGCGGTCTGCATCGCCGCTGGTGGAAGCCTCTTTGCTCAGATCATCGGCATTTTGGCCATCGGCGTGTTTGTGTTTGGGGTTTCGATGCTGTTGTGGTTTGTCATCGACCGGACCTTGGGGTTGCGGGTCTCAGAGGATGTCGAGGCCCTCGGCCAAGACGTGGGCGAGCTGGGCATCGAAGCCTATCCAGAATTCGTGATGATGCCGGAAGAGGACTGATTAGAGCGTCAGGGCAATTCTCCAGCCCGGACCGCGGGCGCCCAGAGGCAGGCTGCAACCCGGTTGCGCTCTCAATTGGGATGCCCCGAGTTGCGGCTTCGCGAGTGCAGGACGAGCCGTGTAGGGCGAAGACATGGGTCAAACCCGCTTTTGCGGCCTGATCAGGCCAGGATTTCTTTGATCACGTGCCCATGTCGGTCAGCCGGAAGTCGTGCCCGCCGAACCTCTAGGACAAGTTGGTGTGATCGATGCCGAGCAAGTGCAACACCGTGACATACAGGTCATGTACGATGGGGATGCCTTCGATGGCACGGAAAAACGCCTTCTTGTGGAGCCATATCTCTTTTACCGTTGGAAATTCAGGCACCTGCTTACAAATTTTTATCCATGCGCCGTTAACGATTCTTTTTTCACTTACGCGTGACGTCGCGGCTTGCGAGAGTCGACAAAGTTAAATCGGGCCGTTCGGTCTGTCCTCGATGATTTCCCCGTCCTTTAGGTTTATTATTCTCTTTGAGTGAGAGGCTATGTCTTCTTCGTGCGTTATCATTATTATAGTTTTTCCCTGTTCGTTCAGGTCTCTGAATATCTTCATTATCTCGTAGCTCGTTGCCGTATCCAGGTTTCCGGTGGGTTCGTCCGCGAGTATCATCCTCGGGTTGTTTACAACCGCCCTTGCTATCGCCACTCTCTGCTGCTGTCCCCCCGAGAGCTGGTTAGGAAGATGGTCCGCTCTCTGCTCAAGTCCCACGAGAGCGAGCGCGGCCGATGCGAGTTTTTTTCTCTCCGCTCCCGGTATGGCTGAATAAACAAGCGGCAGTTCCACGTTTTCAAGCGCTGTCGTTCGTGGCAGCAGGTTAAAGCTCTGGAAGACAAAGCCAATCTTCGTGCTTCTTATCTCCGCTTTCTCATCGCTTTCAAGTTTCATTATGTCGGTACCGTCGAGCATGTAGTTTCCCCGGCTCTGCGTGTCGAGGCAGCCGAGGATGTTCATGAGGGTGCTTTTGCCGGACCCCGAGGAGCCCATGATGGCGACGAATTCTCCTTGTGCGATCTCAAGGTTTATGGATCGAAGCGCGTCGACCTCGACTTTTCCGTTCGAGTAGGTTTTGCCGATGTCTTTGAGCTTGATTACAGGCGGTGTCATCAGAATCTTTTCGGCTGGGGAAGCGCAAAGCCCGGACTCTTGCTGTTTCCACCGGACATGGTGTACTCAACCACTATAGAGTCTCCTTCTGAGAGGGGACTGTTTACGATTTCTGTGTGAAAGTCGTCGCTTATCCCGGTTTCTATTCCTACGGGGGAGAGTTTTCCCTGCTTGAGGGTCCAGACGTTCTCGCCCGCCTCGGTCGCTACGGGGGAAGACTTTGGCGGAATGAAACGAAGGGCCGCGGTGGGAATTTTAAGTACGTTTTTTTTGGTTGATATGACTATTCTCACCTCTGCGGTCATACCGGGTTTTAGCTCAAATTCCGGGTTCTCCACAAGGCACGTTACGTCGTAGGTAACGACATCGTTTTTTATGCTGGGGGAGTTTGCCACCCGCTTTACCTTCGCGTTGAAATTTTTCCCCGGGAATGCGTCAACCCTGAAAAGGGCATCCTGACCCTCTTTTATCTTTCCTATATCGGCTTCACTTACATTTGAAACCAGATGAAGAGTTCGCGGGTCTTCGGCGAGTATGTACAGGGGCTCGGATTTGTTCGGGTGTATCTGTTCGCCGATTATGATGTTTTTTTCAAGCACCATGCCGTCAAGCATGGAAGTGATTCGCGTCGAGTCGAGTCCTCTTTGAGCCGTTTCCAGGTCGGCCTGGGTTTTTCCACGTGCGGCGACTGCCAGGCTGTGTTCGGAAAGCGATTTGTTGAATTCCTCTTGGGAGATGAGTTCTTTTTGATAAAGCCTTTTGTTTGCCTCGTGCGAGTTGGTTGAGATCTCAAGGTCGGTGACGGTTTTTTTCAGTATCTGCTTAAAATACTCAACGTCTCCCGAGAGACCCTCAGGCTCCTCCATGAGGGCCAGCACTTGTCCCTTTTTAACCTCATCGTTTACCTCCGAGCGGATTTCCTTTATCGTTCCGTTTATTTCGGAATATATCCTTGCTTCTTTTGTGGGTTTTAAGGTTCCCGAAGCTCTTACCAGTGAAGTTATGTCTCCTCTCTCGATTTTCTGCGTCACGTACTTTATCTGGCTTTCTTTTTTTCCGAAAAAAAGGAAATATCCGCCGACGATAACGACTACGGCGGCGACGGCGTAGAGAATTTTTGAGCGGGGCAAGTTTTTCATGGTATATCTTTTCCGCAGAGACTTAGAAGTCTTAACCTCACTATTTTATAGTCATATATGGAGTTTTTATAGTCCGCTACTGCCCCTTCGTAAAGCGTCTGCGCTTCGGCAAGTTCTATTTTCGAAACGCTTCGGGCTGCGTGCCTTTCCTTCACAAGACGCAGATTCTTCTCCGATATTGATTCCGACTCTGCAAATATTCTTATCTTTTTCTCAAGGTGTTCGAGTTCGAGGTAGAGTTCTCCGACGGAAAGAACGATTCTGTTTCTGAGCAGTTCCGTCTGTGCATCGTTTCTTGCGAGCTCGGCCCTTGACTGCGCCATCTGGCCGAACCTTGAGAATCCTTCGAAGATGGGAATCTTTACGCCGACCCCGGCGATAAGCGCCGGCGTCTGGGCGCCTTCCCCTTCAAACCTGTACGCGGCCCTGCCGAATACCGACGGGAGAAATTTTCCTCTGTTCTCCGCAAGCGAGGCTTTTATTCCGTCGCGGTCTGCCGAAAGGCTCTTTATTTGCGTGTTTTCGTAAAGGGCGAAACTGATAAGATCCTCTCTGGCTTCGTTTACCTTCTCGTAGACTAGATTCTCCCTGATATCGAATTGCCCGAGCGAGAGATCGTTCATCAGGTGCCTGAGGTTAAGCATGGCGAGTTCATAGGAGTTTTCTCTTGAGACGAACTCGAGTTTTGCCTGCTGCAAGTCGATTTCTACCTGACTTAGCTGCTGAGCGGATTTTTTCCCGACGGCGAAAAGCTCTTCGGTCTTCTCAAGAAGCCATTTCCTGCGCTGAGTTTCCGTGGCCGCCCCCTGAAGCCGGTTCTTCTCGGAAAGGGCCTGGTAGTAGGCGATGCGCGTGTCGCGCACAAGCATCGTTTTCGAGCCCGCAAGCGAGTGTTCTGCGGATTCGAGGTAATGTTTCTTTGCTTTTACCCTTGCCCTTGTCTTTCCGAAGTCCCATATCATCTGATCGACGTAGAAACCGGACTCCCTTCCCACAAACGGAACTACGAGTTTTCCCTTGAGCTGGGGGTAAAGAGGGGCTTTTGTCTGCCTGAGTATTGATCTCGAGATATCAACCTCGGAACGGGAAATCCGAAGTTCGGGGTTGTTAAGCAGGGCTATCTCGACGGCCCGCTCAATCGGGATTATCTCCTGTGTCCACGCGGTCTGGGAGAACAGCAGCAGTAAACTGAGAAAAAGAAGGAGTTTTTTCGGTATACTCATTATGTGGCAACCGCCGGTGTGCCGCCTGAGCGCGGATGAAAGAGAATATCTGTAAAGAGCAAACGCCGCTTGGCGTATACGTCCATATTCCTTACTGTCTTACCAAATGTCCGTATTGTGATTTTAACTCCTATGGGACTAATGGCAACTTTCCAGAGGATGGTTACGTCTGTGCTCTGGAAAGGGAAATTGAGAGCTCCCGGCGGATTCTTGAGGGCAGAGAGATAAGCACGGTGTTTTTCGGGGGAGGAACCCCGTCGCTTTTCAAACCCAGAAGCATAGGGCTGGTGATGGAGAAACTTGCTTCGATTGCGTCTTTTTCGCCCGCTGCAGAAGTAACCCTTGAAGTGAACCCCAGAACCGCTGACAAGGAAAAACTCGTTTCACTCAAGCGTATCGGAGTAAACAGAATAAGCGTCGGCGTACAGTCTTTTTCACAGAGAAAACTCGATTTCTACGGAAGGTACACGGCTCCAGATGACTGTACGAGAGCTCTTTGCGATGTCCAGGATGCGGGTTTTTGCAACTATAATCTGGATCTTATATATGGAAGCTCAGAGGAAACCCGAGAAGAGTTTGAGAAAGATATTCGTACCGGAGTCAGTTTCTCACCGACCCATATATCCGCCTACTGTCTTACGATTGAGCCCGGTACGGAGTTTGCGACGCTTTTACGCAAAGGGAAACTCTCTATTCCCGATGATTCCGTTCTGGTTAGGTTTATGCAAAGCGCACGGGAGATTCTAGAGGGGGAGGGGTACGGCAATTACGAAATATCGAACTTCGCGCGAAGCGGTTATGAGTGCAGGCATAACCTTATCTACTGGAACTGCCATGATTACTTGGGCGTAGGTGCTGGGGCCCATTCCCACATTCGCTGCGGTGGAGAAAAGGGGTGGGGAAGAAGGTGGTCAAACGTAAGAAATCCGGAACTCTACATTAAACGAATTGCGGGCGATGGAAGCGCTGTCTCAGTCTCTCATGATCTCTCGCGGACAACGGCACTTGAAGATACGCTTCTTATGGGGCTTAGGCTTCGTGGCGGGGTAGGAATTGAAGATATAAAAGAACGCTTAGGCTTCGAACCTGACGCTTGCGGCCTCGAGTACCTTGAGTCAGACGGCTTTATTCTCACAGACGGCGGCCGCCTGAGACTCACCGCCAAGGGAAGGGTTTTTACCAATGAGTTGGTGGCGAGGGTGTGCGAGGTTTTTCACTGACCCTGCTGCGGGGTCTCTAGGTAGTGTTTTTTACTTTTGATTTCAACATAGAATCCTTTTTCATCCTTGTCGGCATATTTCATGAATTCATAATAAGCGGGGCTTAGCAGGCGGGCGGTGAATTTGCCCTTCTTTACTTTTACGTAAGGTATGTTTTGCTTGGCTATGGTGAGAGTCATCAAATCCAGTTTTTCCAGGGATTCGTCGTTTAACCTTATGGAAAAACCGTCTTCTGTCTTGATGACCATGGTAACAACAAAAGGGGTGTCCTCGCACTCGACGTAAACCCTGCTAACTCCTTCTTCAACGAAGAATCTTCCGTTCTCGTCCACGTCGAGATTTTTATTGTTCTCAAGGTACGTCCACCTGTGGGTTATCCTGATCCCGTCGTGGAACCATCTGCCGCGGCTGTCTATGAATATTCTGGGCTCTTTGCCGTGTTGTCTGTTTTTCATATCCCAATGGCTTTTATGACGACCCTTTTTCTTCTTCTGCCGTCAAACTCGCCGTAGAAGATTTCCTGCCAGGGGCCGAGATCAAGGTCTCCTTCTGTTATGGGAACCATCACCTGATGGTGCATGAGGAGATTTTTCAGATGAGCGTCGCCGTTATCTTCCCCCGTGCGGTGATGTTTGTAATCTTCCCTGAAGGGAGAGATGCCTTCAAGCCACTCCCAGATGTCCTCGAAAAGTCCTTGCTCAAGGTCGTTTACGAAGACAGAAGCCGTTATATGCATTGCGGACACGAGGACGAACCCCTCGCTTATGCCGCTTCGCCCCACGATCTGCCTTACCGTCGGAGTTATGTGAATGAACTCCCTTTTTTTGTCTGTTTTAAACCACAGATACTCTGTATGAGATTTCAAGATGCGCCTCCTTAGCTTTTTTCCGGTAACTATACTTTGTCCGCCCAGGATTTCCTCAATCTGTTTATTTTTTGAGGATTTGTTGTACCCTATCTTGGCTTTTAGTTGCTGAAAAGTTCCTGCGCGGGCGTTGCTCGCGGGTTTTTCCTTGGAGATTTAAAAGATGAAAATAGCTGTTATAGGAACGGGTTATGTGGGGCTTGTCACCGGAGCGTGTCTTGCCGGAAGCGGAAACAGCGTTTTGTGCGTTGACATAGACGAGAACAAGATCGAAAGTCTTCGGCGTGCGGATGTTCCGTTTTTCGAACCCGGCCTTGATAAGGTAGTGCGCACCAACATAGATGAGGGAAGACTTTCTTTTACTACCGACATAGCTTCGGCCGTCAGGGAATCCTTTCTGATATTCATCGCGGTCGGAACTCCTCAGGCCCAAAACGGCGAAGCCGATATATCTTCTGTTCTTGATGTGGCGCGGTCAATAGGAGCCAATCTTGACGGCTACAAGATAGTCGTAACCAAAAGCACGGTTCCCGTGGGCACTACCGAAAAAGTGCGCGACACCATAAAATCCCTCACGGATCAGGAATTCGGCGTGGCGTCAAACCCGGAGTTTCTTAAGGAAGGCGCGGCGGTCGAGGATTTTCTTAAGCCCGACAGGGTTGTTATAGGAGTTGAGGACGAGTCGGTAGGTTCAGTCCTGAGAGAGCTTTACTCCCCTTTTATGAGGTCTGCCGACAGGACAATCGTGGTTTCCATCCGGTCTTCTGAAATGTCAAAGTATGCCTCAAACGCGATGCTTGCCACCAGAATATCGTTTATGAACGATATAGCGAACCTTTGCGAGCTTCTGGGTGCAAACGTATCCCAAGTGCGCTCTGTGATGGGTTCTGACTCGAGGATAGGCAGATACTACCTCTACCCGGGAATCGGGTACGGAGGGTCATGTTTTCCAAAAGACGTAAAGGCCCTTGAGAAAATGGCGCGTGATGTCGGATACGAACCCAAGGTGGTAACCGCGGTTGACTGCGTGAACGCGGCTCAGAGGGAGAGATTTTTCAATAAGATAGCCGGATTCTTCGGCGATCTTCGCGGAAAGAGAATCGCCGTGTGGGGAATTTCGTTTAAGCCCAAGACTGATGACATAAGAGAGGCCCCGTCGCTTTACGTGATAGGCAGACTGCTTGAGGCTGGATGTTCGGTTGCCGTCCACGACCCGGCTGCCATGGAAAACGCAAGGGCTGTTCTCAAAGACGGGGTGGATTACTTCGAATCCTACTATGATGCCTGCAGGGACGCGGACGCCCTTGTGGTTCACACCGAGTGGAGCCAGTACAGGCAGCCTAATTTCGAGAGAATAAGGGAACTCATGAAGACCCCCGTAATATTTGACGGAAGAAATGTTTATGACCACACGAAACTAAAGACCTTGGGCATAACGTATTTCGGAATCGGCGGGTGACAAAAATGGACTGGGAGCGGTTTTTACTGCCATGAATATAATCGTTTCAGGTTGCGCGGGATTTATAGGCGCCAGGGTATGCGAGTTTCTCCTTGAGCGGGGGGATTGCGTTTTCGGCCTCGATAACATGTCAGATGCTTACGACGTGAGACTCAAACACCACAGGCTTGAAACTCTTTTCGAGCGGGAAGGGTTCAATTTCTTCGGGTGCGATATATCGGATAACCCCAGGCTTCTTTCGGTGTGTGAAGAAATAAAGGGTTTTTGCGAGGGCGGACGAATTGACTGCGTAATTAACCTGGCGGCTCGGGCCGGTGTTCGCCAGAGTATTGAGAATCCCTGGATATATTACTCTACAAACGTTATGGGAACCCTTAATCTCCTTGAATTCTGCCGCTCCGAGGGAATAGGCAAGTTCGTGCTCGCTTCAACTTCGAGCGTTTACGGGGGAAACGATATTCCTTTCAGCGAGAAAATGAAGACCGATTGTCAGCTTTCTCCCTACGCATCTTCAAAGAAATCTGCCGAGGGTCTTTGCTCGGTTTACAATTCTCTTTACGGAATAGACATCTCGGTACTTCGCTACTTTACCGTGTACGGTCCCGCGGGAAGACCTGACATGAGCGTTTTCCGGTTTATAAAGTGGGTAGATGAAGGAGAGGAGATAGTAATACTCGGCGACGGCGAGCAGAAAAGAGATTTTACCTATGTTGATGATATCGCCGCGGGGACGATTTTGGCGATAAAGAATCTGGGCTTTGAGATAATAAACCTCGGAAGCGCGGCCTCGATTTCCTTAAACGAGATCATAGGCATAATAGAGCGCAGAACCGGTAAAAGTGCCAAGACCATTTGCAACCCTCCGCATCCTTCTGATATCAAGGTTACTCTGGCAAACATAGACAAGGCGAAGAGGGTCTTAGGCTGGGAGCCTTGCTTTGATATCGAAACGGGCATTGAAAACTCGCTCAGGTGGTATAATGCCAACAGGGCTCTTGCGCGGAACATAGAAGTTTGATACGCTGTAGCGGTTCCGGGGGAGTGACCCCGGATCTTGCGGCGGTCTTGGCAGATTCCGTCGGTTTTTTATAAAATTTAGGCTGATATTCTATAAACGGAAGAACTGTTTTTATGGCTAAATCCCTTGTTATAGTCGAATCTCCATCAAAGGCGAGAACAATAAGAAAATATCTCGGCCGGGATTTCCGCGTGGAAGCTTCTTCGGGGCATCTTATAGATCTTCCGAGCAGCAGACTCGGAGTTGATATCCAAAACGATTTCAAGCCCGACTATACCGTTATAAAGGGCAAAGCGAAGTATCTTGAGAATCTGAAAAAAGCGTCGCAGGACGCGGAAAAAGTTTACCTGGCCTCTGACCCGGACAGGGAAGGGGAAGCCATCGCGTGGCATATAGCCGACCGCCTTGGTCTCTGGGACAAGGTCCACAGAGTGCTTATACACGAAATAACGGAAGCCGGCGTCAGGGATTCCATGAGCAGGCCGCTTGAGATCAACAAGGACCGCTTTGAATCTCAGCAGGCGAGAAGAATTCTTGACAGAATTGTCGGCTACAAGGTGAGTCCCGTTCTCTGGAAAAAAGTAAGGAAGGGGCTGAGCGCGGGAAGGGTGCAGAGCGTCGCTTTGAGATTCGTTGTGGAGAGGGAGAGGGAAATTGAGAATTTTAAGCCCCTGGAATACTGGACACTTGATGCGCTCCTTAAGAAAAATGCAGCCCCCGACACGGATGCCTTTACGGCTTCGCTCCATATGTTCCGGGGGAAAAAGGCCAAAGTTGAGAACGCGCAGCAGTCAGAAGAGATAGTTTCCGCGCTTTCGGGGAAAGACTTTGTCGTAGAGGCGATAGAAAAGAAAGAAAGGAGAAGAAAGCCGTTTTCCCCTTTCATAACCAGCACTCTTCAGCAGGATTCCTCGAAAAAAAACCGCTTCTCCGTAAAAAAGACGATGTCGGTTGCCCAGACGCTCTACGAGGGAGTTGAGCTTGGAAGCGAAGGGCCGGTAGGACTCATTACCTACATGAGAACCGATTCTGTGAGAGCGTCTGAGAACGCCGTCGTGGAAGCAAGGGGTTTCATATCCGAGAACTACGGAGGCGATTACGTGCCGAAGCGCCCGAATGTGTTTAAGGTAAAAAAATCCGCACAGGACGCCCATGAATGTATAAGGCCCACCTTTCCCTCAAAACAGCCCGGTGAACTAAGGAAGTTTCTCACCGAAGACCAGTACAAGCTTTACACCCTTATATGGAAAAGGTTCATGGCCTCGCAGATGACCCCGGCTGTATACGACCAGACTCGTGTTGACATCACGGCGGGCGAAGCTGTTTTCAGGGCCACAGGCAACGTGATGAAGTTTGCGGGTTTTACTGCCGCCTACGAGGAGACTGTGGAAAAAGAAGAAAACAACGAAACTGGCAAGCACTCCAAAAAAGACGAGGAGAAGCGGCTTCCCGAGCTTTTTGAAAAAGACGCTCTTTTTCTTCAAAAAGAACTTGACCCCAAGCAGCATTTCACTCAACCCCCGCCCAGGTATTCGGAAAGCTCGCTTGTGAAGGAGCTTGAGGAAAAAGGCATCGGAAGACCTTCAACCTACGCGTCCATACTTTCAACTATACAGGACAGGGGATACGCCGAGCGGCAGAAGGGAAGGTTTGTCCCGACCCCTCTAGGTTTTTCCGTAAACGATTTTCTGGTGGAGGGGTTCCCGGGGATAATGAGCGAGGAGTTTACGGCCCGCATGGAGAGCGATCTTGACAGGGTGGAGGAAGGCGAAATCCACTGGGTTGAACTGTTGCGGGGCTTTTACGAAGGGTTCTCAAAGAGCGTGACCAGAGCCGAGGAGGAAATCGAGGGGCGTAAGGTGGAGATTCCGACCGATATCGAATGCGACAAGTGCGGCGCCTCGATGGTAATAAGGGAAGGGCGCTACGGGCAGTTCCTTTCCTGTTCGGGGTATCCGGAGTGCAAGAACGCGAAGGATTTCAAAAGAGCAGAGGACGGGGAAATCATCTTGGGGGAAAAGACCGATCCCGAGATCTGCGATGATATTGAATGCGACAAGTGTGGCGCTCCAATGGTGATAAAGGAAGGGCGCTACGGGCAGTTTCTCTCCTGCTCAAGGTATCCCGATTGCAAAAACCCCAAGGAATTCACGAGGGAAGACGGCAAGATTGTTATAAAGAAGAAAGAAGCTCCCCAGATCCGCGAAGATGTTAAATGCGAGAAGTGCGGCAAACCCATGGTAGTTCGCCGTAGCCGACGCGGGCAGTTTCTCGGCTGCAGCGGCTATCCCAAGTGCAGAAGCACCCTTAATCTCGATAAAGAAGGCAATATAGTTAAAAAAGCCGCTAAAGCGGAAAAACGCTGATTTATCATGCGGGGCGAGCTGGAAAAATCTCTGAGTTGTCTGGAAAACCCCCTTGATTTTGCCTCAAAAAATAATTTTTCGAATCTTCACAGGATTGTTGACCTGGAAGGGGACGTAAGGAATTTATGCACAAAAGTCCTTACATCCGATCCTCCGGCGGAGATAAAAACTCTTATAACAGCCCTTCGGGATTCTTTTTCCGACTTTGAGAGATTGGGGCAGTCAGAGAAAAGAAAAAAAGTATCTTCTGCGCTCTCGGTCGTGCGCAAAACAATAAGCCTTGTCAGAAAAAGCGAGCGCGAAAGGACCCCCAAGAAAACATCTGTTTCCAGAAGAAAACCTCTCTCGAGTGGGACCCCCTTTTCTCTAAGCGTCACAAGTCTTGAGGGGATTGGATCAAGGGTTGCGGGATTTCTCGCAAAAAAATCCATACGTACCGTCTCGGATCTTCTTTTTCACTCTCCCAGAAAATATGACGACCGAAGAAAGATAGCTTTCATATCGGAAATCGTTCCTGGGGATTCCTGCACTGTTCGGGGCAGGGTTGTTTCCGTAAGCGACATAAGAAACAGAAAGAGAAGCTTTTTCCAGGTAGTTCTCTACGATGGAACGCAGAGGCTGAGACTCACCTGGTTTAACTACAAGGCTTCCTATCTGAGGGGAATTTTCAAGAAGGAAAGGAATTTAATAGTTCACGGCAAAGTATCGCTTGCCCCAGGAGGCAGAACTCTTCAGATAATTCATCCGCTTCCCCAGGACATCGAGATAATAGAAGATGAAGAAGATATCGGAAACCCTCTTCAGTTCGGAAGAATCGTCCCCGTCTACCCGCTTACAGAAGGTCTTACGCAGAAAAAGCTGAGAGAGGCGGTTAGAAACGCTCTTAACGGCTATGCGCAGGACTTCAAAGGGCTTATCCCGAAAGACATTCAGGAAAAACACGACCTGATGAATTTGCCTGAAGCCCTTGAGCAGGTGCATTTCCCTCCCGGCGATGTCCTTCCGGTTGATTTTGACGACCCTGGGTCGGTCGCAGGTTCGCGGGCTCACAGGACCGTTATATTTTTCGAGTTTTTCGTCCTTCAGCTCGGCCTTTTTTCCAAGAAACGAAAAGTGGACGAGAGTCACGGCATATCTTTTAACACCACTAGCTCTCTTTCAGAAAAACTTCTCCGCTCACTTCCCTTCAGTCTTACGCGTGCCCAGGAAAAAACTATTTCGGAGATAGCGGCCGATATGGTTTCTCCGCATCCGATGAACAGGCTTCTCCAGGGTGATGTAGGAAGCGGGAAGACTCTTGTCGCCCTTGTCTCCATGCTCCGGGCGGTTGAGTCCGGTTATCAGGCCGCACTTATGGTTCCGACGGAGATACTGGCCGAGCAGCATTTTCGAAATATACGGCAGATGGCCGAGGACATAGGAGTAAGCGTAGTTCTTCTTAAAAGTGCGCTTTCAAAGGCGGATAAATCCCGTGTCCACGAAGAGATAAAGAGCGGGCAAGCCGATATCGTGGTGGGAACCCACGCCCTGATCTCAGAAGCCGTGGATTTTAAGGCCCTCGGGTTTGTGGTAATAGATGAGCAGCACAGGTTCGGAGTCATTCAAAGGGCCAAGCTTGTACGGAAAGCGGCGGTGCCTGACGTGCTTGTTATGACGGCTACCCCGATTCCGAGAACCCTCGCTATCACGGTGTACGGAGATCTTGAAATATCCGTGATAGATGAGCTCCCTCCTTCAAGAAAAAAGGTAGAGACGTTTGTTCTTAGGGATACGCAGAAAAACCGGACATGGTTTTATGATCGGATAAGAAAAAGGCTTGAAGAAGGGCGCCAGACGTACTTTGTCTATCCCTTTATAGAGGAATCTGAGAATCAGGATTTTAAGCGAGTTAGGCACGTAACCAGGATGGTTGAAGAGCTGCGTGAGGAGTTCTCCGAGTTTTGCGTTTCACTTCTTCACGGCAGGATGAAAAGCGATGAGAGAGATGCGGTGATGGACGATTTTCTCGCGAAGCGTTGCGATATTCTTGTTTCCACAACAGTGATAGAGGTAGGAGTCGACGTTCCCAACTCTACTGTAATCGTTATAGAAAATGCAGAACGCTTCGGGCTCTCACAGCTCCACCAGATGAGGGGAAGGGTAGGAAGGGGAGAGCATGAATCAACCTGCTACATAGTATATTCGTTTATATCGGGAGAGGAGTCTGAGGAGAGGCTTAGAATAATGGGTGAAACCTCAGACGGTTTCAGAATCTCTGAATTTGATCTTGCCAACAGGGGTCCCGGGGAATTTATGGGTACAAAACAGTCTGGGGTTCCCGGTTTTAGTTTTGCGAACCTGATCAGAGATTCCGCGTTGCTAAGCGAATCAAGAGATTCAGCACGCGAATTGATGGGTGAAGAGGCGAATATCAGAAGATACGAGAAGCTCTTCAAGCACGTAAGGGAAAAATGGGGAGATATGCTTGAACTCGATACGAGTTCATAGAGGGTTTCGCCCGGATGGTTTTTCTTCTTGGTTCAGGTGCCTAGACCGAATCCGAGGGACCAAGTGTAGCCTAGGTAGATTCCCCATTCGCTTACCTCGTACTCGTAACGAAGGTCATAACGAAGATCGGGTGTATTAACCTCTTCCACCCTGAAATCAGCATCATATCTGGTGTAGATTGCCCTTAAATCAAGACGGCTTCTCTTGCCTCCGATTTCTATGCCGCCTCCGGCAAGCCAGGGTATAGCTGAGAGGTTTTTGCCATATCCGCCCGCAAGTTTTTCGCCGTTGGGCAGCGTACCTTCGTGTGCGCTTCTAACATCCATGTCAAGCCACTGTATCCCCGCTATCGCGTAAACGGAACCTCCATCGCCCCAAAAACTGATTCCCTCGGGCGAATACCCAAGTTTGGCGTTAAAACCCACACTATGATTTTTGTCAAGATACCAGTTTCCTGGGTGTAGAGAGTACGTTATCTGTCCGGTTTTTGAGTACGTGAGTTGTCCGGTTTAGCAGAAGAGTATTTGACTAGACTTATCTCCTCTGGAGAAGGAGGAGATGTTGATGAATCAGACGAGGTATTTGCAGATGGTGAGGACAAATCAGTTTGAGCGAGCATACCGGAGATGGAAGGACAGGAAGCTTACTCAGGGGGAGGCCGCTGCGCAGCTTGAGATGAGCGAGAGGACGTTTCGCCGCTACGTAGCGCGTTACAGGGAAGGAGGCAAAGATGGGCTTTTGGACAGGCGTTTGGGCAGGGTGTCGCCTCGGCGAGTTGGAGAAGAGGAGGTCTCGGATGTGGTGGTGCTGTATCGGGATCGTTATCCGGATCGCAACATAAGACATTTTTACGAAGCGTATCAGGAGTCTCACGAGGGTGGACGTTCCTACAGCTGGGTGAAGAGATGTCTACAGGAGGCGGGGGTGGTTTCAAAGGGCAGGCGTCGTGGTCCGCACCGGGAGCTGAGGGAGCGCAAGGGGCAGGAGGGGGGGATGATACATCAGGACGGGAGCACGCACAGGTGGGTTCCCGAGGAGGAGTGGGATCTGATAGTGACGATGGATGACGCCACTGGGCGTATATACAGCGCTTTCTTCGTTGCTCAGGAGGGCACATGGAGCAGTTTCCGGGGAGTGCGGGAAGTTTTGGAGAAGGAGGGGATCTTCTCAAGTTTTTACAGTGACAGGGGGTCTCACTACTGGAGGACTCCGCAGGCGGGAGGGCGTGTGGACAAGGAGAATCCGACGCAGTTCGGGCGGGGGATGAGGGAGTTGGGGGTGGTGACGATTCCGGGTTATTCCCCTGAGGCTCGTGGGCGCAGCGAGCGGATGTTCAAGACTTTGCAGGGGCGGGTGCCCGCGGAGTTGGCCGAGGTTGGCATAACGGATATGGATGAGGCCAACAGGTTTCTAAGGGACAAGTTCGTGCCGGATTTCAACAGGCGTTTTGTCGTAGCCGCGAAGGAGGAAGGCACGGCGTTTGTGCCGCTTCTGGGAGTGGGGTTGGATGACATACTGTGTTTGAAGCACCGCAGGGTCGTGGGCAACGACAACTGCGTGAGGTACAAGGGGATGAGCTTGCAGGTTCCACCGGTTGGAGATCGGGCTCATTTCGTGAGGGCTAAGGTGATGGTACATGAGTACGAGGATGGGAGGATGGCGGTGGTTCACGAGGGGAAGCGCAAGCTCGGGGTTTATGACGGGGATGGGAGTTTGATTGAAGAGGCAAAGCAGATAAGGAGAGTTGCCCTGGGATGAGGAAGCGCTTTCAAATCAGCCTCTCCGGGCTCGCCCTTCAAGGCTGATTTGAAAAAAA
>JAKZRS010000016.1:0-59789 GCA_047518015.1 Thermodesulfobacteriota bacterium | reverse complement strand
GAATCGGACCTTTACAAAACCGACAGCTTGGAGTCGGAGATCAAAGGAACCCAGGGGCTTGAACTCATGGAGATGAAAACCTTCACTCTCTCTCGTGAAAATTCCCTAAAGGAACTTACTGAGAGGGCGCAGAGCAAGCATTATTCGACTTTCTATCTCTACGAAAGCCAGGAGTTTGAAAGATCTCTTGGGGAATTCAGGGAAAATATCCGCGAATCCTATAAAGACCCCGGCAAAATCAAATGGTCAGACGAAAAAACCATGTACACCGTACTCAGAAAACAACTCGAATGATCGCTTGCTACGGAGGAAATTTTAACAGCACAAGAGTTACCAGAGGACTTTTATGGTCCGTGGTTAATGATCTGATCTCATTGAAATTTTAGAATCTTGTGGTTTCTCTTTCTAGAGACTGCCTTAATTTAATCTTAACAAAAATGAAATAGTTTCTTGACACTACCCTATATTGTGTTTTAATACACTCTACGTACAAGATAAGCAACACATCTTGTAGGTAAACCGGAAGGTAAGGTTTACAAGGAACTGTAAAGGAGGAATGCATGCCCGGAGATAAGAACCAACCTGAGACCCTTGCGAATGGAACCTCGGATCAGGAAACGCCCGCTGTCGAAGAACAGGAAACACAAACCCAGGAAGCTTCTCCAGAACATGTAAAACCTCCAAGCGATACCATAGATATTCCCGCGGAGACCATTGACGTCTTTGGCGGAGACAAGCTCAGGGCCCGGGTTTTCTACGAGAAATACGCTCTTCGCAACTTGAAGGGGGAAATAATAGAAAGAACTCCGCAGCAGATGTGGCGAAGGGTTGCGAAGGAAATAGCGTCTCCCGAAGAAAAAAAGGATCTGAGAAAGCAGTGGGAGGAGAATTTCTACTGGCTCCTTTCCGATTTCAAGTTCATACCCGGCGGAAGGATCCTCTTCGGCGCCGGTCAGAAAAGAAGGGCTACACTCCTTAACTGTTACTACATGCCCATAAAGGAAGATTCTATAGAGGGCATATTTGAGTGGTGCAAGGAGGCCGCCAGAACTTATTCTTTCGGCGGAGGAGTCGGAACCGACATATCAATCCTGAGGCCGAAAGGCTCCCCGGTGAACAATTCGGCCATATACTCAACGGGGGCAGTATCGTTCATGGATCTCCTGTCAACCACGACCGGGACCATAGGACAGGCGGGAAGAAGAGGGGCCCTCATGATAACCATCAAGGTCAATCATCCCGACATAATGGAGTTTCTCGACATAAAAAATGACGTAGCAAGATCAAAAGTCCAGTTCGCCAACATCTCAGTAAAGGTGGATGACCAGTTCATGGAGGCTGTGGAAAAAGACACAGATTACGAGCTCAGCTTCTCAAATGAGAAAACCGAAATAAAAAGAACTGTGCGGGCCCGCAAGATATGGGACAAGCTCGTTCAGTCCGCATGGTCCTCGGCCGAGCCCGGACTCATTTTCTGGGACACGGTCAAAAGGTACTCTCCGACCGAATACGCCAACATGGAAGTAAACGGGGTAAACCCATGCAGCGAGCAGGCACTTGAGGACTACGGAAACTGCTGTCTCGGAAACGTAAATCTCTCCATGTTCGTCAAAAACGCCTTCGAGGAGGATGCCTCGATAGAATGGGAGGAGCTTGAGAAGGCCTTTCAATACAGCGTCAGGTTCCTTGACGACATCTTGGATTACAACATCGAAAAACACCCTCTCAGCTTCCAGACAAAAGCGTCTTTGAGGTCGAGGAGAATAGGGGTCGGGTTCACAGGCTTGGGAGACATGCTCGCGAAGCTCAACATAAAATACGATACGCATGAAGGTATAAAGTTCACCGACGAGCTTTTCGAGTACGTAAAGAACATCGTTTACGAAGCCAGTTCCGATCTCGCCAAGGAAAAGGGAACTTTCCCGGTGTTTGACCTCAAAACCCATATCGCGAATCCGTTCGTAGAAAGTATGCGTGAGAACGTGATGAACAAGATAAAAAAACAGGGGCTGCGAAACGCGTGCATACTGACGGTTCCGCCCGTCGGAAGCGGTTCGGTTCTCGCGGGAACCACCAGCGGCGTTGAACCCATATTTGCCCTGTCTTATCTCAGACGCTCAGAATCTCTGTCTGAAGGAGAATTCAAGGTTTATCATCCGCTGGTATCGGAGTACATGGAGAAATTCGGACTGGATGACGAGGCGGATCTTCCAGACACGTTCGTTACCTCCCATGGAATAAAACCGGAGATGCGGGTACGCATGCAGGCCGCGATCCAGAAGCACATAGATTCATGCATATCAAGTACCGTGAATCTTCCCAAGGACATAAGCCCTGAGAAAGTCGCGAAGATATATTTTCTTTCCTGGAAACTCGGCTGCAAGGGGGTAACCGTCTACAGAGAAGGTTCCAGAGAAGGGGTACTGATAACAGAAGAACAAGCAAAAGAAAAAACAAGCTCCCCACCCCGGGATGAAGGGATGCCAACCACCCACTCCAACCTCACAGCATCCCCTCATCCCTCTCAAAAAGAGACGGTAAAACCCGTAACGAGACCCCCAGTCTTGAAAGGTTTTACCGAGGCGATTAAAACTGGGTATGGGAATCTCTACGTGACTGTAAACAGTTACGAAGGCAAGCCGTTTGAAGTTTTCGTCCAGATTGGAAAATCCGGATTTACTACGATGGCGGATGCCGAGGCAACTGGAAGGCTGATATCTCTGTCTCTGAGGTCTGGGGTCGATGTCAGAGATGTCGTGGAACAGCTGGAGGCCATTGGAGGTTCCTCACCAGTTTTTTCAGGGGGGAGGGTTATCATGTCCGTCCCCGACGCCATAGCCAAGGTGCTGAGAAGCCATTTCGTCACGATGGAAGCAAACGGTGGTACCCAGAAGGTTTCAACGGATCTTATACTTGAGCAATGCCCCGACTGCGGAAGCAGGGCTCTTGCGTTTGAATCGGGTTGCGTTACCTGTAGGGGTTGCGGATTCTCGAAGTGCAGCTAAGTAGGTCCCCCACGGGCCAAACTCTGAAAAAGGGGGATTACTCTCCCACTCTGGCGCGTGCTATCCTCACTTTTTTATCAAGCTCCTCTCTCTCTGAAGCTTCCGCGTCCTGAAGTTCATCAAGTTCCCTCTGAAAAACCTCGGCATCTTTTCTGGAGGACGCGACGTCAACTTCTTCAGGGTCCTCTGATTGATCGGTAAGTATGCTGACGGTATCATCCTTTACGTCCGCAAGGCCGCCGTGGATTATGAGAGTGCTCTCCCCCAACTCCTCGGTCTTGAACCTGAGCCTCCCAGGAAAAAGCACGGAGAGAAAAGGTACGTGGCCCGGCAAAACGCCGAATTCCCCCATCTGTCCGGGGGCGACCAGTTCCTCGACCTCGCCGTCAAACACGAGCCTATCGGGGGTTATTATTTTGAGTCGCAGTTTTTCAGCCAATTTTCAAGTCTCCCGTCAGGAGGCGATTGCCGCCGCCTTCTCGCGCACTTCGTCAAGATTGCCCACCATGTAGAAAGCCTGTTCGGGAATATCATCCGTGTTGCCCGAGATAATCTCGCCGAAAGCCTCTATGGTCTGTTTGGTGGGAACGTACTTTCCTGGAGTGCCCGTGAACTGCTCAGCCACGTGGAAAGGCTGCGAGAGATATCTCTGGACCTTTCTGGCACGAGAGACTGTGAGCTTGTCCTCTTCTGAGAGTTCATCCATACCGAGAATCGCGATTATCTCCTGGAGCTGCTTGTAGCGCTGCAGAACTTCCTGAACGTCCCTGGCGACCTTGTAATGATCATCACCGACTATTTTCGGATCGAGAATATTAGAAGTGGAGTCAAGGGGATCCACAGCGGGATATATTCCTAGCTCGGTGAGCTGTCTTGAAAGAACGATTGTACCGTCAAGGTGCGCGAAGGTAGTCGCGGGGGCAGGGTCCGTAAGGTCGTCCGCCGGAACGTAAATCGCCTGCACAGAGGTGATTGAACCTTTCACAGTCGAAGTAATTCTCTCCTGGAGTTCCCCGAGGTCAGTTGACAGAGTCGGCTGGTAACCAACCGCGGAAGGCGTTCTTCCGAGAAGAGCCGACACCTCAGAACCTGCCTGGGTGAAACGGAAGATGTTGTCGATGAAAAGAAGTACGTCCTGACCCTGAGTGTCGCGGAAATACTCCGCGAGCGTAAGCGCCGTAAGCGCGACCCTGGCTCTCGCTCCAGGCGGCTCGTTCATCTGTCCGAATATGAGTCCTGTGTTTGCAAGAACTCCCGATTCCTTCATCTCCCAGTAAAGGTCGTTTCCTTCCCTGGTTCTTTCCCCCACTCCGCCGAAAACCGAATACCCGCCGTGCTCCTTGGCTATGTTGTGTATAAGCTCCATGAGCAAAACAGTCTTGCCTACCCCGGCTCCGCCGAAAAGACCGATTTTCCCGCCCTTAAGAAAAGGAGCGAGGAGATCTATAACCTTTATGCCCGTCTCGAAAAGCTCCATCTTGGTGCTCTGCTCGACGAACTCGGGCGCGGGACGGTGAATGGGCCAGCGCTCTTCCGTCTCTACGGGACCGGCTTCGTCTATTGGTTCGCCAATAACGTTAAGCAGTCTTCCGAGAGCTTCCTTGCCGACGGGAATCGTTATTCCCTCACCGGTGTTAAGGACATCCTGTCCTCTTTTCAGTCCCTCGGTCGAATCCATGGCGATGCATCTCACACGGCCTCCGCCGATCTGCTGGGCGACCTCTAAAACCAAGTTCCACTCAGTTTCCCCGAGCGCCGGATTCGTTACCTTAAGAGCCGTAAACACGGTGGGAAGACCGCCTTTCGAGAATTCGATGTCCACCACGGGACCCGTTACCTGAATTATTTTCCCCATCTGGTCGTCGGTTCCACCTGCCGTATCACTGCCTACACCGGCTGCCGTAAACGCTGCTTCAATACTCATTTTTACTCGTTGCCTCCTTTCCTTTGAGCTTCCGTACCGTTAACGATATCCATAAGCTCCGTTGTAATGATCGCCTGCCTGGTCTTGTTGAAAAGCAGGGTAAGTTTCGCTATCACCTCGTCCGCGTTGCTGGTTGCATTTTCCATCGCGGTCATGCGCGCCGCGTGTTCACTCGTGAGCGACTCGTTCATCGCGCGCTCAATCCTCACCTGAACGTACTTCGGAAGAATCGAACCTATTATCTGTTCTTTTTCGGGCTCGAATATATAATCAGAAGAACTCTCCGCACCACCGTCGTCGGGTTCCTGCGCCGAAAGCGGAAGAAGTCTTTCAAATGTCATCCTCCGCGAAATGGCGGAAACAAAGTGGTTATACGCAAGCACTATTTCGTCACTCTCCCCAGTCCTAAACTCCTCTGTTAGCGCCACGGCCAGTTCCCCTGAAAACTTCCGGGAGTTTTTTTCGGTCACTCCCGTGTAGTATTTGCCGGTAGCTACCCCGTTTTTCGAGAAAGAATCCCGTCCCCGCCTTCCGACGAAACTCAGCTTTATGTTCCCGAAAACCTCCCTCTGCTCCTCGACATGACGCTGCATGTTTCTTATCAAAGCGCTGTTGAAACTTCCGCAAAGCCCCCTGTCGGAAGTAAAGAACAAAACGTGCAGGTTCGTTTTTTCCTCCGGGACTCGAAGAAGGGGATGATCCTCTGGTTCTGAAAGCGCCGCTACGTTTAAAACCACGTCGCGGTACGCATCCGAATAAGGTCTGTAGGCCCTAAGCGCAGCCTGGGCCTTCTGCAGGCGCACCGCAGCTATGAGTTTCATAGCACCCATTATCCGCCGCGTGCTTCTCACGCTTTTTATCTTTGTCGTTATCTGTTTAAGGCTCGGCATTATTCTTTCCCGTTAATGTGTCAGGCAAATTCGCCCAGCTGGTTTTCAAGCTCGTCCAGCGCAGCCACAAGCTTTTCCCTAAGTTCGTCCGAGATGACTTTTTTCTCCTTTATTTCCGCTAGGTACTCAGGGTGCTTCGATTCAAGGAAAGAAGACAGCTCCCTTTCGTATTTTCTCACCGCGGAGGTCGGATAGTCGTCAACGTAGCCGTTTGTAACGGCGAATATGATCAGAATCTGCTTTTCAACAGCCTGCGGCTCGTACTGATCCTGCTTGAGGGCTTCAACAAGCCTGCTTCCCCGGGCGAGCTGATTCTGGGTTATCTTGTCAAGATCGGAAGCGAACTGCGCAAACGCCTCGACCTCCCTGTACTGGGCAAGCTCAAGCCTCAGGGTTCCGGCGACGTTTTTCATCGCCTTTATCTGCGCGCTTCCCCCTACCCTGGAAACTGAAAGACCGACGTTAATCGCGGGGCGGACACCCGAGTAGAAAAGATCGCTCTCAAGGTATATCTGCCCGTCGGTAATGGAAATCACGTTTGTTGGAATGTAAGCGGAAACGTCACCCGCCTGCGTTTCGATTATGGGAAGCGCCGTAAGCGACCCGCCTCCGTCCTCGTCTCTCATCTTGGCGGCGCGCTCAAGAAGTCTGGAGTGAAGATAGAAAACGTCTCCCGGGTACGCCTCGCGTCCCGGCGGTCTCTTGAGAAGAAGCGAGAGCTGCCGATACGACCACGCGTGTTTTGTCAGATCATCGTATATTATGAGCGCGTGGCGTCCGCTGTCCCTGAAGTACTCTCCCATGGCGCAGCCGGAAAAAGGAGCCAGAAACTGAAAAGGCGCCGGCGTGCCGGCCGTGGCGGAAACTATGGTCGTGTACTTCATGGCGTCATGCTCCTTAAGCTTGTCGACGACCTGAGCCACGGTTGACTGTTTCTGTCCTATGGCCACGTATATGCAGTGAACGTCCTCTTCCCTCTGGTTTATTATCGTGTCAATAGCAATAGCGGTCTTTCCAACCTGGCGGTCCCCCAGGATAAGTTCCCTCTGCCCCCTTCCTATCGGTATCATGGAATCAACGGACTTAAGCCCAGTCTGAAGGGGTTCACTCACCGACTGGCGGTAAATGACTCCAGGGGCCTTTACCTCAATCTGCTTTGTTCCAGCGGCAGCTATTTCGCCGAGACCGTCAATCGGCCTTCCGAGCGCGTCAACCACCCTTCCGCCAAGAGCCTCTCCGACCGGCACCTCGGCGATGCGCCCCGTGCGCTTTACCGTCCCTCCTTCGCTCAGGTGGGAGTCTTCTCCGAAAAGAGCGACACCGACATTATCTTCTTCAAGGTTCAGGACAAGTCCGGTGATCCCGCCGTCAAACTCGACAAGCTCTCCCGCTACCGCCTGATCAAGACCGTAAACCCGGGCGATACCGTCGCCGAGGGAGATAATAGTTCCGACTTCTTCGGTATCCACTTTTCGTTCATAGCCTTTTATCCTGTTTCTCAGAATCTCGCCTATACTTTCTGCTTTTAGTTCCTGCATTGCTAACTCCTTTGGAATTATTTGGGATTAGGACGGAGAAAGAACACCTCGTATTCTCTCAAGCTGTGTCCTGACGCTGTTATCGTAAACCTTGTCCCCTACCTGTGCCTTTATTCCACCTATCATTAAAGGATCGACCTTAAGCGACACCTCAACCGTCTTTCCGGTCGCCGCGCGAAGAGCTGCACCGAGTCTCTCGACATCGCTTTGGCTAAGATCCCTAGCCGAAGTAATCTCGGCCGTCACCTTTCCTACCGCTTCGTCAAGTCTTGCGAGCACAGCTTCCTTTGAGCCGAGAAGCGTCGCAACCTTCTCCATCTCCAAAACGAGCAGAATAAATCTTTTCGTAATCTCAAGCGAAGACGCCGCCTCAAGAAAATCCTCCACGACCGCCTTTTTCTCTTCCATAGAAAACACCATGCTTAAAAGAACGTTCCGTAACTCCCCCGAACTGCAGATCTGCTCAAGGAAACTCTCCACGTCGGCTCTTATCCCCAAAAGTTCGCGCTCATCCGCCGCGGAATCCACAAGTGCCGAGACAAGATCTCTCAGTGTCGCAACTGTTGCCATTTTCCTTCCTCGATCATTTTTATGAAATCGTCAACCGAATCGGTCGTAAAACCCGCGTCAACCCGTTCCTTTATTATCTTCTCGGCAAGCGCAAGCGCCGAGTCGACTACTTCTGACTGTATTTCGGAGACCGCCTTTGTGGTCTCAAGACGAATCGTATCCTCAACCTCTTTTTTTATCATTTCGCAGCTTTTCTCCGCCGAAGACACAAGCTCGCCCCTTTCGGTCTCTCCCTGTTTTCTTATGTTCTCCTGAAGAGCCGCTACCTCGGAGGCCACCGCATCAAGTTTTGCTGAGTATTCCTCAAGCGTTATTTTCGCCTGCTCCGCCGCTGTCGCTGCCCTGTCCACTTCTGAGCGGAGCCTTTCCTTTCTGCTTTTCAGAAAAGAAAGAAAGGGTTTTCTGATAAGGTATATGAGAAGACCCAGCAGCAAACCCAAGTTAACGGCATGCTTTATTACGAACACCCAGTCAAAGTGGCTATCCAATTCGTGTTTCTCCCGAAAAATTAAAATCCAGAGCCGGTTTCAAAGCTACGCTCCCTTCCTCAATACACGGTTGCTTATTTCCGTGGCAAGCGACTCTATCTCGCCCTGCAAATCCACCCTTATCTTCGCGACCTCACTCTCAAGAGTCCCTCTCGCTCCTTCAAGTTCCCCCTGAGCGGCCTCTCTTGCCGAAAGAAGCATCTTTGAAGATTCGCTTTGCCCCTGCTGCCGGAGTTCGTTTCTGGTCTCCGTCGCCTGAACCCTAGCCTCGGCGAGTTTTTCGTTGTACTCGGTAATAGTGCTCTCGGCCCTCCGAGTCATCTCTTCAGCCTCCCGGAGCGTGCCAGCGGTAAGCTTATCCCTCCTGTCCCAGACCCCGAGAAGGGGACGGAACACGAGCCTGTTAAGGAGAAAGAGTGCTACCAGAAAAATAAGAAGCTGAATTACTACAGTTTTATCGACGCTAAGCAGGTTCTCCGCGGCACTTGCCGGGGGAACTACCGCCAGGGCGAAAATCGCAGCATATAAAAATGTCCTAAGACCAGAGAATCTCATGATTAGCTTAATTTCAAGATTATTCGCTAAACCCCGCTTCCGGTCAGCTTGCGCTCCTTGTTCTCGCTTTCAAACATATGTTTTAAAAGCGGGGGCACTATAAAGGTTGTCAGTATGACCATAGCAGTGATGGCGGAGAAAAGATCGGTTTTGAAAATGCCGTGCACAAGACCGATCTTGGCGAAAATAAGCCCAACCTCACCTCTCGGGATCATTCCGACGCCAATTATACTTTTTCTTACGCCTTTTTCATAGACCACGTAACCGCTTGCGTACTTGCCTACAACCGCCACCGCGAAAAGAATTAAAGCGATTGATATTACCATAATATTTTCAGATACAAAGGGATTGAACACAGAAATATCCACGGCGGCCCCCACCATCACGAAAAATATTGGGGCGAAAAAGTGTGAAACGGGCTTTACGCCGCTCTCGATAGTCTTGAACTGATCCGTTTCGCGAAGAACCAAACCGGCCGCGAATGCCCCCACTATGGGAGCGAGAGAAAAAAGATTCGAGCAGTATGCATAGACAAAGCAGAAGGCTATTCCCATGATCCAAACGAGGTTGTTATTGTCGATCCGGGCGAAAAACCCAAAAATTCTGGGAGCGACAATCCTTCCGAGAAATATTGAAACAGCGAGAAAACCGAAAGCTTTTACCGTTATAAGGGCAATCGAACTGAAGGTCATCTGCCCCGCTCCCGAAGCGCCAGGTTCAAAAGAACTGACTATTCCGCTTACGACCCCAAGAATTATAAGCCCCAGCACGTCATCTATTATGGCGGCGGTGAGAACTATCCTGGCCTCTTTTGTCTGGAGCCGGTCAAGATCCGCAAGAACCCTGGCCGTAATCCCAACACTTGTCGCGGTCAATGTCGCACCTGTAACTATAGCTACTAGCCCGACCATTCCGGCCTCAAGATTGAGCAAAGAGAACTTCTGGAAATAGATTACGCAGAAGTACCCCAGAACAAACGGCAGTACCACACCGACTACGGCGACAAGCGCCGAGACGGGACCCACTTTTATCAGGTCCACAAGTCTGGTCTCAAGACCTATTTCGAAAAGAAGAAGAACGACCCCTATTTCCGCGAGCAGGTAAAAAACATCATATCCGACCATGCCTTCGGTAGATGGAATAAGCGCCAAAACGCTCGCACTCAGAACGACCCCGGCAAGAAGTTCCCCGAGGACCGATGGCTGTCCAATTTTTTCGGCCAGTCGGCCGAAGGCCTTGGCGAAAACAAGAATTATCAGAAGATAAAGAATGAATTTTTCCACTGATAAATGCTGAATGTATTCCATATGTCTTGTCTCGGGAAATTCAGGGATTTCGTCAGATTAGAAAGCAGTTTACTATCACAAAACAGGCACGCTGTCAAAAAAGCGTGGATTGTTCAGAAAATTTCGAAAAATTCAAACGTGCTTCAGCAACCCACATCCTTCCTGTCATCTCGGTATATTAACTTCGAGTTAAAAGAACTTTGCATTTTTTAAATTTACCGACATATTTCCCCGCTTATGGAACCTTTTAGAAAAACTAAAATAATCTGTACCGCCGGACCCTCCACAAGTTCGTACGAAATGCTGATGAGAATGTACGAGGCGGGAATGAACGCCGTACGCCTCAACATGTCGCACGGCACCCACGAAAGCCACCTTGAAGTAATCAAAACGGTGAAGTCCATCAACAGGGAAATTGAAGACTCAATCGCGGTAATACTTGACACTCAGGGACCCGAGATCAGAACTGGGGTTCTGCAAAGCGACCTGCATATAAGTGAAGGAGACGTAATCACGGTGTCCGTAAGGCCTGATGGCGTTGAAGAGTCCTCAATTCATATTAACTATGAGGACATTATCAACGAGGTTCAGGTAGGAGAGAAGATAACCGTGGACAACGGGCTCATAAACTTGGAAGTGCTGAAGAAAGATCATGGGACCATGGAATGCAAGGTAATTGACGGCGGAACCATGAAAAGCAACCGTCATGTAAATCTGCCCGGGGTAAAGGTCAATCTTCCCTCAATAACGGAAAAGGACAAGGCGGACATAGAATTTGGAGTCAAAAACGAAGTTGACTACATAGCTCTTTCTTTCGTCAGGGAAGCACAAGACGTTTTGGAACTCAGGGGACTTCTGGGAGCCGACGGTGAAGGAATAAAAATCATCTCTAAGATCGAAGATCAGGAAGGGGTGCGCAACGTGGAGGAAATCGTTAAAGCATCGGACGCGGTCATGGTCGCCAGGGGAGATTTGGGCATTGAAATAAGCATTGAGGAATTGCCGGACGTACAAAGAATGATAGTCGGCAAATGTCAGGAAAAAGGTAAAAGAGTCATAGTTGCCACTCATCTGCTCGAATCAATGATTGAGAACCCCATTCCGACACGGGCTGAAGTAACGGATGTTTCAAACGCAGTCTACGAGGAAGTGGATGCGGTCATGCTCTCGGGTGAAACGACAATCGGAAAACATCCCATAAGGTCAATAGAGCACATCGACAAAATAGCCTTAAAGGCAGAGAAACTAACAAGTCTGCAGATGGGCAAGCTTCTTGTTAAAAAAGATCTCAAGCAGCATATAGCGGCTTCGGCGGTTGAACTCGCTGAATCAATTGACGCCAAATCGCTCGTAGTAATAACAAAAGGAGGCTTGATGGCTCAGCTTGTAACAAACTGCAGACCGGCCAAAACGCCCATTCACGCCGTAACTTTTGACAGTAGAGTAAAACGGCAGTTGTCCTTGAACAGAGCCGTAATCGCGCATTGCATGGATGAATCCGAAGATCCCGAACAGAGAATCCAAGGAGCCTTTGGGCTTCTGAAACAAAAGCGGATATTAAAGTCGGGCGACCGGGTCGTGCTCGTATCCGACGTTATCACGGTCGCCGGTATAGATTCAATCCAACTAAGAGAAATAGGGTGAAGGGATGTTTAATTCTGCTTAAAGCAGAATCGCGCACACTGCCGTAATAATCAACGCGCCGATAAAATTAAGCGCCAATCCCTCTCTCGCCATAACTTTCGTCGGGAATGCCCCCGTACTGAACACCACAACGTTCGGCGCCGTGGCAACCGGAAGCATAAACGCGCAGCTTGCGCTCATCGCCGCCGGCACCATCAGTAACGCCGGTTCGATATTTATCGCCATCGCCGTAGCCGCGAGAATCGGCATCATCAGGGTCGTGGTCGCCGTGTTGCTCGTGAGTTCCGTAAGAAAAGTAATCGCAAGACAGATAACGGCCAGTATCAAAACGATGTGCAAAACGGCAAGACCGGAGAGCGCTTCGCCTAGCGCGGCGCTTAACCCGGACGCGATAAAAGCCTTTGCGATCGCGATACCGCCACCGAACAAAATGAGCATCCCCCAAGGAATGTCGCTCGCGGTATCCCAATCAAGAAGCTTTCCCCCCTTGCCGTTGGGTATGAGAAACATCACGATAACGGCCACAAGTGCCACGCTGGCGTCGTTCGCCCCCGGAACGCCGAACCAGTGAGGCGTCGGGGGATATAGAGGCCGATTATCGGAACGAAAATTACGACGACCGGAATTCCCCAGCTCATCCAGGTGAGAAACGGAATCTCCACGCCCGTATTCTGGAAATAAATCTCGCTGAACACCAAATTGGGAGGAGTTCCTATCGGTGTTCCGATGCCGCCTACACTCGCCGCGTATGCGATTCCGAGAAGCAAAGGAACCGCAAGCGATTTGTCTCCTGATTTTTCCAGAACGGCTAGGGCGACGGGAAGCATCATAAGCGTAGTGGCGGTATTGGAAATCCACATGCTTAGCACCGCAGAGGCAGCCATGAAACCAAATACCAGGCGCCGATTGCTTGACCCTCCGAAAAAATTAACCATGGTAAGCGCTAAGCGCCTGTGCGCTCCGCTGCTTGCCATTGCCGTTGACAGTATAAATCCGCCGAGAAGCAACAATATAAGCGGGGCTCCGTAGGATTCGCTGATTTCCCTCGGAGAAAGAACGCCAAGAACCGGGAACAGGGCAAGAGGAAAGTCACCGGAATCGGTACAGGCTCAAACACCCACCACACCGCGCATACGGCGGAAACCGCGGCGGTCCAGCATGCGTCACTTTCCCATCCAAGGGATTTTAAAGTAAGGAAAAGGACAACGCCGAGAGCGGGGCCCATAACGAGAAAAAAAAGAGAAATCCCGCCGGTCGGAAACTGTTTCTGTCTTCCGGACATTTCAGCAATCTACGTCTTTCAGGACTTTTTCTATTTCGTAGCCCGCGGCGATGGTGGCAACTTTTGAAACAAGGTCAAACACCGGCGGAATACCGTTTGGCAAAGAGGCCTCGCACGGCAGAAATTCCATTCCCTTTGAGTTAAGGTTCTCAAGTTCGCCCCGGAGGGAGTTAACCCTGTAGAACATCCCCGCCACCTGGGACTGAATAAGGTAAACAACGGGCTCGCCGACAAGGCCGTTCCCGACGCGAAGCGACGTAGGCACCCCTTCCTGTATCACCACGTCCCGAACGGGCATTCCCCCTTTGGAAACCCGCATTCTTTTCCTGTCGCGCGAATTCATCTCTATGATGCTTCTGGGGTCACTGACACTCGTAACAGCCATGCCGTAGGTACCTGAATTACTCTTAATAAAAAGCGAAGGCTTGTGATCTATGTCTCTTTTCAGATACTCGCTTTTGACTGTTGAGAGAACTTGGCCGGCTCTAGCGGAAACCCGTTCCCTGTCCTCGGGAAAATCAAAATCCACTCCGCTTTCCAAAGCGGTTTCAACCGACATCACCCAGGGATCAACTTCCAGTATGTCGGCAAGTTCGCCACAGAGACGGTTATAAAACTCGAAATGCACATCTTTCTTTCTAGCGTGCCATCCTATTTCAATGGGCGGTAAAACGGGCTGGCGCAGATTGTGGAGGGTTTTTGGGCATCTTTCCGAAAAATCGTTATTTATCATCACGATATCAGGCACAAAGCCGTCTATCATCGCCGAGCCTTCCTCCTGGAAAACCCGCTTCGCCTCGATTATCTGCCCGCTTGCCGAACTGAACGAAGCGCTTTCCCTTCGAAACTCCTCGTTCGCGATGCCGACCCTGACCTCATAGCCCTCGTCCTCTAAAACAGACTTTATTACCCAGATGTTTTCCCAGTAATAAGTGTTTTTGGTATTAAGCTCCGGAACCAGAAGGATTTTTTTTGCGCTCGGGTACCTGGAAAAAAGATATCCCCTGAAAAGCTTTCCCGCATTTTTTCTGAATCCGTCTGAAAGGTTGTTAAAGCCTGCGGGAAAAACGTTGGTGTCTATAGGGGCAATCTTGTGCTCGGAGAAACGCAGATCGACAGAGCTGTAAAGCGGCACCATCACCTTTTCGCAGTGGAAATCTATCCAGGATGAAACTTCCTCCCGCTTATTCTCGATACTTTTTTCAAGCTCTTCTATAAGCATCGTATTGAATCAGATCCTCACGACAAAAGTGTCGCAGAGGCGGTCGCTGAGAGTTTTGCGTTGCGGGTCAGACAACGCCAGCGCAAAACCCAGAAAAACGGTGGCTACGGAAAAAACCCAGCAGGCCCACCTTAGGAAGTTTGCCTGAAGTCCGGCAGGTGAACCGTCCTGCCTGACCACCCGGATACCCGCGGCCGCGTTTCCAAGAGTCGTTCCGCACCAAGAGGGAAGAAAAATAAAATAAGTGGTCGCCAGTACGTAAGCGCAAAGACATATCCACCCCCATATGGAAACAAATTCTCCGAGACCCAGGAAAAAAGTCTCTCCGATGAGGTTCGCTCCTGAAAAAAGCGCGGCTGCCGCCACGCAGAGCGTAAACAGAAGATCAACGGAAAATGCGAAAATTCTCTCCCCGAAGGTTGCGGGAATCATTCCATCGGGCAGAGGCGGGGGGCTCTTCTTTTCTATTTCCTGCGCCTCTGCTTCCACCTCGGCTTCCGCTATTTCCTCTCCCAAGTCCCGCTCAAAGCTGAGAAAATCCTCAAGTCCGCCCGTATGCAATCCTTCGTCGTTAAGCTCGCCCGCAGGGCTGAGTTCAAACGTCGCCCCGTCCGTCTCGACCCCGGCTGAGACGTCGCTGAGAACGGGTTGCGTGCTTCTGTCAATAACCACTTCCGTACTCAGTTCGTCTTCATAGAGATATTTGAAAATAGGTACGGGAGACAGGGCGGCCCCGCATTTTTTGCATTCCTCAAGGTAATCAAAGCTCGTGTAACCGCACTCAGGACATTTCATGGTCAGAACCCGGCGGAAGTTATTTTCCGGACTTATCGGAGTTCAGGGAAAGACGGTAATCCACGGCATTTCTAAGCGCCTTCATGTTGGCACCTCCCGAGATCACAAAACCATCAACGACGAATGTCGGCGTACCGCTTACCCCGATTGATTGGCCTTCTTTCATGTCCGAAGCAACCCTCCGTTTGGCTTCCTCGGATTTTACGCACTCATCGTATTTTTTCATATCGACCCCGAGTTTGCGCACCATTCCCGCAAGGGTGTCTTTAGCATCGGCAACCTTTATCTCGCTCTGCTTTTCGAAAATGGCGTCGTGGATCTTCCAGAATTTCTCGTTTGACTGATCATAGACGCAAAGAGATGCGATCGAGGCTTCTTCGGCCCACTTGTGAAACGAGAGCGGGAACTGCTTGTAAAAGAACCTGACTTTGCCTTCGTAATCTTTGAGAAAATCAGCTACCTGGCTTGCGGCTCGGGCGCAGTAACCGCATTGGAAATCCGAGTACTCGACCACCGTTACTCCGGCCTTAGGGTCTCCTTTTAAGGGAACGTTCTCAAGAGAAATCTTCCCGGAAGTCTCGGCGGCTGGATCTCGATTGAGATTTTCAAGCTTGCCGACCATTATTGTCTTGCGATCGCCGGAAACCAGAATCGGAATCTGCCCGCCTTCAGATGCGAGAAACCCTTGCCTCACTCCGGAGATACCCGTTTCCTTCATCGCATCCACCTTTACGGTTGGAGGGTCGCCCATTATCACAAACTTGCCATCGCCACTCACAAGAAACGGAATGGTTTGGTTTCGGCCATCGGGAAATCCGATTTTGTATTCGCCTTCCTTGAATCCCTTTATCTCAGAATCTTTCCCTTTAACCGCCTTCACCGTGAAACCGCCGGGAAGATGAATTCCGTAGCGGTTCTTGAAGTACTGCTCAAGTTTCCCGAGGTTAACGTTATCGAGCGCGAAAAGGCTCCCGGGGAAAAGAAAAACCACGGCTAGAAGAACCGGTACAGCTGTCGCTAGAATTGATTTTCTTGCTTTTGAGGCAAATATTTTTCCCATCACGAATAAAGCTCCTTGTTAGTTATGATTCGCCGAACACCGTGGCGAAGATATGATCTATGTTCTTAAGATCTTCCTTAAGTTCAAAACACGAATCGATCTCTTTTTCCGAAAGAATATCCGTTACCTGCTCGTCGCCCTTAAGCATCCCTCGGAAATCCTTTTTTTCTTCCCAGCACCGCATGGCGTTTCGCTGCACGAGCGAGTAGGCATCTTCCCTTGAAACACCCTTTTTTACAAGCTCGAGCAGAACTTTCTGGGAAAAAACAAGTCCGCGCGTAATCCACATGTTCTCCTCAAGCCTGTCTGGATAAACCCGCAGACCTCCGAGGAGACCGCAAAGCCTCTCAAGCATGAAATCAACCAGTATGGTTCCGTCGGGACCTATGATCCTCTCAACGGAGGAGTGGCTTATGTCCCTTTCGTGCCAGAGCGCTATGTTTTCAAGGGCCGCGATCGAGTGAGATCTTACTATTCTTGAGAGCCCGCAGAGATTTTCCGAAAGCACGGGGTTTCTCTTATGGGGCATAGCGGAAGACCCTTTCTGCCCTTCGGTGAAGGGCTCCTCCATCTCACCTACCTCGGTCCTCTGGTAATGCCTTATTTCAGTAGCAATTTTCTCCACCGACGCCGCTATAAGGGAAAGACAGAGAAAATACTGTGCGTAAATGTCTCTCTGTATCACCTGTGTCGATATTCCCGCGGGACGAAGCCCCAGCAATTCGCACGCGTAACGTTCTACCTGCGGAGTGATATTGGCGTAGGTACCGACGGCGCCCGACATCATCCCCACGCTCACGGCATCCCGAGCGGCGTTCATCCTATCAAGGTTCCTTCTCATCTCGTCATACCAGAGGGCAAACACAAGACCCAGCGTCCTGGGTTCGGCGTGTATGCCGTGAGAGCGCCCGATCATCGCGGTGTCCTTGTAGTCAAACGCCTTTTTGCGGAGAACCCCAAGCAGTTTACGAAGACCCCCAACTATGAGTCCGCCTGCCTCTTGAAGCTGTATAGAAAAAGCGGTGTCAAGAACATCCGAGGATGTCATTCCGAGATGAATGAATCTCGAATCGTTTCCTACGTACTCGGAAACGCAAGTAAGAAAAGCCAGGACGTCGTGCTTAAGCTTTGTTTCAAGCTCGGCAATTCTTTTTACGTCGAAAGCGGCTTTTTCGTTTATGTTAGAGAGGGCTTCGGCTGGAATTTCACCGTAATGCGCCCACGCTTCGCACACGGCAAGTTCCACCTCGAGCCAGATGCGGTAGCGGTTCTCATCCGACCATATCCGCGACATTTCCTCTCTGGAATATCTTGAGATCAAACCGTTATAACCTCCCCGACGGTGTTTCGCGGAGCGACGTCCACAGCAACGCGGCCGTCGGCACCGTTTCTGCGCAGAACTTCGAGGGAACATTCAAGTGCCATCTCAGGCGTGTTGTTCATTGAACTCAAGTGGGCAAGCAGAACGTATTTTAACCCATCGTGCAAAACGTCACCCAGAAGTGATGCGGACTGATCGTTTGAGAGATGCCCGTGCCCGCCGCTTATTCTCTGCTTAAGGTACGGCGGGTAAGACCCTGAGAAAAGCATTTCCCTGTCATGATTCGACTCAAGAACTAGCGCGTCGCAGTTTTTAAGACTCTCTATTACAAGCGCCGTGGGTTTTCCTATGTCGGTTACTACTCCTATTTTGACACGGCCGTCGGTTACGGTAAACCCGACCGGATCAATAGCGTCGTGCGCTACCGAGAAGGGGGTTATGGTAAGGTCCTCTATGTGAAACTGCTCCTCGGAATCAAATTCCATTAGTTTCTTTATTGCGCCGTTTCGAGAACCCGCGGCCTTTGAGGACCCCGCGCCGTTTTTGTGATTGTACCCGTTTCTTTTTTCTTCCCAGAAACCAACGGTTTCCCCTGACACGTAAACAGGCACCTCAGACATTTTCCCAACAGCTCTTGAGTGGTCCCCATGCTCATGCGAGAGCACCACCGCGTTAAGATCTGTTACGGCTACCCCAATATTCTCGAGGCTCCGCGAGATCCTTCGGAAACTAATCCCCGCGTCAATCAGTATTTTTGAGTATTTCGACTCAAGATAAAGCGAGTTGCCAGAACTGCCGCTGGCAAGAGTGCAGAATTTCATAATGTTCCGTCCACGGGAAAAACCGGCTGTGTGAAAAACCAAAAAACCGGATCGTTTCACCCGGCAAGCCGTAATTATAACTGACCAGTAAAAATCAGGGAAAGACCGTCGGCAGTCGGCGACACTCGCAACCGAAAACTTGTTAAAATCACAGCCTTCATATATCCTATAATTTGCTCCTTCGGAAGGGCCGGATTATTAATGAAACTCTTGATTACACTTTCCATAGCGTTTGCGCTCGTGGCTTTTGCCCTCGGCCCGGACTACCTTTCACTTCCCCGCTCGATTATTACGGCCGTTGCCTGCGGAGTATTTGCTTTTGTGGTTCTTGCGGGCTTCCGGGTGCTTTTCAGGAAAATCTCTCTTCGCTGCGCGCTCGGAATCTCAGCCGGCATGCTCACGGGTATTTTCATATATCTCGCGGTGCTCACTATTCTTAACAGTTTTCCGATAGCCGGACACCTCCTGCCCCACGTAAAAGCGGGAATATTTCTGCTTCTCGTTTGCATCGGCGCGGTAATAGGCTACGACAAAACCTCCCTGGCAGCAGCGGCTTCCGACTCGTTTTTTAAGAAGCCCGAGGCTCTTGCCCCGAAAATACTTGACACAAGCGTGATAATAGACGGGCGCATCGCCGATATCGCCGAAACGGGATTTCTCCAAGGAGAGCTCATAATACCGAAATTCATCATACAGGAACTTCAGTACATAGCGGATTCCCCGGACCCCGCTAGAAAAACCCGCGGCAGGAGGGGGCTTGACATCATTACCAGGCTGCAGAACGAAATCCCATTGATAAGCGTCACCCTCTCCGATCATGATTTCGAACACATAAAAGACGCCGACATAAAACTCATCGAGCTTTCAAAGAGACTGAACGGAATACTCATCACCAACGACTACAACCTGAAAAAGATCGCCGATCTGGAAAAAGTCACCGTGCTCAACATAAACAACCTGAATCACGCCCTCAGACCCGTCGTGGAACAGGGACAGACGATAAGAATAAGCCTTGTAAAACCCGGGAAGGAACAGCATCAGGCAGTCGGGTATCTTGATGACGGAACCATGGTGGTAACGGACAACGCCTCAAGACAGATAGGAAGAGACGTGGACATCTCGGTCAGGAGCATGGTGCAGACTCCGACCGGAAGAATAGTCTTCGCGAAACTGAAAAAAGAGGGCTGACCCCCGTGAGCGCCCCAAAAGTCTCAGCCGTAGTACCCGCTGCCGGTCTCTCGAAAAGATTCTCCCCGCGTGAAAAAAAGCAGTTCTCAGCACTCGGCGGAAAACCTCTTCTGACCTACTGTCTTTCCACTTTTGAGCGAAGCAAATTAATAACAAGCGTAGTGGTCGTAGTTCCCGAAGATGAAATCTCGCGCTCAAGGGATCTGCTCGGGGACTTCGGGTTTGAAAAAATCACTTCGGTAGTTGGCGGGGGCAAAAAAAGACAGATATCCGTAAGAAACGGCTTCCGCGCTGTGCCCCCGGATAGCGACATGGTGCTCATTCACGACGCCGCGAGGCCTTTTGTCGATAATGATACGATAAAAAGAGTCATAGAGCAGTGCGCACGCACGGGCGCCTCCCTCTGCGCCGTCCCCGTTACAGATACCCTGAAGAGGACAGAAGAGCACGGCTCGCTCGTGAAGGAAACGGTTCCGAGAGAAAAGCTCTGGAGGGCACAGACTCCCCAGGTTTTTCGCCGGGAGATACTCGAAGAAATCTATCGCTCAGCCGGTACCGCAGAACTTGACGCGACCGATGAATCAACGCTTGCGGAAGCAAAGGGGATAAGGGTAAGCATAGTAATGGGAAATGACCTTAACATGAAAATCACAACCGCTGCCGATTTCAAAATAGCCGAACTTATCGTAAGCAAAGGAGAAGCGGAGCAATGTACAGAATAGGAACTGGGTTTGACGCGCATGGGTTTTGCGAGGGAAAGGCGCTTATACTGGGCGGCGTCGAGATACCGGGCTGCCGGGGGCTTGAGGGCCACTCAGACGCAGACGTTCTCTCCCATGCGGTTGCCGACGCCATTTTGGGAGCTGTCGGCGAGGGGGACTTAGGAAAACACTTTCCGCCTGGGAACCCTCAATACAAAGATGTATCAAGTCTCCTTATTCTTTCCCAAGTCGCCCGGTTGATGACAGACAAGGGGTTCGGGATAGAAAACATAGATTGCACTGTGGTGTGCGAGGAACCGAAAATATCTCCTCACGCATCTGCCATGGAAAAGAAAATCGCAGACGCTCTTGGAATCTCCCCCGAAGCGGTAAGCGTAAAGGGAACATCAACCGACGGCCTCGGTTTTACGGGCAGAAAAGAAGGAATAGCGGCGATGGCTTCTGTGCTTCTTAAAAAAATCGGGATCCGCGATTCCTAGATCTTCGATCTCTACATCTTAGTATCGAGGAAGTTTCTGAAGGTGGAGATATTGCTCTCGCGGGCCTCCGGTACGGTTCCCATGAACAGGATTTCCCCCTCGTAAAGGAAAGCTACCCTGTCTGAGACCTCGTAAGCGGTTCCGATGTCGTGGGTAATGACGACCCCGGTTATCCTGAGCCGGTCTCTCATACTTTTTATGAGCTTTGCGATCCTTTTTATGTTAGGAGGGTCAAGACCGGTCGTGGGCTCGTCGTAGAGAAGAATCTTCGGGCGCGTGGCAATTGCTCTTGCTAGGGCCACTCTTTTTTTCATTCCTCCGCTGAGTTCCCCCGGGTACTTTTCCTCGATTCCGGCAAGATCAACCAGTTCGAGGTTCCGTGCAACCGCCTTTTTTGTCTCCTCCGGAGAAAGGTCAGAATTCTCAATCAGAGGATAGGCTATATTCTCTTCGACCGTAAGGGAGTCAAAAAGGGCTGAGCCCTGAAACAGCATGCCCGTTTCCTTTCTTATTCTCACGAGCTGTCTTTCATCCATCTGCGCCGTATCCTCTCCCAAAACCATGACCTTTCCGCTGTCGGGTTTAATAAGACCGTTTATTTCCTTGAGCAAAACGCTTTTCCCAACACCGCTTTCTCCGAGAACGGTAAGGATCTCTCCCCGCCTTACGAAAAGATTTACTCCCCTGTGAACAGGTTTTCCGTTAAAGGACTTATACACGTCCGTCATTTCAATTATGTTCTCTGGCATGGCGGCCTCAGGACTTAAATTTACTTTATAGTCACAATATGTAAAAACGTGAATAATTTCTGGTATAATTTACTTGTAACTGTCCGCAGTTGCGGATACAATGGCAAGTTTAACTTTTTATTTCGAGAGAATAACAGGAGAAAAAAATGGCGCACGAACTACCTGATCTTCCTTATGATTATGACGCATTGGAACCGCATATAGATGCGGAAACGATGAAAATACATCATTCAAAGCATCATCAAGGGTACGTAAACAACCTAAACGCCGCCCTGGAAAAACATCCGGAGCTTGCAGATAAATCGCTCGAGGAGCTGCTCGGCGATCTTGACTCCATTCCAGAAGACATAAGAACGGCGGTAAGAAACAACGGCGGCGGACACGCAAATCACAGCCTTTTCTGGCCGTGCATGGCTCCCGGTTCCGGGGAAACACCGTCGGGCGAGCTTGCCGGTGCAATAGACTCCGCGTTCGGAAGCTTCGACGCTTTTGCAGACATGTTCTCAAAGGCGGCCGCTACCAGGTTCGGAAGCGGCTGGGCGTGGCTCTGCGTGGACGGCGGCGGCCTCGTGGTAACATCCACCGCAAACCAGGACAACCCGGTTTCCGAGGGGCTAAAACCGATTCTGGGTCTTGACGTCTGGGAACACGCGTATTATCTGAACTACCAGAACAGAAGGCCCGACTACGTGAAGGCATGGTGGAACGTGGTGAACTGGAGGCAGGTTTCCGAGAACTTCGCCGGGGCGAAATAATCCCCGCGAAACCGCATTTCGGAAAAAAAACGCTTACATTTTAGCACGAAAAATCTTATAATTGCTAATAGGGACGGAAGGTGTTAATTTCATTGCCCGCTTGGGCTCTGAAAACTTTTTTTGTCGCCTCCGCATTCCGTTTTCAATCAGGAAAATGGTGAAAAAACAAGATGGACATAAAATACAAAGCTTTTCAGGATGATGGGGGACATGACGCCGGGTTTGAATCCTACGATGTCGACGACGTTGAGGAAGATGAAATCGAAGAAGATTTCGACAGCCCGGAAGAAGAAGAATTGAAACCCAAGGGGAAGGAGAAAGAGAAGCACAAGTGGATTCCCGATGAACAGTTACGCCTTCTTTATGTCTACTTCAAGGACATGGCCGTTGAGCCTCTTTTCGCCGCAAAGCAGGAAGTCGAGATATCCGCAAGAATCAAAATGTGCGAACTCAGGATGGCTAAGGTGCCTAAAAGCATTGAAAAGTTTGAGAAAATCCGCACGAGAAAAAATTCACCTAATGCGCTTATGGTAAAACGCAGAATAGCAACCCTGCGCGCGATGGAGAAGATTTATGTCGACTTGGCGCTTAAGCTCAAACAGAAATTCGTGAAGGCAAACCTAAGACTCGTAATAACGATCTCGAGGAGATATATGAGCAGGGGGCTTCCCCTTCCGGACCTTATTCAGGAAGGAAATCTCGGTCTTATGCGCGCGGTTGAAAGATTTGATTACACCAAAGGCTACAAATTCTCCACCTATGCATCCTGGTGGATACATCAGGCCATACTGAGGGCTCTTCAGGGACAGACCAGAACCATAAAAGTTCCCGTCTACCTGCTGGAACAGGCAAACAGGGTTTACAAGACAAGCGCAAAGCTGAGCAAGGAAATGGGAAGAAAGCCAACGCCAAAGGAAATAGCCGAGGCCTCGGGGATTTCAGCCGAGGTTATAAACAGGATTCTCAATTCCACAAACGACGCCATAAGCCTCGACACGCCGGTTTTGGACGGAGAGAAAACCACGCTTCTCGATTCGGTAGCCGACAAGGAAGCTAAAATCCCCGACACGATAATAGCGAAGATGTCTCTCGCGGAAAAGCTCAGGGAAGCGCTCACCCTTCTGAATGCAAGGGAAGAGGAAATCATCAGGCTTCGCTTCGGCATAGGACGCCACAGCACCTACACGCTCGATGAGATCGGCAAGAGGTTCAATCTGACCAGGGAAAGAATAAGGCAGATAGAAAAAGCCGCCCTAGGAAAACTCGCAAGTTCCGGAGCGAGAAAAGATCTCGAAAGCTTTCTCAAGCAGTAGCTTAGCGGTCCGTTTAGCCGAAACCGTAGTAATCAATCCCCAAGTGGTTTATCAGTTCCTCACCCCGCAGGTAGCGAAGCGTGTTCTGCAGCTTGGCGAACTGAACGAAGAGATCGTGTTCGGGATAGAGCCTTTTATCGACCATGGGGCTTTTGAAATAAAAAGAAAGCCACTCTTGGACTCCGTAGATGCCGGCGCGGTGCGCAAGGTCTAGGAAAAGCACCAGATCAAGGACGATAGGGGCGGCGAGTATGCTGTCTCGGCAGAGAAAATTGACCTTTATCTGCATGGGATAATCAAGCCATCCGAAAACGTCTATATTGTCCCACGCTTCTTTTTCGTCTCCGCGCGGCGGATAGTAGTTTATCCTTACCTTGTGGTAGTAATTCGAGTAAAGTTCTGGATAGAGATCGGGCTGGAATATGTAGTCAAGAGCGCCGAGCTTGCTTTCCTCCTTCGTCTTGAAAGAGCCCGGGTCATCAAGCACCTCCCCGTCTCGGTTGCCCAGTATGTTGGTTGAAAACCATCCGTTGAGTCCAAGCATCCTGCTTTTAAACCCCGGTGCTAGAATAGTCTTCATGAGGGTCTGGCCAGTTTTGAAATCCTTACCGGCTATGGGAACCTCGTTTTCGATCGCAAGTTCCTGAAGCGCGGGGATGTCGACGGATAGATTCGGAGCCCCGTTTCCGTAAGAAGCCCCGCATTTTATGGCCGCATAGGCGTAAATCATGCTCGGGGGAATATCCTCGTGATTTTCCTTGAGTCCCTTCTCTAAACTCGCTACGGTTTCATGAACTTCTGACGGTTGAAGATATACCTCGGTACTCCCGCACCAGAGCATTACCAGTCTTTCGATGTCATTTTCTTTCTGGAATCTCCGTATGTCCTTAATCAGTGCCTCGGCAAGATGCATTTTCGTCTTGCCCCTTTTTACGTGAGTACCTTTGAGGTTGCGGACATAGTTATTATCGAAAACGGCCCGCATCGGAGACTCTTTTTCAAGATCCCGTCTTATCTCCCCGAGAAGATCGGTTTTGAGCACTCCAGAGCGAAGCGCGGAAGCGTAGCAGTTTTCATCGTATATGTCCCATCCGGCAAATACTATGTCCTGTATTTTCGCCAGCGGGACAAAATCTTTTATGAAAGGAAAATTTTTCTCGGTTCTCTTGCCAACCCTGATTTTCCCCATCTGCGTCAGGGAGCCGATGGGTCTTCCCACGCCCTTTATCACCGCTTTTACGCCCGCCATGAAAGTCGTGCTTACGGCTCCGCTCATTCCGGGGATAAGAACTCCCAGCTTCCCCTTGGCGGGGCGGATATCGAATTTCCTCTGAAACTTCTGGGTTGGGTCGGTCAAGTATGAATTACCTTTTGGAGAACTGCTGTCCCCTTCTCGCCTTGCGCTTCCCGTACTTTTTGGTTTCAACCATTCTGGGGTCGCGTTTGAGCAGTCCGGAAACCTTGAGTTTCTTCCGAAGTGATTCGTTGGCTTTAAGAAGGGCCCTGGCAAGTCCGTGGCTCACAGCGCCCGCCTGGCCGGTAAGGCCTCCTCCCTTCACCCTGACCATCACGTCGTACTCCATGGAAGTATCGGTGACGCTCAGAGGTTCGCGGGCCTTTATCCGCCACACTTCTCTGGGAAAATACTCTTCCACGGATTTTTCGTTCACGGTAACGGCCCCGCCGCCTCTTCTAAGCCAGACTCTGGCGATTGACGTTTTCCTCCTCCCCGTGCCATTGTAAATAACGTTTTCAGGCATAATGAATCAGACCTCCAGAACCTCGGGATTTTGGGCCACATGCGGGTGTTCGTCTCCAACGTAGACTTTCATTCGCTGTAGAAGTTTCTTCTGCAACTTGTTTTTGGGAAGCATCCCCCAGACGGCCTTGCGGATTATCTCACCCGGTTTTCTCTCAGCGAGCTTATCGGCGGTCACCGATTTAAGTCCTCCGGGATAGTGAGAATGGCTGTAATAGGTTTTCTGCTCCCACTTCCTGCCGGAGAATGTAGCCTTGTCGGCATTGACTACCACGACGAAATCCCCGATATCCGAATGGGGAGCAAACTGCGGTTTGCCCTTGCCTCTAAGAATCAAGGCCACCCTGGTCGCAAGCCTTCCGACGGGTTTTCCCCGCGCGTCAATGAGGTACCACTTTTTTTCAAAATCGTCGTTTCTGGCCATGTATGACTTCATAATATTCCCTCTCGGATAAATTAGGGGTCAGAATTCTACTGAATGTAGCTTTAAAGTCAAAGAGTTTTACGCGGACACAAGAAAAGCTAAAAGTCATAAACAGCGATAACAAATATTTTTGAGAGAATGAAGTCGAAAAGTATTATGAGAAAAAGCGAGATTACAACCGTTTTAGTGGTGGCGTTTCCAACTCCGCGCGTGCCCCCCTCTGCTTTCATTCCCACGTAGCAGCCTGTAATCGCCACTATGATTCCGAAAAACAGCGTCTTCGAAATACCGGTCATCAGATCTTCAAGAGAAACCCAGCCCCTTATGCTTTCGATAAAAAGAGTGGGTTTCACGTTAAGTTCCATCTGCGAGATAATCATCGCTCCCCCTATGCCGGCGAGGTTCGATATGACGGCGAGCAGTGGGAAGGATATGATGCATGCCATCAGCCTGGGAGAAACGAGCTTTCTGATCGGATCGGCTCCAAGGGTCCTTATGGCGTCTATCTGTTCCGTTACCTTCATTGAACTGATCTCAGCCGTAATGCCGGAACCAACCCTGCCCCCCACAAGAAGAGAGGTTATTATTGGTCCTAGTTCCCTTACGAAAGAAAGGGTGACCACCGGACCCACAAGCCCCTTCGCCCCGAACCAGGCAAATCCCCACGCCATCTGCACTACCATCACCATTCCAATCGCCATGGCAGAAACCACGACTATCGAAATGGAACGAAAGCCTATCTCGTGTATCTGGGCCATCAGAAGACCATAATCGTAAGGAGGTGTAACGGTGGCGACAATCGAATTCCACAAGAAAAAGCAGACCTCTCCCACGCCGAGAATAAAGTTAAGGCAACCGCTAGCCAGTTCGGATACAAATCTGGTCATTGCGCCCGGAGCTCCTCAAAACCTGAAAGAAAATCGATGAATTTCCCGAGATTCGCCTGAAAATCGGCCGGGTCCGCTGAATAACTGAAGTCATAATCGCATTTGAGAGACTTGTGCACTACCGTCGCAAGAGCGAAACTCTTATCGTCAACCGATGTCTCATACTCCGTGTAAAGTCCCCTGGCGCCGCCAATTTCAATATCTTTTCGAAGTTTCGTCCGCTTTTTACCCAGACCGACCACAAGAGAATTTGAGAGCGTTTCAAGATCGTAATTACGGTCCCCGCAGACCGAACTGACCGTGAATATTACATCTTCCCCAGAGTTGTAAAAAGCGATGTCCCCGCCTTCTATCGGCACTCTCTTCCAATCCTGCGAAAGCGGCACGACGCGGTAGCTGTTGCGCTCCGTGGTGTAAACCCAGTCCTTCATCTTTCCGGGTTTTCTATCCTCTCCCGAGGCGTAGTTCAGCAAGAACTTCGTCGCGGAACACGAAGTCGCAACGAAGATCAGAGAAAGCGCAATGAAAAAAAAAGCCCTTTTCCGCATAATATAATAACCCCCTAGCCCTCTTGGGAAGCGTAAAGGCTTAAAAATACTTGAATACATACCAAAAACCAAGCATCATAGGACCTAAAAATAAACCGAGGTTCTAATAAAGTTGGGTTCCGTAACGATATACACAAGCCATTACTGCACTTACTGCAGAAGGGCAAAAAAGCTTCTCGAAAAAAAACAAGTGGATTACGAAGAGATAAGGCTTGATGAGGATGTGGAAAAAAGAAAAGAACTGGTTGAGAAACTAAACTGGAGAACCGTGCCCATCATCTTCGTAAACGAGAAGTTCGTAGGAGGCTACGACGAGCTTGCGGCCCTTGAGCGTTCGGGGGAACTTGACCGTATGCTCGGCCCCGTGGCCCCAAGCGATTCCTGATTACGTTTCCTGCCGTTTGGGGACTTTTTTGACACTCCCTGCCTCGACATGTACTTTTACCCCAGATTCAGGTTAAGGGAATCGGGTGAAAATCCTGAACTGTTCCCGCAGCCGTAAAAAGGGGTATTTTCCGTGCCTATGTGAAGCGTGCTTGCGCTTCGGGTCACTGGCTTTAAGTACAGCCGGGAAGGCCACACCGGAAAAGTCGCTCTGTTTCGATAACAGGCGGCCCTTTAAGTCGGAAGACCTGCCTGCGTCAATCTAGTAGCTTTGCCTCGGGAGTTAGGCGTATGGACTTTAGAAACAAATCTTTGATCCTCCGCGCGTCCGCACGGTCTCTGTTTTCTGTCTCACGTGTTCATTCAGGTAACCACTCTTCCAGGGAAAGCTATATGCAAGCATCCGGAGGAGTAAAGAATGAACAGCTTTAAAATATTTCTTGCCTTTACTTTGATCCTGGTTCTGTTCCCGCCCACGGGTTTTTCCGAGCAGAGAGAAGTGGAGAGAATCATAGTTACGGGGACAAAAACCTGGATTGACGCCGAGCATCTTGGGTCTTCCGTCACTGTTATCGACAGAGAGGAGATAGAAAGAAGCGGTAAAAAAGACATCGCATCCATACTTTCGAGAGTCAGCGGATTCAACGTAGTCGGCACGGGAAGTCGTGGAGGCAACGCTTCGATTTTTGTAAGGGGCGGCCAGTCGGATTACAACCTTGTGATGATCAACGGCGTCCAGATAAACCAGGCCGGAGGGGGCTTTGATATCTCTTCTCTTACAACTGAGAATGTAGAGAGAATAGAGATAATAAAAGGTGCGCATTCATCCCTTTACGGTTCCGACGCTGCTTCCTCCGTTATAAACATAATAACAAAGCGCGGGAGCGGGAAAATCAGAAAGACAGGATCCGTGGCCCTGGGATTCCGCGCCGAAGACGCAATGATCCTTGAGCATTCCGCAAGCATGTCTGGCAGCCTGGAAAAGCTGGATTACTTTATTTCTCACCAAAGAATCATTGATGAAGGCATTTTAGAAATCAACAATGATTACAGAAACAACAACTTCACGGCAAACATGAACCTGGAAGCGAGCGATAATTTAAATCTCTCCTTTTTCTCCATATACAGAAATTCAAAGTTTGAATTCCCGACCGCAGGCGCGGGGGACAGGCTCGATACGTTTGCTGACCCCGACAGCCAGACAAAAGAAAAATCACTTGTTACTGGTTCCGATATTGTTTTTTCCCCGACAGAGTGGTGGGAGAACTCATTTAAGGTCGGCTATACAAGACTTGATCGGGAAAGTTACGATGGTCCCGAGCCCGCCGAGCTAGACGGATTCGAATCAGAGTTTGATACTCTCGATAAAAGAATATCCCTTGAGTACGGATCAAGCTTCTTTGTCGACTTCAATCAGATCTCAAGTGTAACCTCAACGGGTTTTGAATATGAAAAAGAAAGTTTCAAAACGGACTCCTTAAATGAATCAAGAAAAAACTACGCCTTCTACGCCCAGAACAACTTCGCGTTGCTTAAGACATTCTTCGTAATGGCGGGCATAAGATATGACGACAATGAAGCGTTTGGGAACGAGTGGAGTCCGAGTGTCTTTGCCAAATGGAAGATAAAAGAATCCGGAACCCAGATAAGAGGAGGCGTCAGTAGAGGAATCAAAGAAGCGACTTTTTTTGAAAACTTCAGCGCAGCTTTCGGAACAATACCCAACCCGGATCTAAAACCCGAAGAAACCCTGACCGCTGAAATAGGCGTCAACCAGCCGCTGTTCGATAACGCGGTCGAACTTGATTTGAGCTTTTTCCAAAACGGATTCAAAAATATTATCGCATACAGTTTCACGCCATTTGAAAATGGAACTAACTACGAAAACATAAGCCGCGCAAAATCCAAGGGAGTGGAAGCCGCGATCCGTTTTTACCCAAGCGACGCTTTAACACTAAGTGCTACCTACGCCTACGTTAAGACCGACGTAACCGATGACGGCGGCCTGGGGTCTCCATCCTTTTCCGAGGGGGAGCAGCTCATACGGATACCTGAGCATTCGTTCTCATTTAACGCGGGATATTCAAGAAACGCCTTTGGCTTTAATCTGTCGGGAAACTATGCTGGCAGTAGAGATGATGTGAACTGGAGTGAGTTTCCTTCCACTAGGGTTAAAAACGATTCTTTTTTCATCGTTGACGCGGCGGCTTCGTACGAAATCAGTTTGAAGAGCTTTGTTGACAAAATCAGGCTGTTTTCGAGAGTCAACAATATGTTCAATGTAAATTATGAGGATGTTTTCGGTTTTTCATCCCCGGGGTTCAGTATGATTTCAGGAGTTTCGGTAGTTCGGTAGTGAATTTAAGTTCAGGGCGCTGTCTTAGGCGATCAAAATCGAAGGCCAACCTCAATCAGCTTAGGTGTTTGTTTGGGTCGACATTGCCTAGAAACTGAGTAATGTCGCATCCATCAGGCAGTTCCCTGAATCTATCCTTTTTAGGGAACCTCTCTTCTTCACGCGCGCCACAACCAGACAGTCCGCTAAGACCTGAATTCGGGAATCACTTCTTTGCCGAAAAGCTCAATTGAGTGTGCTATAACTTCGCTTGGAGCTTGAGGAAACACCATCCTGCACATTATGTTTCGGATTCCCGTTTTCTCCGCATATTTTTTTACTTCTTGAGTGCAGTATTCAGGGGTGCCGATCATGAAACGATCTTCCGCCATGTATTCAAAGAAAGGGTCGTCGGGGTCAGTTATGGTTTTTCCTCTTATCACTATTTTGACTCCGAGGCTAAGGTAAAACTTGTACATGTTTATTATGTACTCGGTTCCGCCGGTAAGGGCTTCTTCCGTGCTTTCGCCTACGTAAGTTTCCCGAAGCAGTACGTGCTCCACTTTGGATGGGTCGCGACCGGCTTTTTCAGCCTCATCATTATACCACTCCAAGGTATCCATGATCATGGGAACCGTCCTTCCGGGGCCGACAAGAAGCGGGTACCCGAACCGTCCGGCCCTTCTCACTGCAGGCTCCTCGAAAGCTCCTATATATATGGGTATGGGTCTCTGCACAGGCTTGGGAGTAACATCTATGTTCGAAAAACTGAACCTTTTGCCACCGTAGGAAAAAGGTCCGTCCTCCCAGCATTTTTCGATTATCTCTATACCTTCTTCAATTCTCGAGGGTCTTTGCACCATCGGGATACCGAACCCCTCGAATTCCTCTTTTCTGTAGCCTATTGCCACTCCCAGATCGAATCTTCCGTTTGAAATCAGGTCAACGGTAGCGGCATCTTCGGCAATCCTAACGGGGTTATGAAGCGTGAGTATCAAGGCCCCGGTGCCTATTCTCACCCTTTCGGTCACAGCGGCCATCGCGGCCGCCATCGTGAGGGGAGAAGAGCAGTAACCGTCCTCAAGAAAATGGTGCTCGGAGAGCCACACGGAATCGAAATTCACCGCTTCGGCAAGTTTCACGTGCTCAAGGGAATTTCTGTAAAGATCCGCGTGGTCGTAATCAAGATCCTTGTGGGTCTGCATGCTGAAGAGTCCGACTCCGAATTTCATTTTATACCTCCGGGATATTCGCTGGATTATTTGCCTTTAGGAGGCAAATCAACAATAATTTTACCAAGATCGTAATCTATTTCCAAAACTATCCATGAGGTGCCCCACAATGGGAAAAGAAATAAAATTCGGACTCTCAGCTCCGATGCCAGGAGCTGACGTTGAAGGACTCGTAAATTTTTCGGTAAAGGCCGATCAGCTTGGATTCGACATGATATGGTACCCTGACCACTTGCTTTTCGTGGCGCCGGGAGCTATAGCTCCAGAGGCATGGACAGTGGCTTCGGCGGCGGCAGTGAAAACGGAAAACATAGCTTTGGGAACGGTTTCTGATCCTCACAGGATGCATCCCGCCGTTTTCGCCCAGAGACTGGCGACTGTCGATCAGCTTTCAAAAGGTAGGGTAGTGCTCTGCCTTGGGGTCGGGGAATCCATGAATCTTGACGCATTCGGAATCGAGTGGGGAAAACCTCTTTCAAAACTCAGAGAATCCATGGAAGTCATGAAACTTCTGTGGGAGACCGACGAGCCCGTGGACTTTGACGGGCAGTTCTACAACCTTGAGAGCGCATTTTTGCAGATAAAACCCTACGAGAGAAACAAAATACCGTTTTACATGGCCACCCACACGCCAAAAGGACTTCAACTGACGGGAGAAAAAGGCGACGGCTGGCTTCCGATAGATCTCAATCCCGATCTCTATTCCAGTTATCTCGGGGAGATAAAGGCCGCGGCGGATAATGTGGGAAGATCACTTGATGACGGTTTCGACCCCGCTTTGTGGGTATTTACCTCGCTTGGAGAAAGCGTTGATGCCGCCTACAAGACACTTGAACCCTTCAAGTACGTACTGGTTATGCAGGACCAACTGCTAAAGGCCGGATACGACGTTGAGATCCCTGAAGAATATCACGGACTTAACTACTTCAACATAGTGCCGACGGATGAAGAGGGTAGGCAGAGGTTCAGGCAGCTCGGACAGCTTTTCCCGAGAGAAGCCATACTTGATTTCACCATTACTGGGTCGAAAAAAGACTGCATAGAGAAAATTGAGAAATTCATAGACGCAGGGGTAAGGAATTTCGTCTTGTTCTACAGGTTCAGCCCTGATCCTGATCTGGCACTTGAAACGTACTCAAAAGAAATAATTCCTTACTTCAGATAAAGTTTCTGGTGTTTTCAACGGGTTTTTTGCAAAGAGCTTACACGCCCTTGTTAAGACTGACTGTTTCGTATCATCCTGAAATCGCTTTATATCCTTGACAATTATCAAAATCTCTTGTCAAATATAAAAATAGTGGTTGCTACTTGAAACTACCGGATAAAAAACTCCGGGAGGAAAATGCTCTTGAAGAAAACGGTTGCCACTATAGTTTCCGGGGTAATCCTGCTTGCTTGGGGTTCTGTGTCATGGATGGTTCTTCCGTGGCACCAGATGGTGGCCAATGAATTTACCAGCGAATCCGAAGTCGCCGAAGTTCTAAGAGCAAATGCGCCTAAAGCCGGAGTTTATTACCTGCCGTTTGCGCACCAGAATCACAAGAAGGGAGAAACGGCGGCGTTTGTAAACGCCCTTCCCGAAGGCTACGACCCCGGGATGATAAAACAGCTTGTCACACAGTTCATCGGCGCCCTGATAAGCGCCCTGATCATTATCTGCCTGCTCTCCCAAACGGCAGGACTGGGTTATTGGGGGCGAGTTGGGTTTGTCGCCCTGATCGGAGTAGCTATAGGTTTTGTAAGCCATTTCCCCTACTGGAACTGGTTCGGGTTCCCGGCTGCGTACATAATCGTTACCATTGTTGACATCCTGATCGCTTGGCTTCTCGCGGGACTCCTGATAGCAAAGCTGGTCGCAACAAACACGAAAAAGATAACCGGCAGAATAATAGGCGGTTACTAATCTATTCTAACACGGGTATCCGTCTCGCGGGCAGTGTCCCAGGCCCTCAAAGTTCGCCGGGTGCGGAAGGATCCACGAAGCTGACTTTGCTGAAGTAAAGAAAGTTGAGGCGGTCGGGTTCAAGCCCCTTTACGTACGGCTTGATCATGTTCTGCTGAACTGAGTTCAGGTAAGGAACTATCGGGACACCCGTTTCCGCGAGAATCCTCTGAGCACTGTTGTAGAGACCTGTTCTTTGCTTGCGGTCCAGAATCCCGGCGGCCTTTTCCACCAGCCGATCGTACTCCGGGCTGCACCAGCCGGTACGGTTATTCCCGCTTCCGCACTCAAAGAGGTTCATGAAATTGTGAGGGTCCGGGAAATCCGCCTGCCATCCAGCCCTGAATACGGACGGAGGATCCGTTCTGAGCGTGCTCAGATAAACAGCCCATTCCTGGTTAACAAGCTTGACTTCGATGCCCAGGTGCTCCTTCCACATACCCTGAAAGGCCTCGGCGACAATTCTGTTATTCCCGGTATCAGGGTAGAGAAAAGTGGTCTGCGGAAAATCTTTTCCGTTCGGATAGCCAGCCATCTCAAGAAATTTTCTCGCCTTTTGCGCATCAAACGGAAGACCGATCCGGGGGTTGTAGGCAAGCATGTCGATCGGTATCCATGAAGTGATGGGCACTCCCGCTCCTTGGAGAAGTCCGGCGAGGCTTTTTCTGTCTATTGAGCTTGCGAAAGCCTTTCTCACCAGAGGATTGTCAAACGGGGCTTTTTTAGTGTTAAATCCTATGTAGTTGTTTCTGAAAACCACGCTCTGCTTAAAATCCGGGAGTTTCACAAGCCTTGGAACTTCAAGCAGTGGAATTCCTTTGCTGTCAAGAAAATCGAGTTCCCCGCTTTCATAAAGCGCGAGAGTGGATACTGGGTTTTCGTTCATTATCATCCTTACTTTCTTGGCACTTTTCGGCCTCTCTCCCCAGTAGCTTTCATACTCTTCAACAAGAACTTCCTCATGGTGCTTCCATTCTTTCAGTCTGTAGGGTCCCAGGGTCACTATGTTCGCGGCTTTCGTCCACTTGGTTCCGTATTTTTCGACAATATCTTTTCTCATTGGAAAAGTGGACATGAAAGTGACTAGGTTCAAAAAATAAGCCCTCGGTCTTTCAAGAGTAACGATAAGGGTGCGTTCATCCGGGGCTTTTACCCCGACTTTGCTGAAATCCTTTATTTCCCCGGAATTGAATTTTCTTGCGTTTTGTATGTCAAAAAGAAAATAGGCATAACTTCCGGCGGTTTCGGGCTTAAGGATCCTTTTCCATGAATAAATAAAATCCTCGGCCTTAAGCGGCACTCCGTCCGTCCAGAAAACTTTTTCCCTTATTTTGAAAGTATAAGTTTTCCCGTCCTCACTTATCCCCCAGCTTCGCGCGAGAGCGGGTATGGGCTCGTATTTTTCATTAAACGCCGCGAGACCGTCCATTATATTGTTTATGATCGTAAAAGACGTAACGTCGGTAGCGAGAGACCAGTCAAGAGTGGGAGGTTCGGTGCCGATATTTATGTTAAGCGTGTCTTTGCGGGAAATATCCTCCGCATCCAGGGCCTTGTTTCCGGAACCGCAGGAGACAAAAAGTAAAACGCAGAAAACCAGAAAAAAACTTTTCAATACTTTCATAATAACAGCTTGAAACCCTCGCTGCTTGCGGATTATTTCATAAAAACCGCCCGCAAGCGGAAAGGGTCGAGTTAGCATGCTGAGCCAATTACTGCCCGAAAACTTCGAATATGCCGTTTCTTACTATCCCTAAAATCGGTTCGTAAACCGCATCGCCATTATGGTCAAAATAGAAATCGCCGAAAACAGTATTCTCCACTCTGACGTCAGCCATCGCATCACGAATCGCCTGCGAATCGGTTGAATCGGCATCAGCGATAGCCTGGGCCAAGATATGAGCGGCTCCGTATGACCGCGCGGCAAAGGCGTTGGGTTCCTGGCCGTATTTTTCTCGGTAATTTCTAAGAAAGATACGATTTTCTGGAGTGTCGATAGCGGCAAGCCAGACCGTAAAAGTAATCGCGCCCTCGGCTGCACCGGGCAGCTGATCGTTCGCCTTGTTCACGTCGTCTATCGTGAGCAGGGTCATTATAAAAGGAGCTTCTATGCCGAGCCGTCTGGCCTGAACCGGAATTTCCATGCGTCCGGACGTCAGGGCCGAGATGAAGATGGCCTCTGGATTTGCATCCTTTATCTCGGTCAATTGGTCAGTCAGGTCGGGAAACAGTTCGTTCTGGGACCGAGTATAGCTCTGCTCGCTCACAACCGTGACTCCCTCATCGTCAAATGCCCGTTTCAACTGCTCAAGGTTACTTTGGGAAAAAGCGTCGCGATCATTTGTTATCGTAGCCACTTTGCTGTAGCGCAGACGCTCCCTAGTAATACTCACCCCTTCAGGCACCAGACGCCCTACGGTAAGTGAAGCGCGAAAAGCAAATTCGCTCTCAGCGCTGAGACCGTTTGCGGCAGAGGTGGGACTGAAGGATACGACTTTGTTTTCATGAGATATAGGAATAACCTCTCCGGTCGACGTTGAAGTAAAGGGACCGAGTACGGCTACCACGCCGTCCTGTTCAATAAGCTTTCTGTACGCTCTCCGGGCGCCCTCCACGGTACTTTCGGAATCCTCAACGATGAACCTGATTTTCTTCCCGTCAAGAAGCGACGATCCGTTAATTTCCTCAAGGGCAAGCTCCATGCCGTTTCTCATGTTTAGGCCTGTTGATTCAAGCTCGCCCTTTAGAGGAACTACAACACCTACCGGAACCTCTTCGGCACTTTCCTCGTCACAGGATACAAGAGCAAAAACCGCAGCCGCGACCACCACGGCAAAAAACAGAAGGATACTTATTCTTTTCATACTGAAATGACCTCTTCCCCGATTATTATTCACTATCGGAGAGAGCAACCAGAACGGAGTCTTTTTCAACCGTATCACCTTCCTTGATTTTTATCTCTTTTATGGTTCCCGAAGCGGAGACCTTAAGTTCACTTTCCATCTTCATGGCTTCAACAACTACTACGCTGTCGCCCACCTCGACCCTGTCACCCTGTTTTTTGAGGATTTTCACTATCCTGCTGTGCATCGGAGCCGTTATGTTAAGACCGCCCGTCCCTTCTGCCTGGGAAGCATCCCTTCCGGAGACAACCTCTATCTCGTGGAGGTCGCCCCCGTGGAAAACTTGTATTTTTTTTCCTTCCCTGAATATACCTACTGTGATACTTTCGTTATTAACCAGAATCGAATAGATATTTTCATCTATCCGCAGAAACTCCATTTCTTTCTGCTCGCCGTCGATACTGATGAGACTCAACCCTTCTTTTTCTTCAAAATCTACCTTGAAGGTTTTGTTTCCCAGTTTGAAAGTGTACGTCATAAAAGCGGATTCCCGGATACGCCGGCTCTTCTGGCAAAAAGCTTCCAGCCTGAAGAAGTACCGCTCGTTCCCTGCGCGGTTTTGTTTGAGCCACCGTTCATGGCAACTGCGGCGGCCATAAGTATAAGTTCAGGATCGGATTGTTCGGGCACAAGAAGTTCAGGATGTCTTTCTATAAAACCGGTGTCAATCTGTGCCTTGCGGAACTCCGAGTTCTGCATCATCCTGATCAGAAACCCGAGATTGGTTCTCACCCCCAGAACCACATATTCCCTGAGGGCGGAAAACATCCTGTCTACCGCATCCTCCCGAGAATCTCCCCAGACGACAAGCTTTGAGAGCATCGGGTCGTAGAAAGATGTTATCTCGCAGCCGCTGTAAACAGACGAATCGTCCCTCACTCCCGGACCTCCGGGAGCGCGCACGTACTGGAGTGTTCCCGGCGAGGGGAGAAAATTGGTGGCGGGGTCCTCCGCGTAAACCCTGCACTCAAGCGCGTGGCCGCGCATTTTTATGGCGGACTGCTTGAAGGGCAGTTTCTCTCCCGAAGCTATCCTTATCATCCACTTTACGATATCAATTCCGGTGATCATCTCCGTGACCGGATGCTCGACCTGCACCCTGGTGTTCATCTCCAGGAAATAGAAATTTTCCTTCTGATCCATTATGAACTCGACCGTGCCGGCCCCGAAATAGTCAACCGCCTTTGCTATGCGAAGGGCGACTTCGCACATGCTTTTTCTCGTCTTCGCGTTTATGAATCCCGAGGGAGCTTCCTCTATCACCTTCTGGTGGCGCCTCTGTATCGAGCATTCCCGCTCGAACAGATGCAGCAGATTTCCGTGCTTGTCCCCGAGAACTTGGATTTCGACGTGTCTTGGTTGCTGAATGAACTTTTCTATGAATACCGAATCGTCTCCGAAAGAGGAAAACGCCTCGCTTCTAGCCATCCGAAGGGACGGTTCGAACTCCTCCTTGGAATTAACAAGCCTCATTCCCTTTCCGCCCCCGCCCGCAGAAGCCTTTATCATCACCGGGTAGCCGATTTTCTTCGCCACCCTCGATGCCTCAACATCGGATACGGCTCCCTCGGATCCGGGAACAAGGGGTATGCCCGCGTCTCTTGCTATTTTCCTCGCGGTGACCTTATCCCCCATAAGCCTTATCGCCTCTGGGGAAGGCCCTATGAAAACTACGCCTTCTTTCTGGCACATTTCGGCGAAGGAATCGTTTTCGGAGAGAAATCCGAACCCGGGGTGTATGGCTTCGGCTCCCGATTCCTTGGCAACCGCAACTATTTTCTCCCCGACCAGATAGCTTTCCGAGGGTTTTGACGGTCCTATGTGGTAGGCCTCGTCCGCGAGCATCACGTGAAGAGCGTTTCTGTCGGCATCCGAATATACAGCTACGGTAGCGATTCCAAGCTCCCGGCACGCCCTGATGATTCTTACCGCTATCTCTCCCCTGTTTGCTATCAGTATCTTCTTGAACATCTTTTTACCCGGTCGCTCAGAGGGGAATGTTCCCGTGTTTTTTCGGTGGAAGCGTCTGTCTTTTCCCGCCGAGCATCTCAAGTGCCGCTATCACTCTGTGTCTCGTATCTTCGGGTTTTATGACTTCGTCTATGTAACCCAGGCTCGCAGCGCGATACGGATTTGCGAAATTCTTTTTGTACTCCTCAATAAGTCTGATTCTTTCGGCATCGGGATCGTCAGCGGTCGCTATTTCCCCGCGGGAAATTATGTTCACCGCTCCATCGGGGCCCATGACCGCGATTTCCGCCGTGGGATAGGCAAAGTTCATGTCCCCTCTTATGTGTTTTGAGGACATGACGTCGTAAGCTCCTCCGTAAGCCTTTCTGGTTATCACCGTAATTCTAGGAACCGTGGCCTCGCAGTATGCGTAAAGCAGTTTTGCGCCGTGCCGTATGATCCCTCCCCATTCCTGCGAGGTTCCCGGAAGAAAACCCGGCACGTCGACAAAAGTAAGAAGGGGGATATTAAAAGCGTCGCAGAATCTTACGAACCTGGCTCCCTTAACTGAGGCGTCTATGTCAAGACACCCTGCCAGCACATTGGGCTGGTTCCCCACGATACCAATCGGCTGTCCGTTCATTCTCGCAAACCCTATAACTATGTTTTTCGCGTAGTGCTCCTGCACCTCGAAGAAATACGAATTATCTACTATGGGTCTCACCACATCCAGTATATCGTAGGGCTTGTTGGGGTTATCGGGGATAAGCTCGTGAAGACTCATCTCTTTTCTGTCCACTGGATCATCGCATGGAATCACCGGCGGATCCTCCATGTTGTTTGAAGGAAGGAAACTGATGAGTTCCTTTATTAGTTCTATAGAGTCGCTGTCATCCTCCGAGGCGAAATGCGCGACGCCGCTTATGGAATTATGAACCATGGCGCCGCCAAGCTCTTCTGAGGACACCTCTTCATGGGTAACAGTCTTTATTACGTCGGGACCTGTCACAAACATATAGCTCGTGTTCTTTGACATGATCGTGAAATCGTTCATTACGGGGGAGTAAACTGCCCCTCCGGCGCATGGACCCATGATCGCGGATATCTGTGGGATGACTCCCGAGGAGATCACGTTTCGAAGAAATATCTCTCCGTAAGCGCCGAGACTTTTGACTCCTTCCTGGATTCTCGCTCCGCCTGAGTCGTTAAGCCCTATGATCGGCGCCCCTGTTGAAAGCGCCAGATCCATTACCTTGCATATCTTTTTTCCCTGCTCAAAACCAAGGGAACCGCCGAAAACCGTGAAGTCCTGGGCGTAGACAAATACTTGGCGCCCTTCAATCTTTCCGTAACCCGTAACCACGCCGTCGCCGAGGATTTTCTTTTTATCCATGCCGAAATCGGTGCAGCCGTGCAGGATAAACTTGTCGAGTTCGACAAAAGTATCTCTGTCAAGAAGCTCGGCTATCCGCTCGCGGGCTGTGTGCTTGCCGGAATCGTGCTGTCTTTTGATTCTGGTTTCGCCGCCGCCCAAGCTTGCTTCTTTTTCCTTATCTTCAAGAATTCTGACTTTCTCTTTCATTGGATACGCTCCAGGCCCACTCCCAGCTAAAAACGGATCAGTCAATCATAACACGCAGAAACGCCGTTTCAAGACTCCAGAACGCAAAGAGACTCGAACAGAATATCCACCTGGACGCGCAGACTCCCCATGTCTGAGGAGTTTTTTATGAGAAAATCGGCTTGAGACGCCTTTTCCGTTTCGGACATCTGCGAGCCCATGCGACGGCGGATTTCCTCGGGCAACATGGAGTCGCGGGCCGCTACCCTGCGTTCCCTAAGTTCCCCGGGACACGTAACTACCACCAGTCCATCGATCAGGTCATTAAGACCGCCTTCTTCTCGATCGATAAGAGACGCCTCAACAAACACCATCTGCTCGCCGCTTTGGCCAGAGATCTTCTCTTTTATCCTCTCAAGAATCCTCGGATGGGTTATCCGGTTCAGTCGCTCGCGGTCCCGCTCGCTTGCAAACACTATTTTGGCGAGAGCACCGCGGTTAAGCGTCCCGTCCGCACGGAGAATCTCCCGGCCGAAGCAGTTAACGATTTCCGCAAGCGCAGGCTCCCCGGGCCGTACGATTTCCCTCGCCACCTCGTCCGCGTCCACGGTGAACGCCCCGAGTTCGCGCAACCGCTGCGCCACCGTTGATTTGCCTGAGCCTATGTTTCCTGTAAGCCCGTATATTCTCATCTTCAGGCATTCCGGGATCTTATAAAGTCAATTGCCCTAGCGAGGCGCCGCGCGACAGTGTCTTTGCCCAGTATCTCGACAACATCAAAGATTCCGGGACTCTTAGTCGAGCCGGTAAGCGCGACTCTTACCGGCTGGGCTATCTTCCCGAGCCCAAGACCAGTATTTTCCATAACGCGCTCGAAACCCTTGTGAATATTATCATGGGAAAAATCCTCGACACGGGAAAGCTCCTCCGCCAGAAGCTTGAAAATCTCGCCGCTTCGCTCCACCAGGAATTTTTCCGCCGCTTTTTCATCGTATTCAAAATCGTCGGTGAAAAAATAAAGGGACTGCTCCACGATTCCGTTCAGAGTCTCTGACCGCTCGCGCATCTGCGCGATTATTTTGCGAAGCCGTGCGGGAGACTGCTCAGGAAGTTCCTTCTGTCTGGTAAGATTGACTACTTCCTCGGATATCTGCTCCTCGGGCAGGTCCCTTAAGTATTTTCCGTTAAGCCAGAGGAATTTCTGGGAATCAAACACAGAGGGGGATTTTCCGATGCCTTTGAGGCTGAATTTTTCAACGAGTTCCTCTCTTGTAAAAATCTCCTGGTCCCCGAAAGACCACCCAAGTCTCACGAGATAGTTAAGGACCGCCTCGGGAAGGTATCCCCCCAGGCGGTACTCAGTAACGGATTCCGCGCCGTGGCGCTTGGAAAGTTTTTTTCCGTCCGCACCGAGTATCATCGGAACATGGGCAAGCTGCGGCTTCGCCAAGCCGAGCGCATCGGCTATCAGTATCTGCCTCGGGGCGTTTATTATGTGGTCATCACCCCTTATGATGTGAGATATTTCCATCTGCGCATCATCAACCGCCGCGGCGAAATTGTAGGTCGGAAACCCGTCGGCTTTCAGTATCACGAAGTCTTCTATTTCCGAGGAGTCAAAAACTATCCCACCGCGGACTAGGTCCTCAACGGAGATCTTTTCTCCAGGGAATACCGAAAGCCTTACGGCGTAAGGTTTTCCGGGGGCGGCACCCAGCTGCGACCACTCCCTCCTGTATCTGAAAACCTCCCCTTTATCTCTGGCCTCTTCTCTCCTCCGCCCGAGTTCTTCGGCAGTAACGTAGCATCTGTATGCTTTTTCCTCGTCAATAAGCCTCTCGGCAAGCTGTCCGTAAGTGTCGAGCCGCTCTGACTGGCGGATGATTCCCCCCTGCCACCGAAGTCCGAGCCACTTAAGCGATTCGGTGATCTGCCGTTCGAATTTCTCCTCGGAGCGCGCGCGGTCGGTATCCTCAATCCTGAGCAGAAAATCTCCGCCAAGACTCGTGGAAAAAAGCCAATTGAAAATAGCAGTACGGGCCGCTCCCACATGAAGAGCGCCCGTGGGGCTGGGAGCGAATCTTGTTACGATCTTCACAAAGACTATTTTACACGCCGAAGCGGTAAAAAAAGAAATCCGCAGGTACAGCTTGGGGATTTCCTCCCGCGGATTGTATAATAAAGGTCATGAGAATATGTTCGTTTCTTCCAAGCTCAACCGAGATAATATTCGCTCTCGGACTTGAGGAAAACCTAGTCGGAGTAACCCATGAATGCGATTACCCGCCGCAGGCGCGTGACAAACCCGTGGTCGTAAAAAGCATTCTCGAAGGAAAGGAGAAGCTCTCAAGCGCACGCATAGACGAACTTGTAAGCCGCAGCCGCTCGGAGGGGAAAAGCGTCTATCTGATCGACTCGGAGCGTCTAAATGAGATGAAGCCGGATCTTATCATCACTCAGGGTCTTTGCGATGTCTGCGCCGTATCCGAAAACGAGGTGACGGAAATCTGCGAGGTTCTTGAGAACAGTCCCGAAATCCTGTCCCTGAACCCTACCACAATTGGGGAGATACTGGATTCCATAGTGCTTCTGGGAGAAGTCACGCAAACCAAAGAGAAGGCTTCGCAACTCGTAGATGACCTTCGCAAAAGAATCGAAACCGTCGAGAAAAAGCTTTCGGGCGAAAGATACCGCCCGGGGGTCTTCTGTCTTGAGTGGCTCAACCCTCCTTACGCTGCCGGGCACTGGGTGCCTGAAATGGTAAAGACAGCTGGAGGAGAACCGCTGATCTCAAGGACGGGAGAACCTTCGTTTAAGACAAGCTGGGATGAGATACTAGAGTCTTCCCCGGACTACCTGATCATAATGCCCTGTGGGTTCGATGTAGAAAAAACGCTTGACGGAATAGAGGAATTGACCGGCGGGGTAAGACAATGGCATACGCTGCGCGCGGTACAAAAAGGGCACTGCTACATAGTGGATGCCAATTCCTATTTCAGCAGGCCGTCTCCCAGAGTCGTTGACGGGATTGAACTGCTGGCGGGTGTGATCCACTCCGATATATTCACACAACGCCCGAGGAAGGACTCGGTTCTAAACGTGAAAAACCATTTCTACCTGCAGACTTTTCTCGGTTAGGACGGAGCCTGAAATAGATCCACCTCTCCCGAAGCATCACCGGAATCTGAAGGAGCCTCTGCACTTGCGGCCGCTACCGCGGACCGAAAAGGATCCACATCGCTTTGGGGCTCTTGAGGTTCAGGCGGAGCGGGTGGCTCGGTACTTGCATGCACTACCGCAGACTGAAAAGGATTTACATCTCCTCTTTCATTTGACATAAAAAACACTCCTACCTATTAAAAATATTCAACTGCTAGCGGAGCGTAACCCACCCTGATATATTCACGTAACGACCAAAGGACAACTCGGTTCTAAACGTGAAAAATCATTTCTACCTGCAGACTTCCCTCGGTTAGGACGGAGACTGAAATGGATCCACATCTCCCGAAGCAGCACCGGAATCTGGAGGAGCTGCCGCGCTCGGCGCCGCCGCTACGCTTGCCGACGCCTCCTGCGCAGACTGAAAAGGATCCTCATCGCTTTGGGGCTCCTGGGGTTCAGGCGGGGCAGGTGATTCGGAAGCCTGCTGCCCTCCTCCTCCTTCGCTTAACATAAGGAATATCCCTATGATAAGAATTACGATCGCTAACAGCACTAACTCATTACCTTGCATTGTCATGAAATCTATCTATCCTCCTGATACTCTTTATACTACTTATGCCAGATTCACGAACCTGAAGTCCACAAATACCTGAATCCTCTTTTTAATCATACTGATTGACTTAACGATATGTCAAGAATATTTTCCGCATCTCAGACAGCATACGAGGCGCTTGAGCCTGACATGGAACTGCAAATAGCGCTCTCGCAAATCCTCTACGGATGCGTACCGCACGTAACAGACGAAGGCTGTGTGATGATCTTCAAGGAAGACCAGGGAAAAGTCGCAGCACTTGCCGATACCAAGGAAATATCAACGCGTTTTTTCACGGTGGAGAAAGAGGAATTCCCCTCAGTCGCCATGGAGATAAGATTAAAAACTGGCAGAAATCTCAAACTCAAGTACGAATATTTTTTTCTCACCGAATCTTCGGAGGAGACCTTTTTTCTTTCCACCCTAGCAAGACTCGGGCTGTTCTCCCTTCTTTTTCTCTGCGACGAGGCACATCATATGATCACGGTGGAGATGACTGATACCGAAATGGAACCGCTGAAAAACATCGTTTACGAAATCACTGATCAATTGACAAAATCAGGCCTTTAAACTATTATTGCGCTAACCGCTTCGGAGATAGATTCCAAATTGAAGTACGTAAAAATTATAGGAACCGGTTCTTCGGTTCCCGACACCATACTTTCCAATTCCGATCTGGAAAAGATGGTCGAGACTTCCGACGAGTGGATTACGTCCAGAACAGGAATAAAGGAACGCAGGATTGCGGATCAGGATACCGCTTCTTCTGATATTGCTTATGAAGCCGCCAAAAAAGCCCTGAAGGCGGCAAACGTAAAACCAAGCGATCTTGACGTAATCATAGTTGGAACCATTACCCCCGATTTCCTTTTTCCTTCAACAGGCTGCGTGGTGCAGAGCCTCCTAGGAGCAAAAAACGCCTACGCTTTTGATCTCATGGCCGGCTGTTCGGGGTTTCTTTACGCGCTTCACGTTGCTCAGGGAATAATAAAATCAGGCGCGGCGGAGAAAATTCTCGTGATAGGGGTTGATACTCTCTCGAAGGTCACCGATTTCGAGGACCGCTCAACCTGCATACTCTTTGGTGACGGGGCGGGCGCAGCCGTGCTTACCGCTTCTGATGAGCCGGGAATTCTCTCGTCCCTTCTCAGATCAGACGGAAGAGACTGGGATCTTCTCTATGTTCCGGCAGGAGGTTCAAGGACACCAATCAACGAACAGGTGCTTAAAACCAGAGATCAATACATAAAGATGAAGGGAAACGACGTGTTTAAAGTCGCCGTCAAGAGCATGGAATCGGCAACCATAAACGCCATTAAAGAAGCCGACCTTGAGCCCGAAGATATTGATCTTTTCGTTCCTCACCAAGCAAACCAAAGAATTCTGGAAGCCGTAAGAAAGAGGCTGAATTTCCCGGAAGAAAAAGTGTTTGTAAACCTAGACAGGTACGGAAACACTTCCGGGGCTTCAATCCCACTGGCCCTTGACGAGGCAATTCGCCAAGGAAGGGTAAAAGAAGGAAACCTGGTGCTGTTCGCGGCTTTCGGAGCCGGTTTCACCTGGGGCGCCTCCGTGGTAAAACTCTGAATACCACCCCTGACGCTGTATCCGGCTTACCAAAGACACTCCTTCTTTTCTTCACGGAAAAAAAACGCACAACATGACTCTTTCCTCAATCCCGCAGCTTGCAAACATCGTCCTGCCGGCGTTTCTTGTAATCGCTGCAGGTTTTCTTTTCAGCAGGACGAAAAAAATAGACATCTCTTCAATCAACGATCTTGTGATTTACGTGACCACTCCGTGTCTAATAATCTCGTCCCTTTCCGATTTCACCATGGATCCGTCTGTAACGGCTAGGCTGTTTCTTTCGATATCGGCAGTCATTTTCGTTACCATCATAATCGGCGGAGTCCTCACCAGAATGTTTCGGCTTGACTCGAGGGTATATCTGCCCCCCGTGGTTTTCGCAAACACCGGGAACCTGGGTCTTCCCCTCTGTCTTTTCGCGTTCGGGCAGTACGGGTTCAATATCGCGATACTCTGCGTCGTTTCGACCATGTTGCTTCACTACACGGTGGGAATCCTGATTCTCGGTTCAGGAAAAGGCCTGCGCGAGATCTTCAAACTCCCTCTGATATACGCCACCGTAGCAGGAATAATCATCAACTATGTCGGCTTTGATATGCCGGTAGTTATCGAGAGACCGGTAACCCTTCTAGGGGAAATCACTATACCTGCGATGCTTTTCTCGCTCGGATACAAGCTCTCTGAAATGAAGCTCGCGAAGCTTTGGCTTTCATTTTTCTTCGGCTCCGCCAGGATATTTCTTGGGGTTTTTCTGGGAGTACTGTTCGTAAACATGTTCGGCTTGAAAGGGGTCGAGGCAAAAGTGGTTATTCTCGAGTGCTCGATGCCACCCGCGGTTTTTAACTTCGTGCTCGCGGAGAAATACGGAAGGGACTCTCAGACTGTAGCGTCAATAATAGTGGCCGGAACGGTAGTCTCCCTTTTAGTGCTTCCGTTCGTTATTTCGTATCTGATAAATTAGTAAGGAATTAGCGGGTTATGTCCCTTAAGGTAAGACCTTCGTCCCTTAGGTAGGGCATAAGACCTTTTCTGGTGATCGTTCTTAGCGCGCGGGCGGAAATCCTTATCCTCACGTACCTGTCTATCTCCGGAACATATATCTTTTTCCAGTGCAGGTTCGGATTCTGGCGCCTTTTAACGTGGTTGTTCGCGTGGGAAACACTGTTTCCGAAAAGAGGCTTTTTCCCTGTTATAGCGCAACGGCGGGCCATCCGAATCTCCTTTGACTACTTGGTCTCCTTGAAAACGACGTGCTTTCTTATCACCGGGTCATACTTTTTCAGTTCAAGACGGTCGGGAGTATTTATCTTGTTTTTCTTCGTGTAGTACATGAAAGGACTCTCGGTGCTTTTCATCTTCACAAGTACTCTGTTTAGCGATTTTCCCATTTTGACCCTCGGAAAAGTGAATCGTTATTATCCATAAAAAAAAAAGGTTTTCAAGAAAATTTTAAAATTTCTTTCATTTATTTCAGCGAGCAACCCGCTGCGGACAACTAAGTTCCGTCCGTTTGTGCCGCAAACTCTTGGGCAGAGATTCAAAAAAAGGGCGTTGGTTCTCAGTGCTCGCAGCCATCTTTTCTACAGAGCCTGAAATTACGCAGATGGCCCAAAACCATTATGAAAGCGCCGATAAGAGTGAGGACCGAATCTTCGTAGCCCGTAGCCGCGAAGGCCCCTGCCAAGAGGAAGCAAAGTCCCAAGATCCCCAGCATTATCACGTTTAAATCCTTATGGCGGCGACAGCCGAGGAATATGGCGACCACGCTCGCAGGAATAACCAGCAGAAGCATCAGTTCGTGAAAAATCTCTTCAAACAACAAGGTCGAACCCACGACCGGGAACAGTATGAGCGCCACCGGCGTCAAAAAACAGTGGACGGCGCAGATACCCGCAAGTGATATCGATGTGTAATCGGTAAATCTCTCAAGTTTTGTCTGGTTCATTATATCCAATGTTAAGCGGCCTCTGCCGGCAAATCCTCTAACACTCAACCTGCTCCCTGCATTTTCCGCACTGGCCGAAAAGCTGTATGAAATGATCCTTTACACGAAAACCCTGTTTTTCAACGGAAGCGTAATCAAAGCTCTCCACCGGACACTCGGAAAAATCGAAAACCCCCCTGCATTCAACGCACACCATGTGGTGAACGTGTTCGCCTTGGGAAAACGCGTAGCCGTGACCGCCGTCGGGAAAATGAAGACGTTTCACGACTCTCAGATCCTCAAACATCTCAAGTGTTCTGTAGATGGTAGCAAGCCCCGTGGCACCAAGCATCTCTTTCACCCCGTCGTGTATTTCACCAACCGAAAGCGACTTCCCGCTTGTGTGCAGAACATGAACAACGGCAAGACGCTGCGCGGTGGACTTAAGTCCCTTTCCCCGCAGAACCTCCTTGGCATACGATTCCTGAGTGCACTCAAAATCTTTAAGCATAGCGACCGGTTAAATGAGAATAATTTTCAATTGGAATTGTAATCAGTTATTGCAAGCCGTCAAGGACAAAATGGAAAAATTCGTGTAATTCCCGGGCGCCGTGGTGTTTGTATGCATAAGTATTCTAGGGTTATAATCCAATTCAGGGTAATATTAGATCCGTTTTCCATTCCCGGAGGCACGATTTAAACCGAATGGCGCACGGAAGGGATGCAGTCGCCATGAAGACCGAAATAAAAACGGCGTTTTTGATTATTTCCTTTGCACTTGCCGGCCTTCTTTTACCCTTGGGATGCGGCAACGGGGACGACGAGCAAGCCGACACCGGCTGCGAGGACGCCCTCTGCATAGGCGTGCTTCTCCAGACAACCGAACTTCGCTATTCCCTTATAAAGGCCGCGAAACTCGCGAGGGACGACATTAACCGGGCCGGGGGAAACGTAAAGCTTATCATGGGAGACTCTACAACCCCTCTTGTCTCCGCCAAGGAACTTCTGGCAATGGGCGCAAGAGCCATAATAGGACCGGGAACCTCGGGGAACTCCGTTAAAATTTTTGATTTCCTTGTTGAAAACAGCCTGGTCGCGGTCTCGCCTTCCGCCACCTCCGTTACCCTTACTGAGAACAATCAGGAGCTCATCCAGGCCGGGAAAACTCCCTTTTTCTTCAGGACCGTTCCAACAGATTCGTTTCAGGCAAAAATTCTGGTGGCCCAGGTGCAAAACGAGGGCGAAGTGCTTATAGTCCACCGCGGCGACAACTATGGAGTGAAGCTCACGGAACTGATCAACCAAGAACTCCTCTCTCAGGATCGTCCTGAGGCCAAGGTCGTTAATTACGAGCTATATGATTCTGACGATCCGGATTTTAACGAAAAAACCCGTAACGTGCTTAATGATGTCGAGGCGGTAAGCGGAATCAGCGACGTAGGTTCCATAATCATGATCGTATCTGAAGGAGAAGGAGAAAAGATAATAAAAGGCATGCTCGACTCACCGGTTGTTCCCTCAACCGCTAAGTATTACGTCTCAGATTCGCTTGCGGTTGCTAACCTGCACGAGCTGGTGGACCCGGAAAAACCCGCCGCGGTCGAAGGCTTCAAGAGCACGACTCCGTGCGCGCTGCCGGATCCTCCCGAAAGAAAAGACGAGTTTGAAAAACGCTTTGACCCGGAAGAATTTCCTTCCCTTCAGTTCACCGTCCATACGTATGACGCGGTGGTAGCGGTCGCGCTTGCGTCCCTGAGCGCCGAAAGCACGGATCCTTCCGAGTACGTTTCCGAAATGGCGGAGGTCACGGGAGGGGGGAACCGCTGCTTAAGCTACGCCGAGTGCGCCGCTGCCCTTACCGATGAGACCGCTGCCAATAACGACATTAATTATGAAGGAGTTTCAGGGCCGATAGATTTTGATGAAAACGGAGACATAGGAGCGGGGTGCTATTCTGTCTACACATACAATGCCACGGGCGGGCGCACCAGACAGGTTTTCAGCATTCCGGATTTAGAAGACGTAACACCTGATCAGGTTCCGTAAATTTTCAGGGGCTGTAAAGAAACTGTTTTTCGAACCCGGCCCGGCGCTCGGCCGCAACCGGTCGAACCGGGATCACTTGGCTATAATGCCGCCATCGATGGAAAGCATCGAACCCGTGTTGAACATGATTTTCTCATCGCAGAGAAATAGAACCGCTTCGGCTATTTCGTAGGGGTCGGCAAGCCGTCCCATGGGGTGAAGCGACTCCATGAAAGCCTGGGCGGCGTCTGCATCCTCGGCTCTCTCCAAGTAAGAGTCGAACATCGGCGTCCAAACCCCGCCGGGACAGACGGCGTTTATTCTGAGTCCTTTGTCAGCGTACTCAAGGGCCATGCTTCTTGTGAGCTGAACAAGGGCCCCCTTAGACGCCGAGTAGGCCGAAAGTCCCGCAAAGCCCTTTAACCCAAGAACAGAAGAGTTATTCACGATAAAACCTCTTCCCGCGGAAATCATGTGAGGAATGGCGTATTTGCACATCATGAACGCTCCTTTCACGTTTATGTCGAACATCTGCTGGAATCTTTCGGTTTCGACTTCGTGAAAAGGGCAGGAAAAGATGATACCCGCGTTGTTAAAAAGAATATCGATCTTTCCGTGCTCGCAAAGAGCGGTCTCTACGGTCGCGGCGCAGTCGCCCTCAACGGAGACATCGCAGACCTTGTATTCCATGGAAAGTCCCTCATTCTTCGCTTTCCCGCATACTTCTTTTAGCTTCTCCTCCCTTCTGCCGGCAATCAGAACCCTGGCTCCGCTTCGCGCCAGTAAAAGCGCCGTAGCCTCTCCCATGCCGGTTCCCCCTCCGGTAATAATCGCAGACCGTCCTTTGAATCTCATTACAACTTCCTTGAAGATATTCCTTCGAACAAATCAGAAACTTACTGGAAAACCGCAAGCAGCATTCCCGCCGCCACGGCCGAACCCACGACACCGGCCACGTTTGGACCCATGGCGTGCATCAGGAGCACATTCTGGGGATCTTCCTTGGACCCCATTTCCTGGGAAACCCGGGCGGCCATCGGAACCGCGGAAACTCCGGCCGAACCGATCAGAGGGTTTATCTTGGTTTCGGAGAAGACATTCATAAGCTTGGCCATCAGCACCCCGGCAGCCGTGCCTATGCAGAAAGCCACGACCCCCAAAACAAGTATGCCCAGGGTCTCCATGGAGAGAAATTCAGAAGCTGAAAGCTTCGATCCGACCCCGAGACCAAGAAATATGGTAACGATGTTGATAAGCGCGTTTCTCGTCGTATCCGACAGCCGGTCCACCACTCCGCACTCTCTCATCAGGTTGCCGAACATGAAAAATCCTATGAGCGGCGCCGCGGTGGGAAGAAGGAGAAAACAGAGAGTAAGGGCAATCAGCGGGAACATTATCCTTTCTCTTTTTGACACGGGACGAAGCTGCTTCATCCTTATTTTTCTCTCCTCAGAAGAAGTGAGTGCCTTCATTATCGGGGGCTGAATTATCGGCACAAGCGCCATGTAGGAATACGCAGCGACAGAAATAGCACCGAGAAGTCTGGGGGAAAGCTGCGAGGAAAGATAAATCGCGGTCGGGCCGTCCGCTCCCCCTATTATTCCTATTGACGCCGCGTCGCTTAGGGAAAATTCGATTCCGGGCACGTACCGGGTAAGCACGAGCGCGCCAATCAGTGTCGAGAAAATACCGAACTGCGCCGCGCCTCCGAGAAGAACCGTTTTAGGATTGGCCAGAAGCGGGCCGAAATCGGTAAGCGCTCCGACACCCATGAATATGAGAAGGGGAAAAACCCCGGTCTTTATGCCGATATCGTATATGTAGTAGATTATCCCGCCGGGGTCGTTTATTCCCGCAAGCGGAATATTGGACAATATGCAACCGAAAGCTATTGTGACCAGGAGAAGAGGTTCGAATTTCTTCGCGATTCCAAGGTAGAGAAGAAGAAACCCTACCATGATCATTAAAAGCATCCCGAACCCGTGCACCCAGGAAGATGCGTTGCCCGCAATGAACCCGTAGATACCGGTACTGGTAGCCACGTTTTTCAAAAGCACGGGGAATGGCGGGAGCCCGTCAATTTGCTCCGCGGCGGCGGTTCCCTCGCTCACCGCTTCCCCGAGACAATCGGGGGTGCCGGCGAACATTCCCAAGGAAAACGCAAGAACCGCGAAAATGAGTATGTATTTTTTCATCCGCTCAAGAGGGAAGAATGGTCAGGATAAGCTGACCTGCTTCCACAACCTCTCCTTGTTCAACCTCAACGGACACCACTTCGCCGTCGCACGGAGAAGCAACTGGAGTTTCCATTTTCATGGCTTCAAGCAGAATCAGCGTTTCATTTTCCTTTACCTTGTCCCCCGCCCCGACGACCACCCTGTACACGTTGCCGGGTACGCTCGCCGTAACGGCCACAACATCGGGAGAATCTTCATCCATTGCGGAGGATGTTTTCGCGGCGGGAGCTTCTGTCACCGAGGCAACCTCTGAAGTCCCTTCCTTTACGGTTACGTTGTAGCTTCTTCCGTCAACCGTAATCACGAAGTTCTCCCCGGTGCCGGATACCTTCGACGCGACGCTCGTGCCGAGACCGCGTCTTCCCGAAGCCGCAGGCTTTTCCTCCGGCGCTTCCCTTCGGATGTTGACGCTAAAATTTCCCTTGAGAAATTCAAGGCCCTTGTTCCCGCCCTGAGTCTGAAGCGCTCCGACTATGAATATGTTCTCCTCGGTAACAGGAAGGCCTTCTTTTTCAAGAATCTCGGTTGCCTTCGGAATTCCGGGCTCGAGTATGTCGAGCGGGTCGCCTTCAAAGCGCGGCTTGCCCATCTGCTCTTCCGCTATCGCCACGACTTCAGAGTCGGGCTCGACGGGCGTGCGTCCGAAGTAGCCGAGCACCATGTTCCCGTAACCATCGGTGATCCTCTTCCAGGGTCCCTGCGTGACGTTCGCGTAGGCCTGCTGGAAATAAAACTGGGAAACAGGGGTAACAGAGGTTCCGAACCCTCCCTTGGCAACGCATTCGCTCATCGCCTCGATCACCTTCGGGTAAAGATCCAGCGTACCCGTGTCCCTCATCATCATGGTGTTCGCGGTAAGCGCTCCGCCAGGCATCGGAGAGAGAAGAACCTCCGAGGAGACCCGAAGGGCTTCGGGCGGGAAATAATAGCCCGACATGCATTCCTTGAACACGGAATTTGCCTCGAGAATCTTGTTCACGTCCACGTCCAGTGTATATTCGGTTCCTTTAAGGGCATTCCACATGGCTATCAGGTCAGGCTGGGAAGTTCCCCCCGAGACAGGGGCTCTAGCGACGCAGATCCCGTCGCACCCGCCGTTTATGGCCGCCATGTACTGATTGACTCCCTGAGCGGCCGTCTCATGGGTATGCACCCAGAGAATGACGTTTTCTCCGACCAGCTTTCTAGCGGCCTTCAGGGTCTCGTAAACTTTTTTGGGATTTGAGGTTCCCGAAGCGTCCTTGAAGCATATGGAATCATAGGGAAGTCCCGAATCGAGTATTTTCTTTAGCCTGTCTATATAGAAATCCACGTCGTGGGCTCCGGCACAGTCTGGAGGAAGCTCCATGAGCGTTACCACTGCCTGGTGATGCAGACCCGCATTTCTTATGCACTGACCCGAGTACTCGAGGTTTCTAACGTCGTTTAAGGCGTCGAAGTTCCTTATGTGAGTTATACCGTGCTTCTTGAACATCCTGGCGTGAAGATCTATCATGTCCTTCGGCTGCTGGGACAGGGCGACCACGTTGATCCCCCTTGCAAGCGTCTGGAGGTTGGCATCCGGCCCCGCCGCCTCTCGGAAGCGGTCCATCATGTCAAAAGCAGACTCTCCGCAGTAAAGAAACAGGCTCTGGAACCTGGCTCCCCCGCCCGCCTCGAAGTGGGTTATTCCGGCTTCTCTGGCGGCTTCAACCGCCGGGATAAAGTCTTCTGTAAGCACTCTCGCGCCGAAAACGGACTGAAATCCGTCGCGAAACGATGTATCCTGAAATAAGATTTTCTTCATGACAAGACCACGGGGTTTTCAAGATCAGCCGTCGCCGGCATGTTTTGCCCTGTAGGCCGCAACCGCTGCGGCTATGACCGGGATTACGTCCCTACGGGATTTAGCAGACGCCGCGGCATCCGAAGACGCACGAGCACCGCTGTCTTTAAAAAGCCTCGCGGATAGTTTCACGCTCAGCATCAAGACAAGGAGAAAAACATATACTATGACCATACCGATGACCATAAGTTTTACGCCTTCAAGGATCATAGTGAACGAAGAATCTCAAAAACCATTTGAATTTGATAGCTATCAATTATTGACAACAACTTGTTTGTTGTCAATTTGCACCCTGGCACCGGATTCCGAACCATCCGATCTTCTTGACCTTCAAATCCTTACGTGTTATTCTGACCCCCCACTATGAAAAGGACTTATCAACCGCACGTAAAAAAGAGGCTGAGAACTCATGGGTTCCGCGCGAGGCTAAGCACGAAGGGAGGAAGGAGCGTACTCAGGAGAAGAACGGCCAGGGGAAGGCACGTTCTCACGGTTGGGAGATGGAAGAAGTAGCACTTGAGTCCGATAACTCATTCCCTCCAAAATTCAAGATAAAAGCATCCAGCGACTTTCGCGACATACTTGCGGAAGGCACAAAAACCCATTCGCAAAACTTTATACTCTACGTAAAACCCAATTCTCTGGGTTTCCCCCGTCTAGGAGTGTCCGTAGGCAAAAAAGCATCGGCAAGTTCCGTCAGGAGAAACAGGATGAAAAGGGTGTTGAGGGAAGTCTTCAGGAAAAACAAACCTGCGTTTTCCTCAAACGACGTGGTGTTCGTAGTAAAAAATGACGTATCGGATAAAAAGTCTTCAGAACTTTGCTCGGAGATAAAAAAGCTCGCAAGCCGCATTAAATGAAAAGAAACCCCGCAGTCAGATTCCTTGTCTTTCTGGTAAGAATATACCAGAGAGCAATTTCCCCCCTGCTTCCCTCAACCTGCAGGTTCCATCCCAGCTGCTCAGCGTATTCGATTGAAGCTCTCAAGGAACACGGAGCTTTTACGGGAATCTGGATGACTCTTAAAAGAATATTGCGATGCCATCCGCTAAGCGCGGGAGGATATGACCCCGTAAGGAAAAAAAAGCGGTAAGCAGGTTGGGGAGGGGGCAAAAAACGGTCTATTCCTATTGAAACTTATAGTGTATTATTGCTTGCATGAATTCTTACTCTTTAATTTCCTACCTCCATGCTAGGATTACGCACAGAAAACGGGAGCGGTTTCACAAGTGTTTCGCGTAAATCACGATAGCGCCCCACACCCTAGATAAAACCCTGAAGAAATAGCATATGAACAGCAGCCTCAAGAAAAACTATATTGTATTTCTGGTATTGTCAGTACTCGTAATAGTCGGTTACTCAGCGTTTTTCGCAGAAACCACCAAGGAAGCGCCCCCCGCAAAAATAGATAACCCTGAGTCAGCACCTGCTGTCGGGGAGAATTTTTCCGGAGAAACAAGCTCCGTACGGAAACTCCCGACGGAATTTGAACCCGTAGCATCTTCCTATGTTCCCAAGATCATAAAAGTAAAATCTGACCTTTACACCGCCGAGATAGACACTCTGGGGGGAAAGGTGGTCGGATGGACCCTTGCGGAATACAAAAAGACAGTCGAGACGGATTCCGTGCCTGTGGGAGTTATAAATGAAGGGAAAAAATCGTTTGACACCATCCTTAGAGTCAAGAACGAAAAAATGCCGGAGCTAATCCCGTTTTCCTATAAAGGGGATAGGAACCTGGTCGTGGGCCCCGAGGGGCTTGAAGTCAGTCTGGTCTGGGAAAAACCGGGCGGACTTTCGGTCAGAAAAACCTTTTCCTTTTACCCCGGTAAATATTTCATAAAGGAAAATCTCGAGGTCCTCAACGGAACACAGAGACAGATAACCCAGAAGGTATACGTCGGCTGGGAAAACACAGTATATGAAAGCGGTTCAAGCACCCTTTACGAATTTATCTCCATGGTCGGAGGCGAGGTCAAGCGAACCAAAAAACCCTTGAAGGAAACCAAGACGTATAACGGAGAGGTAAACTGGTTCGGTTTTGGCGACAAATATTTTCTTGGCGCGTTTCTGCCGGAAATAGGAGGAGACCAAGGACTCTACCTGCAACCCCTCGACTCAAAAGGTCTCGCCGGGGCAGGTTTTTCCTACCCGGAGCAGAGAACGGCCGCGGGAAAAAGCTACAAGGTCGGATGGAAATCGTATTTCGGTCCGAAAAACGAACCGGACCTGCAGCAAGCCGGATACAACCTTGAGAAATCCATTGACTACGGTTACGTAGGATCACTTACCAAGATCGCCGTCGTGCTGCTTAAGTTCGTCAACAACTTTTTCAGCAACTTCGGAATCTCCATAATAGTGCTTACGATCCTTCTCAGGGTGGTATTCCTTCCACTGACCGTGAAAAGCATGAAATCTATGAAAGGCGTTCAGAACAAGATGAAGAGGCTAAAACCCGAAATTGACGCTATAAAAGAAAAATACAAGGACGACAAGTCGACCCAGCAAGCTGAAACGATGAAGGTTTACACGAGCAACAATATAAACCCTCTCAGCAGTCTCGGGGGATGTCTGCCCCTGCTAATACAGTTTCCCGTTTTCATAGCCCTTTATTTCGCGCTTTTGTATTCAATAGATTTAAGACACAGTTCGTTTCTCTGGGTAAACGACCTCTCCCAGCCCGAACACTTGTTCGATGTGATGGGAATACCGTTTCGGATACTGCCCATTTTGATGGGTGTGTCGTGGTTTCTTTCGCAGAAACTCACCCCCATGACCTCTCCGGGAAGCGAAACAATGGAAATGCAGATGAAACTCATGCAGTTTATGCCTATAATTTTTACTGTAATGTTCTGGAGCCTGCCATCCGGTCTGATTCTTTACTGGACCGTGAGCAATATTCTTTCCGTCGGTCAGCAACTGTACATCAATCGACAGGTTCCGGAAGAAGGAGGATAACAATGGCCAGCGTAATCGAAAAGCAAGGAAAAACCATCTCCGAAGCTGTGGTGAACGCCTGCGAGGAGCTCGGAGTCTCAAAAGAAGAAGTGGAAATCGAAGTAATCAGGGAAAGCTCCAAGGGGATTTGGGGAATAGGCGGCAGGAAAGCCATAGTCAGGGTAGAGATAAAAACGGGCGGATTAAGCGAAAAGGCCTTTCGGGCGAAAAAAACTCTTGAAACCATTCTGGGATTTCTGTTTTCAACTCCGCAGAGCGTCAAAACCGAGGAGACCGAAAGCAGGATAATACTGGAAGTATGGCACGTGAAAGACAAGAAATTCCTTATAGGAAAAAACGGGGAGATGGTAAAATCTCTTGAGTACATAGTCGGAAAGATAGCTTCGAAAAACAGCAACGAGGGAAAGAGCAAACGGGTTGCTATAAACGTTGCCGGATACGAGGGCAAAAAAAAGGACTCTGACGTGCCGAAAAAAGTCGCCGAGACGATACAGAAGGTAAAGCAGAGCGGAACCTCTCACTCAATCGAGCAGCTCTCGTCCTACGAAAGAAAAATGGCCTACATTGAACTAAACAAGCAAGAAGACATAAAGTACGAAACTGTCCCGAGCGAAGGCGACTCGAAAAAAATCATCGTAAGTCCGCAGCCTGAGTTCAAGGGCCCCGAAGCGTCCTGAAGAAATCCTCAAGAATGCGTGCGCACTGCTTGCCGCAGACTCCCCCTGAAAATTCCACCCGGTGATTGAGTTCCCCTCCGGCGCCGATTCCGAAATTGCTTACAAGCGCCCCGCCCTTGGGGTCAAGAGCGCCGAACACCACCCTGTCTATTCTCGCGTTAACTATGGCTCCCATGCACATGGCACAGGGCTCGAGAGTGACGTAAATAGAAGTACCGGAAAGTCTCCAGTTCCCAACAACCCCGCATGCGCGTCTTATAGCCAGAATCTCGGCGTGGGCGGTCGAATCCGAGGCGGATTCCCGCAGGTTATGGGCGGCTGCGATTACGGCCCCGTCTCCACCGACTATAACAGCCCCGACCGGAACCTCGCCCGCCGAAGCGGCCCGCTCGGCTTCCCCAATAGCCAAGGCCATAATACTTTCGTCAGACTGCCCGGTCACGGATAAACGGAAAATTACTTTCTTGAGCTTAATCTAAGACCCGATTTACTTCTGTCCCAGGTATTGTCCGTGATTTCCTTTATTTCGGCGACCTTGACCTTCTGAGTTGCGGTTACCGGGAAACCCTCGTCGTAAACCTCTATAAACCTGGGCACCATGGCCACCATAACCCTTTCAGCCATCCATTTGGAGAACTCGATCGGATCGAATTCCTCGCCTGCCTGGAGCGTCACGCAGAGCTTGATCTCGTCATCTGAAACGTTCGGAAGCCTTACCCCGACCGCTATAGCTTCCTGAATCGCAGGGTAGAGCATCGCCTCGTCTCCCACGGCTACCGGATCCACGTTTTCGCCTGAAACCCTGATGCGGCTGAACCTTCCGACAAAATAGTATCTCCCGTCGATACCCTTCGCGAAGATATCGTCGGAGTTGAAGAAACCGTCCTGATCAAACGCCTCTCTGGTTCTTCTCGCGTCCTTGAAATATTCATTTAGGGTCGTATGCGGAACAAGCGGCTTTACGAAAAGAAGCCCCTTGGCATCATCAGGAGGAGTAATGTCGTCTGTAGGATCCCAAAACGCCCTTACAACGGTATCGGTGTCTTCGGGGTCTCTGAGTTCCACGTAATATCCCTCCATAGGAAAACCAGACGAGCTAGGACGATGATCTTCGGGATCTTTCCAAAGAACCATGCCCATCTCGGTCGAGCCGTACCCATCTATTACCCTGACTCCGAATCTTTCCTGAAACTCCTTTAAGTTTCTCGGAGCCGGGGAACCCAGCATTATTCTTACGCTGTGTTTATGATCCCACTCGCTCTCGGGTGCCGCCCACAGGTACTCGGCAACCGCTCCCAGCATGTTAACGGATGTCGCGCCGCATCCGGCCGCCCATCTCCAGAAATTGGAAGCGGAGAACCTCGGGAAAAACACGGCAGTGGCCCCGGACGCCATGGCGCTGAAAAGACACATGACCTGAGCGTTTGCGTGGCCGAGAGAAAGTATGCTCATAAGCACGTCATCGCTCCTTATTCCCTGCTGCTGAATATAAGAACGGACCGTCATGATCACTCCTCCGTGATCCCTGGCAACCCCCTTGGGCATACCGGTGGTACCGGATGTGAACATGCATCTCTCCATGTCCGCGGTAGTGACCTCCACCCCGGTATTGGTGTCGTCGTATTTATCGAATTCTGAGAAAGAAAGGGCTTTTATGCCCCCAATTTTTTCAGGAGGATTGTCAACCGTTACGAAAACCACTTCGAGATGATCAATGCTGTCGCCAATTTCTTCTATGAAAGAGATGCTTCCCTCGTCAATAACAAGAGCTCTCATGTCCGAATAGTTGATCACGTAGGCAAGTCTTTCCCCTTTTTCATCCTTGTTTATAGGAACCTGCACGCCGCCGCATTTGTGTATGGCTATAATCGATACCACGTGCTCGGAACAGTTAAGCATGTACATGCCGACTTTGTCCCCTTTGTTTATGCCGAATCCCTTGGAAAGACCATTTGCCACCCTGTTTGCCCAGGCGTTGGTCTCCGCGTAAGTGTAGCTTTCGACGACGTTTCCGTCCCTGTCTCCGACCTTGAACATCGCTTTTTCCGGAAAACTTTCGGCACCTTTTTCAAGATTTCTAGTTATTGGTTCCCACAGCAAAGTGTCCTCAAATTTGCCGAAAGGAAGATCTCCACTTCCCAGATAGGTAGCTTCGCGCGGTTTGAATAATAATTGCATTTACTGTAACCTCCTGAACAGTTTGTGTTGCTTGGAAATGAAAAAAGGCAATAAAAAAACCCAAAGTATTATAGGGTAATCGGTGCTTCATTGCAAACCTTGTTTTTTCCCGGTTCTTGAAAAAACTCCTAACCTGCCGGATACGGCCTCAATTCTGCTTCTGAACATATGGAAATTTCAAATCTGCTGATTTTTATCCTGAGTTTGGTGATTCTCTGGAGAGGGGGAGAGCTTCTCGTTAAAAGCGCATCGGGAATCGCAAAGTTCACTGGCATGGGTGGTTTTCTCGCAGGATTCACCGTGGTAGCTCTCGGAACTTCCATGCCCGAATTCGTAGTTTGCCTTGTGGCAGTCATAGAGGGTTCAAGCGATATAGCGGTCGGAAACATGGTCGGGAGCAATATCGCTAATATAGGGCTTATTTTCGGCTTGACGGTCCTTATAAGTCCTATAGTGATGAGCAAGGATGCGTGGAAAGAACAGAGGCTTCCGCTTGTTTTTGTGGTGTTTATGACTTTTGCCGCTTACGGTCTCAGCCGCGCGGGATTCTCCATCGGAAGAGGCGAAGGAATACTGCTGTTTTCTCTACTTGCCGTCTTTTTGTTCGTTCACTACGGAAAATCAAGGGAAAAAAGAAACGAGGTTCCGTCCACTCTACAAGGTGACGGCGGGTGGAAACTTCTTTTCTACGCGGTTTTGGGTTCCACTCTTTTGGCGGGAAGCGCACACCTTCTGGTTAGCAGCGCGATAAATATCGCCGGGCAGCTCGGAATAAGTGAACTGTTCATAGGCGTAACGGTGATTGCCCTCGGAACTTCACTTCCAGAACTTAGCGCTTCTCTTGCAGCCGCGTGGAGAAAAGAGCAGAACATAGTCGTGGGCAACATAATAGGGAGCAACTTCTTTAACCTCGGGTATTTGGGTCTTGTGGCAGTTATCCGGCCCGTAGATGTAAACCGGAATATGTTCGGAAACACATCCGAATTCGCATTTCTTATTCTGCTTACCCTTATTTTCGCATTACTAATCGGAAAAACCTGGATTAGCAGGAACAGGATCGGAAAAAAGAAAGGAGCGCTTTTGGTTATCGTT
>JAKZRS010000015.1:0-10596 GCA_047518015.1 Thermodesulfobacteriota bacterium | reverse complement strand
AGTAAGTCGCTTCTTGCGTAGGCTGCCTCGGCTCGGTTTTTTATCACGTGTGCCAGTGCCGCTTCCATAACCGCGTGCGGAGTGTTTGTTTGCTCCTGAGCGAAATCTCTCAGGGCTGATCTCATTCCGTGAACCGTCCCTGGAATTTCAAGTAAGCGGGCGAGCTTCGTCAACGTACCATCGGACAAGACGCGTCCGGCCGGCGATGGGAAAACATAGTCATTCTGACGGACTACCTCGGCTTCCCGCAGGATTTCTATAGTGCGGGCCGAAAGAGGTACTCTATGTTCCTTCCCTGCCTTCATGCGGCTTTCCGGGATTCTCCAAGTTGCCGCCTCAAAATCAATCTCGCTCCACGTTGCTTTTCGAGCCTCGCCGGATCGACAAGCGCAAAGAGTGATAAATTCAAAAAGAAGTTTTGTTGTTACTCCCGCGTCCGATTCCCTGACCTTTTCTATCGCCGCTCCCACTTTACTATAATGGACGGCCGCGAAGTGCTTAACATTGCCGGCGTTTTTGGGAAGTGCCGCCCCGAGTGCTTCGCCCGCTGGGTTGTCTTGGCGGTATCTTTGAGCAATTGCCCATTTCATAACCGCTCCGATTCTTTGCCGGACCCTTCGAGCCGTCTCGGCCCTTTTTGTCCAGATCGGTAGTAAAACGTTCATCACGTCCGCCGTGTCGATCTCATTCACGCGCTTGTCGCCGACCCGCGGGAAAGCATATGTTTTAAGACTTGCCCTCCATTGCTTCTCGCTCTTGCCCCCGTCCTTCCATCCAGGGGAATGAATCTCAAGAACGCTTTCGAGAGCCTCCCTGAAAGTCGGCACGGCCCGCTTAGAGCGTAGAGCTGCCGGATCGCCGCCGGCCCTTGCTAGCTTTCGATAGTCGAAAGCCTTTTGCCGTGCTTCGGAAAGTGATACATACGGATAACTGCCTAAGCCTAGGTCTCGGCGCTTGCCTTGTATCGTGCCTCGCCAGATCCATTGCTTGCTACCGGACGGCATAACCCTTAAAATTAGACCATGTTCGTCTATGTATTTATCAGGTCCATAAGGTTTTCCGCTATGTCGGACGCCTTTCACGAAAGCAGCTGTCAGGGGTCGTTTTGCCATGATTTACTATCGATTTATCCATCATCCAGTACCACACTACGAACCGGATAGTAAAAAATTACAATAGACCTTGTAGGATGTCAATAGACTGAACTATTAATAAAACAAGTGAGTTAGAAGACGCTATCAGATTTTATAAAACTGTATAAAATATGTAGGCAGCGGACTCGCCCTCCGCGGCAGTTTGTGGAAAACAGGTTTTTTTCTCTTGCCGGACAAGGAACCTATATAGCAAAACGCGTTTTAATACCCAGGTGTCGGCTGAATAACTATATGCTTGGAAAACTCTTCGTGGTCTCTACCCCGATAGGAAATCTTGAAGATATAACTTTGCGGGCTGTGAACGTTCTTAAAGATTGTGACGTTATAGCGTGCGAGGATACGAGAACCACAAAAAAACTCCTTGCCCGCTACGGAATCGAGACTGCAGCCACAAGCTATCATGAACATAACGAGGTTGAAAAGTCACCGAAGCTGCTTGAAAAACTCAAAGAGGGCAAAGACGTGGCACTTGTTTCCGATGCCGGAACTCCTTCTGTTTCCGACCCTGGTTGGAGGCTTGTAAATCTCTCGATTGAAAACAATATAAAAGTAATTCCCATACCGGGTCCTTCGGCCGTTCTCTCTGCACTTGTTGTTTCGGGACTTCCCGTGGACAGTTTTCTTTTTCTTGGGTTTTTTCCGAGAACCGCCGGCAAAAAGAAAGAACTTTTAAAGAACGTAGAGCACTATCCCTATACCCTGGTTTTTTATGAATCTGCCAGGAGACTTTCGGGAAGCTTGAGTGTTCTGCTGGAGATTCTTGGCGATAGGAATATCTGTGTCGCTAGAGAAATGACAAAACTCTACGAAGAGGTGATTCGGGGACCAGTTTTGGAAGTTATTTCCATTCTTTCGAAAAGAGTATCCGTTAAAGGAGAAGTGACGGTTGTTATAGAGGGCAGCAGGGGAGGGCGCAGGGAAATTTCAACGGAAGAAGCGCAAAAGGCCCTGCGCGCAATGAAAGAGCGTGGCGTAGCTCTGAGTGACGCCGTCCGCGAGGTTTGCGAATCCTCGGGGGCATCAAAAAACAGCGTATACAGGATGGCTCTTGAAATCTGGGAGGGATAGCGTGTTACTGCTCTTTTGAACGCTTATCGGCTATTGAGCCACTTACCTTTACCTGCTTTTCCATTTTTGACTTCTTGCCCACGGCCTCGCCCTGAATATTTGACTTGCATGACTCGCATATAGAATCGGGAGATGGCTTGCCGCATACTAAGCACTTTTTCTCTTTACTCATTACTCGTTCTCCTTTTGTGGGGGAATATCTTTGATAATAACATGCTTTCCCGCAAACATGTATGCCGGATTACAATTACCCAAGCGGAGCAAGTTCTTTTTCGTACCATTTCGTGCTTTGCTCGTAGGCGTACGCTGCATTGAGCACCGTCTGTTCGTCAAATGGTTTTCCCATTATCTGAAGTCCTATGGGAAGCTTTTCGGAGCTGAATCCACAGGGAACCGATATTCCCGGAAGTCCTGCTATGTTGCAGGGAATGGTGAGGACATCGGAGAGGTACATTTTCAAGGGGTCGTCCGTTTTTTCGCCGATTCCGAAAGCGGTTTCAGGAGAAGTAGCGCTTGCTATGACATCAACTTTTTCCCACGCATCCTCAAAATCCCTTATTATTAGGGTCCTTGCCTTCTGCGCTTTGAGGTAGTAGGCGTCATAGTAGCCTGTGGAAAGGGCGTAGGTTCCAAGCATTATCCTTCTTTTCACTTCATCTCCGAATCCTTCCGAACGACTTCTGAAAAAAAGATCTCTGAGGGTTTCCGCATTTTCGCAGCGGTAGGTGTATCTTACCCCGTCGTACCTGGCGAGATTGGAGCTTGCTTCCGAAGGGGCTATTATGTAGTAGGTTGAAACCGCGTACCGGGAGTGAGGAAGTGAAATCTCCACAATTTCTGCTCCTAGGGTTTCAAGCTTGGTAATGGCTTCGCGCACGGATTTTTCCACTTCAGGATCCATCCCCGAAACGAAATATTCCTTCGGTATTCCTACCCGGAGTCTCTTTATATCCTCACTAAGCGCATTTGCGTAATCAACAGTCGGAAGGTTCACGGATGTTGAGTCCAGAGGGTCATAGCCCGCTATGGAAGAGAGAATTATGGCCGCATCCTCCACGGTTTTTGCGATTGGTCCCGCTTGGTCAAGGGAAGAGGCAAAGGCGATCATGCCGAAACGGCTTACCCTTCCGTAGGTGGGCTTCATTCCCACTACTCCGCAAAGCGAACCGGGCTGTCTTATGGATCCTCCGGTATCTGTTCCGACTGACGCGACACACAGATTTGCCGCCGTCGCGGCGGCGCTGCCTCCGCTTGATCCTCCCGGAACTCTGTCAGTGTCCCAAGGGTTTTTTACCGGTCCGAAGTAAGATGTTTCGTTTGAAGATCCCATGGCGAATTCATCCATGTTGTTTTTTCCGAGTATTACTGAACCGCTGGCTAGGAGTCTCTCCGCTACGGTGGAATTATAAGGGGCGACAAAATCCCGCAGCATTTTCGACCCGCAGGTAGTCCGTGAGTCCTTTGTTACGAAAATATCCTTAAGCGCTATGGGGACTCCATGGAGAGGACCCAGGTAGTTTCCTTCGGATATCTGTTTTTCTGCCTTTCGAGCGGCCTCAACGGCCGCTTTTTCCCAAACGGTTATGTATGAGTTTATTTTTCCGTCTTCGGCGGAGATACGCTCGAGAAAAAGTTCGGCAAGCTCTACAGGAGAAGCCTCTCTTTTTTCTATCAGCTTGGCTGTTTCTTTTATGGTTCTTGGAATGGACACCGGGTTAGCTGTGATCCTCTATGACTTTGGGAACCGTGAAAAAACCATTTTCCTTACTGGGTGCGTTGCGGAGGGCTTCTTCTGTCGTTATTGTCTGAACCACCTCGTCTTTTCGAAAAGGGATTGAGAGTTCAAGCACGTGCGAGGTAGGTTCGACGTTTTCCGTATCAAGCGCGGCAAGATCGTCTATGTGGACGAGAATGTCTCCTAGCTGGCGGGTGAATTTTGAAAGCGTCTCGTCATCGAACTCGAGTCTTGCGAGTTCGGCTGTGTTGAGTACATCTTTTTTTGATATCTTCATGTTTGAAATCCTGTATCGTGCGGTTTACCCGAAACTGCTTCTAACTGATATCTGGAGTGTGGCAGATAATGCTTTCCGCAAAATCCACTATCTGCGATTCAAGTTTTACTCCACTGAAAAAATTTATTTCCTGAACGCATGTCGGGCTCGTGGTGTTGACTTCGGTCAGGTACCCTCCGACTATGTCGATTCCAACTAGGTAGAGCCGGTCCTCTATGAGCTTGCGCCGAAGGCCATCGCATATTTCGAGGTCTCTTTCCGTAAGCGTGGTTTTCTCGGGATGTCCTCCTGAGTGGAAGTTGCTTCTGAATTCTCCCTTTGCGGCGACCCTCATTACGGCCCCTATGGGCTGGCCGTTTAGAAGTATAACTCTTTTGTCTCCTTCCGAGACCTCTTTTATGAATTTCTGGGCCATAACATAGGTCTGCCCGAAATCCGTTACGCTCTCGAGTATCACGTTTAGGTTCGGGTCGCCGGCCCTTACGAAAAATATTCCCTCCCCACCGTAGCCGTCAAGCGGTTTTACAACCATTTCGTTGCCGGTCTGCGAGAGAAACCCCTTGAGTTTTTCGATGTCTTTTGAAACCAGAGTAGGAGGCATGTAGTCGGCGAAATTAAGACTGTACATTTTCTCGTTCGATTCCCTTATTCCGGCCGGATGGTTAATCACATGCGTTACGGATTCGTCAACCCTGCTTAGTATGTAGGTTGAGTAGATGTAATCCATGTTGAAAGGGGGATCTTTTCTCATCCATACAACGTCAAAGTCATCAAGCGGAGAAGTTTCCGTGGAACCCTTGGTGTAATAATCGCTTTTTCTCTCGAGTCGGAGAGCTGTTGAATCCGCCCATGCCCTCGAGTCTTTGACGAAAAGATCTTCAAGTTCGCAGTAGCGGATTTCGTGTCCTCTCGCCTGGCATTCAAGCATTATGACGAAGGTTGTATCCTTGTTTATATCTATGGATTCAATCGGATCCATTACAAAAAGCATTTTTGACATGGGGATAATCTATACAAAATAGTGTTGGCGGACAACAGCACGGCGCAGATTCTCGCTTGCAAAGCAAGTTTGCCCAACAGGTCTTAAGAAATTCCGTTACCCGAAAAACGATAACAGTTTGGCTGAAGTTTCCAGCGGTTTTTCCTCCGGGAGAAAATGGCCGCAGTCAAGTGGTTTTCCAGAAACGCTCCGCGCTTTTTTTCTCCATACCTCAAGCACATCGTAGGTTCTGTGAATGAACCCTCTTTTTCCCCAAAGAGCAAGAAGTGGACACGTTATTTTAGCGTTCATATCCTCTTCGTCGTGAACAATATCTATTGAGGCCGCGGCCCTGTAGTCTTCACAGCTCGCGTGGATTGCGCGCGGGTCGCTGAAGCAGCGGACGTACTCTTTTACGGCTTCGGGATGAAATTTAGCTCCGGGGGCACTCCAGCGTCTGAGTTTCTCCAGAAGATAGTACTCCGGGTCCGCCCCTATCATTTTCTCTGGAAGTCCGTCGGGCTGGATAAGAAAAAACCAGTGGTAGTAACCCGTGGAGAAATGCTTGTCTGCGGTCTTGAACATGTGGTGGGTAGGGGCTATATCCATGACGCAAGCCTTAAGGACTTTTTCAGGGTGATCAAGACACATGCGGTGAAGTACCCTGCCTCCCCTGTCGTGTCCCGTGGCGTAGAATTCACGAAAACCTAAAGCTTCCATTACCGAGACCATATCCGCAGCCATGGCTCTTTTTGAATAGTTTGAATGATCTTTTTTCCCGGCAGGTTTAGAGCTGTCTCCGTAACCCCGAAGATCGGGACACACGACCAGAAAGTTCGAGGCGAGCGTACGTGCTACCGCATGCCACATGACATGCGTCTGCGGGTAGCCGTGGAGAAGAAGAATGGGTTTTCCCTCTCCTCCCCAGATGGTGTTTATCTCGACTTCGGGAGTCTGGATTTTTTGCTTTCTGAAGTTTTTACCGAACATGTTTTCGTATATTCTATTTTAACCAGATGTAACCGCTTTCCTCAAAGCCGCGGGAGTGAAACCATGATTGAATACAAGGGGTATGTTGCAATGATTGAATTTGACGATTCCGTAGGGCGTATTCACGGAAGAGTTATTAACAGCGGCAGTTATTCAATTGCCTCTTTTGAAGCGATTGATACTGAGGAAATTCAGAAAGAATTCCGTGGTTCAATTGACGAGTATATTGCTTCATGTGAAGAAGACGGATTGGAACCCGTAAAGCCTCTCTGGATTCCAACTTAAAGTGGTACAAACAACAGAGAATTGTTCTTCAAATTCCAAAAATGTCTAATGTAGCACAAATAGTCGAGATGGTTGCCAGCGACTTCTACGACGGTGAACTTGATCTGTCCGAGAGGGGGATAGAATCTTACGATCCATGGTCGCAAATGCCGGAGGTGAAATTTGTTGAGAAAATGCGTGATTCCGGTGTGTCCGACCGTACTGTGCGCCTGTTTCTGACTTTCGTTTCGGCAATGGATCGCGCACGAGACGCAAATAGTTTGTGGCGGGACGCGGCGAAGCTGTTTAGATCGCGTCCAGAGCTTTTCGACCCTGCTAAGGTAATAAAAATTCCCCGAGACAAGCTCAAGTCATTCTTGTCTAAAAACGGGGTAAGCCAGCGCCACGAACAGGACTCAAAAGCTTGGTACGTTATCTCTACCAGTTTGGCCTTGGAGGATAGTCCGATCCGTCGTGTAATAGACCATGGTCTTGGAGATGCGGAGGAATTACTCAAAGTGCTAAGAACTAGAGATGAGATAGGCCAATCCAATTTCCCGCTTCTTCGCGGTCCGAAGATCGGACCGATGTGGGTTCGAATCATGGCAGACCCGGGTGGAGCTGAAATAGAGCGCATAGAAAAGGTTCCCGTAGCGGTAGATGTTCAGGTTCGTCGCGCAACGGAGAATCTAGGAATCGCGGACACGCGAGGGCGTAAGCTTAGAGAAGCAAAACCGATGATCCAAAGTGCCTGCCACAATGCGGTTGCCAAAATCGATATAGGGGGACCACCCCGGATCGCAGGAACAAGTGCGGCGCTTGATCCAGTGCTGTGGTTCTACGGCAAGTACGGTTGCAGTCATTGCGAGAAGTCAGGCAAGCAAATACCTATAGGTCGTGCTTGTGCCCACTGTCAGCTTTAGTGCAGGTATTCTGTTTCCATGCACCACAAAGGCGAATTGATAAAAGACCTTGAAATACTTTATTCCGCAAAGCCTCCTCCTGTGAGAGAAGCCTTTCGTATTCAGGACGAGTTTTCTCTAAGGGTTATAAAGACCTCTGGTAGAGAGAGGATTCGTACGATTGCCGGCGCGGATATTGCTATCTGCGTCAAGGAAAAAAAGCTTGTCTGCGGAATAATCCTCTTTTCCTACCCTGACCTGGAAGAGATCGAAAGGGTATGGACTGTATCGGACGAAGCGTTTCCCTATGTTCCGGGGCTCCTGGGTTTCAGAGAGGCTCCTTGCGTCATAAGGACCTTTGGCGAGCTTCGCGAGCGTTGTGACATGATTATGATAGACGGACACGGACTTGCTCACCCAAGAGGCTTTGGACTTGCCTGTCATGTCGGAGTTCTGCTTGATGTTCCGGCAATAGGCGTTGCGAAACAATGCCTTTATGGAACTTTCAGTGAACCGGGGCTCAAGAAGGGTGAAAGAACGTTAATAAGGGGAAAGGACGGCGAAGTTGTTGGTGCTGCTTTAAGAACCAGAGAGGGTGTGAAGCCGGTTTTCGTGTCTATTGGGAACAGGGCCGATCTCGATACCTCAGTTATGATTGCCCTTGAGTGTTCCCGAGGTCTTAGAATTCCCGAACCTACAAGGCTTGCCGACAAGTATGTAGGTTTGCTCAAAAAAGATGTGTGCGGATAAATTGCTATTGAACGACAATTAGGATTAGACGATTGCGACAATTACTTTAGACGGTCAACATCGCAACGAGAGAAACAATACCAAGACATTTTGAGATTGCAAAACGATGAGGTTTCCTAGGTTTTGATTTGAGAGGTTTCCGTAAAAGTTCAAAGAGGTGCTACAGCCCCGGGAACCCGGGGCTGTAACAGATGCCGGAGGGAGGAGGTCAGGAGCTTGTGTCGCTCATGGTGGCGAACTTGGCCGGTCTTCCGCGTTTTTTCTCTTTTTCCCCCATGGCCTGGCGTCGCCTGTAGCTCTCCACGTTCATCTCGAGTATGACGCAATGGTGTATAAGACGGTCAACCGCGGCTACCGCGGTATTTTCATCGGGAAACACCTTTTTCCATTCCACAAACGGCGTATTGGCCGTTATCAGGGTTGAGCGGCACTCGTAGCGTACCGATATCAGTTCAAACAGCACGCTGGTTTCCGCCTGGTCCTTGCGGGCGTAGGACAGATCGTCGAGAATCAACAGGTCGTAGCGGTTGAGTCGGATCCAGCATGTTCTCAAGCTTAAGTTCCCTGTGTGCCGTCTGCAGGCGCTGCACAAGGTCGGTGGTTCTTGTGAACAGCACCCGTTTTCCCCGTTCGACCAGGGCAAGTCCTATGGCCGAAGCCAGATGGCTTTTGCCCGCCCCCGGAGGACCGAAGATTATTACGTTGTGGCCCTGCTCAAGCCACGAATCGCTTGAGGCCAGGGCCATTACCCTGGATCTGGATATTGTCGGCACGGCGCCGAAGTCAAAACTCTCAAGGCTCTTTGCCGGAAGAAGACGGGCTTCGCCGAGATGACGCTCTATTCTGCGCTGCTGACGGTCGGCCAGTTCAAGCTCCGCCAGAACGCTCAGCAGCCGCGCCGCAGGCCATCCCTCGGCGTCAGCCCGGCTCGCCAGCCGCTCCCACCCGTTTTTCATTGATGGCAGCCGAAGCCGGGAGAACATGAAGGTAATGTTGTCCGTGTCGATCTCTATTATGTTCTTGTCTTGTGTTGTGCTCATGATTCCTCCTGTGTGTTCAGTAAAGTTCCATAACTCCCAAGACTGCCCTTGCGCACCTCGGGATGCGGCAGGGGCTGAAGTTTCGGGGCAAAGCGCTCCCGCAGCCTCTTGATATCCGGAAGCTTCCCCGAATCAAGCGAAACCCCTATGGCTTCGGCCAGCTGGGCTTCGCAGCTGTAATCGTGAGCCAATCCCAGAAGCCTTACCGTCAACCGCCACGCCTCCCGCTGCGGGAGAACCTCAAGCGCCGCCTCAAAGCAGCGCCGATACTCCTGGCGGGGAAACACCTCCCCTCGGTAAACAAGACCTGCAAGCGCCATGGGCTTGCGGCGCAGTGAATGAATGACGTGGTGGTAGTTGATAACGTAAGCGCTTTTTTCATCCTTCCCCCTGCGCCGCCGCGGCAGCACCAGCAGACAGCGGCCCCCCGTGTACACCCTCTCAACCCTGTCATCGTAGCTGCGCGCCTCCACAAGGTGACCGATAAGGCGTGAGGGAACTGTATAAAAACCCCTTTGAGAGTAAAACCGCTCAAAGACGTCACCCGCACGCTTGAGCGGCTGTAATCAGCGACGCGACGTTTGGGAAGCGGCCTCAGAACAAGACGCTCGGTGTCTATCCGCGCGCTGTGACGGACGTTTATCTTCCCGACCGCCTCCGCGATAAAGTCCCGGTAAGAATCCATGTCGCCGAAGTCGCGGGAACCCCGAAGCTCCAAAGCGTCTTTGATCTCGCTTTTGAGATGCCCGTGGGCACTCTCTATGGCCCCGTTCTCGTGCGCAACCCCCTTATTGTTGCGCGTAGCCCTCATCCCGTAGTGAGAGCATAAACCCCTGTAACTTCGGGTCACGTCTTCAATCTCGCTTTTGTGAAGATTGCGGAAAGCCGCCGAAAGACTGTCGGTACGACACTCCCTCGGAACCCCGCCCAGCTGCCCCAGGGCGTTCTGCAAACCTTCGGAGAACGCCGACCAGCTCTCCCCTCCCGTCACCACGCAGACATAAGTAAAACCCGACCAGGGAAGCCTGAAGTGATAAAGCCTGTGCTCCAAAGCCTCCCGGTCAATCGTAACGCCAAGCGAAGCGGCCTTGGTGAAGTCTGAGATTCCCATCCGGCCCGCTTCCTTGCCCTGGCGGAATATTACCTCCTTGTCCACTCCGTGCTCCGCCCGCCATTGGCGCACTCTCCTCTGGAAGGTGCGTTTTACCGAGGAGTCCAGTTGCGGGTTCAGCCGCGTTATCTCCCTCCACAGAGCCACCGTGCGGATATTGGGAACCGCTTTGAGTATGGGAGCGGCCTGAGAATCGAAAATGCCTTCCAGGGGATCGGGGCGGGTTCTTGCCCTGGGTTTTTTCCCGCCCGATTTAACTTCCTTGACAATGTTGTAGCCGCTTGCACGGCTCAATCCTGATTTGGACGCGGCGACCTCTACGGAGT
>JAKZRS010000014.1:0-36983 GCA_047518015.1 Thermodesulfobacteriota bacterium | reverse complement strand
GTGGTGGCGGTGGTGGCGGTGGTAGCACAACGACCGCTTCGGGTTGCAGTATTGAATCGGGCCGTATTAAGGCTGACTCGCTACCTCCGCAGCTGCCTAGGACCAGCAGCACGGAAACAGTGATGAAGCATATTGCACCGGCATGGAGTTTCATGGGAATTATAAAAGAAATACGGCGAAAACCAGTCTCTAAGAACCTCCTCAACAAGCGGGATAACCCCGTCAGTCCGGCGTGAAACGTTGTACCCGGACTGACGCATAACCTGTTATTTTTATTTTAATCCATTCGATACACAGGGTCCATGCTAAGATATTATCGTCGATTGCCGGAAAACGGGAAAGCAGTGGACAGAAATCCCTCGTCCAAAGGAACTTCCTCCCCTCCCGCACACAAAAGGCCCCGCAAAGAAAATAGTCCCTTCTCGGCTCCCCAAGTTCCTCAATGTCTCTGAAAATCGGCGGAACCGCCCCTAAATCCCAGATCCTGTACTGGCAACCGGACATTCTGGAACAAATTCAGTCTCTTTGTTCTCAGCGTCACGAAGGTGAAAAAGATCCGCCCATAAACAGAGACAGTAAGTGGTGTTGGAATTAACTCTCGGGCTTTTATGAACAAGGGAGCGCGTAATGCCGTGAACATGCGATTTTGGGGTGCGGCACGGAACCGTGCGAAATCACGGCAAAAAGCCCGCGTGTGGCTGGTGGTGGTGAAAATGCAAAACAACAAAAGCCACGGTGCAGGCGGCCAGAATAATGCTGGTTAAAAGAACCGCCCGCCCCATTTTGGCCGGCGCGGCCGGACTGAAGGAATCAGAAGCCTTTCTTACCGCCCACCTGTATGCGTCAATCTCAGATTCTGTGTACTCCCTTGAGATATCCGCCATGACCGATTCCATATACTCATCGCTTCCGCGATGCACTCCCGTTAAACCCGCGGCTATGGCTCCCTCGGTGTTCTGCCAGAAATCATTAATCGTCCTCTCACACTCTGCCCAGACGTTTTTCTCGCGTACCCGCCGCGAAACCTCAGCCGCAAGGTTCTTCTGCCAGGAACCGCCGCCGGCGCTCTGATCAGGACAGCCGATCGCCGCGGTCGATAAAAGACCAATGGTCACGGGCCTGCCGAGAGCCGCAACAAAGGAAGCGGCCTTTGTGGCGTGGTTCGCGAGGCCAAGAGAAAGCAGATATCCGTCGGCGCTTCCGGTAAGCACGGTCCGCCCCATATTGGCGGTTATGAAAGATCGCACGTAAAGCGACATCGCTCCCAGGGTCTCTGGGCCCCTCAGACCCTCCATGAATTTCCCCCGGGGGTCAAAAGCGGACATCCCGTGATCGGGGTCTTCGGTGCCGGGCAAGGCGTGGAGATTCCGCATCGACGGCTGAATTCTCTGCCACTCAGAAAGCAGCTCTTCGACCTCGGCCGATATCGATTTGCCGCTTTTCTTCAAAACGCCCTCAAGCCTTAACCCGAGCAGCTGTCCGACGTAACTGCCGATTTCCTCCCGCGCCACTTTTTCATCATCGAAGCTCTCCTCGATCAGGGCCGCGAGGAATTTCTCGGAAACTATCGCCTCGAAATAATTGCTCATCGACTCAAGGTCAGAAGACTTTTTCGCCTCACAGGATTTCGTAATCTCCGCAAAGCGGTTTACTACCCTCCCAACTCCGCTGCTCTGGAACTGGTCGATACGCTCCTTAGCTTCCTTGGATCTCTGCTGTGCCTTCTTCATCGTGTACTGAAGGGCTTCGGATATGTCAATTGCGTTATGAAAGGCCCTGTTTATGCGGTTAAGCGCCCGCTCTATAGTCATCCTCGACGGTTCGCTCGTTATTTAGGACTAGATACGCGGCCATGTCGTTAATCCTTCTGAGCGTTCGACTTGCAAGACGCTCGTTCTCGCGCCAAAACGGCTGGACCCTAGCTGCAAGCTCCTCTTCGCCCGGAAGCGCATTTATAAAACCGCCCTCCTCCAGAAACTCAAAGGCCGTATCGTAAAGCCGCCTCTTGGTTCTTTCAATCGCATCCTCAAAAACCGTGCGAATCTCCCCGAACTCTATATCGCCGCATTTGGACTGCACGAAAAGCATGTGGTTTGTCACCTGGTACGCCTTAACCGGCGGACACCGGCGAATAATGTTCGCAAGAAGCCCGAGATCGTTTTGCCGCAGAAAGCCCGAGTGGGGAGAGAGTAAAACAAAGCCGTCTGCAAGCTCCACGCTTCCAAGTGCTTTTTCCCTGCCGGCGCCGTCGGGGCCGTAGAGATCTCCTGGGGTATCCATAAGCCACACGTGGCGGCAGACGTCGGCTGTGCAGAAGACCACGGCGAAATACGCGTCACCCGTGGCGGAGAGCAGTTCCGCGCCGCCCTGCTCGAGCAGGTACCCTGCCACGTGATCTGGATTGTGAATCATGTGGGGACTGAATCCCTTTTTGAAAAGCGCGACCTTGGCGGAAAGCGAAGGCGGCCTGTATTCTGAGTGCCCGACCAGAGTGACCAGACGCGTTGTGGAACTATCCCCAGTCGGCAGGACATCCTCGCCGATAACGGTGTTAACAAGAGTCGATTTGCCCGCGCCTGAGTTGCCGAAAAAACCTATAACCGATTTTTTCTTAAGGTTTGCGAACAACCTTTCGGTTTCATCGAATGCGTCAAACAGTCTGAGTGACGGCAGAAAGTCAGGCTTTACGGCCGCTACCTTTGATTTAAGATCGGCAACCTTACTAAGCCCGTCGGAGAGCCGCTCGGAAACTTTATTCTTTTTTCCAAGGGGGATAGGAGCGCACCATCCTTGTTCGCAAGTAAGTTTAAGTGAAGGTTCTCACCGTTATCTGGAAGAAAAACAACCCCCTCTCCCGGAGAAATCTAGTTCACTATTTTGATCGCGACGAGATTTTTTGATGATATCTACCCTATAAGAAAAACGGTTTTTCGGTTTGATGTTTTACTTCCGCTCGCGTTCCTTTGCAGACAGCACAGTCAGCCCTAGAATTTTTGTGGTTTTCTCGCAAAAGAAAATTATTTAGCTAGATTTATTTCTATTTAGGCTACTTCCATAATCTAAAGGATGTAACCCCTTAGGAGGAACTTGTGTCCATTCAACGTTATTCGGTAAATCAGCAACCTGTCGACATTCTCTTGGCTTGGATAAGAGCAGGTGAAATTGCCATTCCTGACATACAACGCCCTTTTGTTTGGAGTGCCGCAAAAGTGCGTGACTTTATTGACTCGCTCTATAATGGTTATCCAGTTGGGTATTTAATTGCTTGGCAGAACCCGAACATTCGCCTCAAGGACGGTTCCGAATCAGCTGGCAAAAAAATCCTGATCGACGGGCAGCAGAGAGTAACGGCGCTTCTTGCGGCATTGCTCGGACGGCAAGTTATCAACAAAGACTATAAAAGGACTCGGATCTCTATAGCCTTTCATCCAAGAGATGAAAAGTTTGAGGTAACCAACCCGGCAATACGAAAAGACCGGGGAAGGATTGCCGACATCGCTACCGTGTTTGCTCCCGAAACAAAAACTTTTGTACTTGTACGAGAATACTGCAAAGGAAACCCAAGTGCTGACGAAAACGATATTTTCGAGCGCATAAACCGTCTTCAGAGCATCAGGACCAACCCCATTGGCCTGATTGACCTTAATTCCGACCTTGACGTTGAAACCGTTGCGGAAATTTTCGTCCGTATAAATTCCAAGGGTGTTTCGCTGAATGCCGCGGATTTCGCCATGTCTAAAATGGCTGCAAGCGAAAAGTACGACGGTCACAAACTTCGAAAATGCATTGACTATTTCTGTCATCTAGCTATCGCACCTGAAGCCTATAACGACTTGGTCAAAGACACAGAGTTTGTCAACACAGACTACTTCCGCGCGATGCAGTGGCTGAAGAACGAGAAAGAGGATCTCTACGACCCTTCTTATACAGATATGCTTCGGGTGGCTTTTACCCAAGAGTTCAGACGTGGGCGGCTTGAGGATCTAGTCGCCCTGCTCTCCGGTCGTAATTTTGAAACACGCACATTTGAGGAAACCATAGCGGAGAGTTCCTTCAGCAGGCTTAAAAAAGCAATTCTGCTGTATATGAACGAGACTAATTTCAAACGTTTCATCATGATTCTTCGCTCGGCAGGATTTGTAAGCGCTTCAATGATCAGGTCGCAGAACACAGTCAATTTCGCCTATTTACTGTATTTAACACTACGTGCGCAGCATGTGGATCCCGCTCAGATCGAAATTCTTGTGAGAAGATGGTTTGTAATGTCGGTCCTAACATCCAGATACACAAGTTCACCCGAAACAGCTTTCGGCGTTGATGTTCGCAATATTAACGAACAGGGCGCAAGTTCATATCTTGACACTTTAGAGAAAGCTGAACTCTCAGACGCTTTCTGGGACGTCGGTCTACCGCAACAAATGGATACCTCTGTGGCCAGCAGCCCCTATTTCAATGTGTTTCTGGCAAGCCAAGTAAATGGAAACGATAGAGGTTTTCTCTCAAGTCAGCACTCCGTAAGCAATCTTCTTCAAGGTTCGTCACACATTCACCATATTTTTCCACGCAACTATCTCAAGAAAAAAGGAGTTTCGCGTAATCGTTACAATCAGATTGCCAACTATGTAGTGATTCAAAGCGAAATCAACATTTTAATAGCGGACAGGGCACCTGGAGATTATTTTCAAGTTTTACGGGAACAGTGTGAAAGAGATAAAGCTCGTTACGGCAACATAACCAACGCCGATCAGTTAAACGCCAACTTTACGGAACACTGTATACCCGAAGGAATACACAATATGGATTTTGAAGATTACGACATATTCCTGCAGAAACGCAGAAGCCTCATGTCCGCCAAAATTCGGGACTATTACCAGAGATTGTAGCAAACATGGAGACACCCAACATAAATCAGGGCACGTTCTGGAACAATGCCGGAAAGGCAAGACTCCAAGGAAACAGGACAAGAAAGAGTCAGAAAGGCGAGGCAAATACGTCTTTACTTTCACCAACACCAGAAAATCCAGATTAATAATAAAGCAGGACCATTATGAAAGAAATCCTGGAAAAACTTGATCGTGCCCTCAAAAGCTCCGAGGCTGAAATCCAGTTCGGACCGGAGTTCATAAAACAGCTATACAACAGCAGATTTGAAAAACAGGACAAGGAACGTTGCGTAAAGGCAATAACTGCCTTTCTCGAGAACCATCAAACTCCCGGCCTGAATTTCGAGTTTCTCACCGGAGGGGACAACGCAAACCATTGCTCTATTCGCGGGTCACAAGACCTACGCGTGATATTAGCAGTCGACTCAACCAAAAAAGCTCGATTTCTCTTTGCAAATATGGGGCAACATGACGAAATGTACAGCTGGAACAAGGAAAGAGACGGCAAGTCTGATTTTAATGACAAACGCAACCAAGTCTCAATTACAGAGAAAGGGGCCTCACCCGCTCGCAGAATAGAAAACACCCTGAATGATGCCCTCAGCGGCAAATTTGACTCTTGGCAGTTGTTCCTCCCAGAGAACATGAAAAATTTGGCTACTAGGCAGTTTAACGGTGCCTCACGTGTACGCGGTGCAGCTGGAACGGGAAAATCAGTGCTTGCACTGCACCGTGCCAAAGCGCTCGCGGAAAGACAGGTCAAAGGAAAAATACTTTTCACCACTTTCAGCCGCTCACTGGCTAACCACATGAACTCCCTGTTCAACAGGCTTCCCTCTCCGCCACGAAACGTGGAATTCAGAAATGTTGATCGGCTTGTAAGAATAATTGTCTCTGGAGAAATCAACACAGACGATAAAGACATAACATTTAATGAGGCATTCAACCAATTTCGTTACGAGGCTGAAAAACGCGGACTTCGGAAAGAGTATCTGCGAGAGGAAATCGAGTGTGTAATTCGAGGGCGAAATACCGCCAGAGAAAAATACCTAGACACAGACCGCTTTGAGAGGTTAGGTCGTCTCAAGTCGTTACGAAAATCTGATCGCGAGTTGGTCTGGAACCTCAAAGAAGTCTGGGATTCCAAACTGGCTTCCCGAGGCCTTACAACTTGGTCCCTGAAGCGGATCGAAGCGCTGGAGTTGTTGCACGAGGGTAAGACTTCAAGACAACCGCGGTATAAAGCAGCTATCATAGACGAGGCCCAAGACCTGTCATTGGTTTCTATGAAACTGATTAGATATCTGGTGTGCGGGTCCGAAACTGATGAAGTCGGAGTGGACGCTATTACCATGTACGATGACACAGCCCAGCGGTTTTACGCCGGTGGTTTTCTCCCCAAATGGGTACCAATTGATGTCGTTGGAGGTAACCGGTCAAATACGCTTACAAAAAATTACAGGAATAGGCCGGAAATCCTTTACGCAGCCTATGTCGTTAGGGGCGACACGTTGCTCGTAAAAGATGACGGAGACGACGGCGCCGCCAAGCGACCGGAACCCATGCTGCCTTCTGGTCCAAAACCGAAATTCATCCAAGTTCTCGGTTCGGAGGAAAAATTCATCCGTGAAGAAATCGATCGGCTAGTCAAATTCGGCGGATTTCAATATGAAGATATCGCTGTCCTCACACATAGGAACAGGGCAGTAGATGGCATACTTCATGAACTCCATGACGCAAAAATACCCAGCGTTAATTTGTACAAATTACGGGAAAATTCTATAGGTGAAAAACTGGAGGGAGTTCGTGTTGGAACCTTTGACCGGGGAAAAGGGCTTGAATTTCGAACTGTGTTTATTTCCGGAGTCGGTAAAACTGCCTTTTTCGATGAAAAAACAGGGTCGGAACCCGCCAGACTTTTTGAAGATGAGCCATTTAAAGAGGAAGAAATGAATGAAGAGGAAAAAGAAGCCAGAAGACTTCTGGTAGACCGTCTTTATGTCGGAATGACTCGAGCGAGGGATTTGCTATATTTAATCGCAGATGAAAGACCTATTGAGAACATAGAAAAAGCTATTAGAAGTAACCGTATTCAGGACACGAGACCTGAACACGTTGCCCAAGAGTGGGAAGAGAGAAAAAACGATGACAAACAACATAAGAGCCAATGAATCCAGATATCAATAATATCTGTATCTCCAATATTGCGTCAAAAAAGAATGGGATAATAGGTGGATTGTATGGCATATAATTCGCCCTTTTGTCGGCACTCTTTGCGGTTTAATCAGCTTGCTGTTTATTAAGGCAGGATTTCTGCTGTTTGATGCAAGTTCAACATCTTCTCAGTCTCATTATGGAATTTATGTGGTCGCCTTTATCGCAGGAATGAACATAGATAATTTCATAAAAAAAATCGAATCTCTATGCAAAGAAATTCTGGGCATCCAGAAAACCAGAACATCCAGAGGAGAAGAATAAATCATGAGCATTATAAAATCTCTGTCTGTAGGAAACGGTGACATGTTCTATATAAAGCACAATTCAGACAACTTCTCGATAATAGATTGCTGTATGAATGAAGACGACAAGAAAGAAATTTTGCAAGAGTTGAAAAGCCAATCCCAATACAAAATCATTAAACGGTTTATCTCTACACATCCTGACGATGATCATATCAGAGGACTTAAATATCTTAATCAAGAGATGCCTATATTGAATTTTTATTGCGTGAAGAACGAAGCCACTAAAGAATACGAAACTACCGATTTCAAGCAGTACTGTTCCTTGCGAGATTCTAGCAAAGCTTTTTATTTGAAAAAGGGCTGCAGTCGGTATTGGATGAACCTCTCTAGCAATGAGAGGGGACAAGCTGGGATTAATGTGCTCTGGCCGGTAACAAACAACCAGTACTACAAAGATGCTCTCCAAAAAGCAGCAGACGGAGGCAGCCCAAATAACATTTCCCCAATTATCCAGTACTCTCTAGAATCTGGAGTTAGAGCACTTTGGATGGGTGATCTAGAAACTGATTTTATGGAAAATATAGGAAATTCTATATATCTTAATAAAATTGATATCTTTTTTGCTCCCCACCATGGAAGAGGTAGCGGAAAGGTTCCAAAATCTTGGTTGAATATTCTGAACCCAAAAATTATCGTCATTGGAGAAACTTCTTCCGAACACTTAAATTATTACAGTTCCTATAATACAATTAAGCAAAATTCTGCCGGAGCATTGCTCTTTGATTGCGTTGAGAAGGCAGTACGTGTGTATGTAAAGAGCTCTACGTATGCAGAAGATTTTCTGGGATACGAACAACACTTAACGAGAATTAATTACGGTTTGTTTTACATAGGTACGTTATTTTTATAGAAAGTACTTTTAAGTCGTATAGTTCACAGATTTCTATTTACCCTTCATAGTCTTACCTCTTCTACCACTTGTCCAAAGCAAATCAGAGTATATATTTGAAGAGTAGATGAACGAACTGCTCGAAAGCTTCATAAGACACCTCTCGGACGAAAGAAACTACTCGGAACACACGGTAAGGGCCTACAGGGGGGATCTTGAGAATTTCCGTGATTTTCTCTTAAAAGAGGCAAAAAAAATCGAGGACGCGGATATCGCCACCATAAACACATACGTCTCCACCCTCTACGGAAAAAACTCCCCGGCCTCGGTCGAGAGAAAGGTATCGGCGATAAGGTCTTTTTTCTCGTTCCTGGTAAGAAAAGACCTGGTTTCGCAGAATCCGGCGAAACTGGTTCGGACTCCTAAAAAGGAAAAACACCTTCCGGTGTTTTTGAGCGTGGATGAGGTGTTCAATCTCGTTGACGTAAAGGATCCGGGGAACAGCCCGCTTTGTGTGCGGGACAGAGCGATTCTAGAGCTTCTTTACTCAAGCGGCCTCCGGGTAAGCGAACTCGCGGGAGCCACCCTCGCCGACCTGAGCATCGGGGAGGCGATAATAAGGGTGCGCGGAAAGGGAAACAAGGAAAGGATCGTTCCCGTGGGATCAAAAGCGCTTTCGGCCCTAGGAGAGTATCTTGACATAAGGGGGAGACTTAAACCCGTATCCGACCATATATTCCTGAACTCAAGAGGAGGCGGGATAACCACGAGAAGCCTGGCGCGGATAATAAAAAAATACGGCCTTGTCTCCGGGATATCGAAGAACGTGAGCCCCCACGTGCTCCGGCACTCGTTTGCGACCCATCTGCTCGCGGGCGGCGCGGACCTTCGGGCGATCCAGGAGATGCTCGGACACGCGAGCCTCTCGACGACCCAGAGATACACACATCTCTCGGTCGAGCGGATAATGGAAGTGTACGACAAGACCCACCCGAACGCCTAGGCGCCGGGAGGAGAAGGAAAAACCATGAGCAAGTTTCACGGAACCACAATACTCTGCGTTAAAAAAGACGGCCGGGTGGCGCTTGGGGGCGACGGCCAGGTGACCATGGGGTCAACCGCGGTAAAGCATAAGGCGAACAAGATAAGGAAGATGTTCGGCGGGAAGATCTGCGCCGGATTCGCGGGCTCCACGGCAGACGCCATGACGCTTTTTGACAAGTTCGAGGGAAAGCTTGAGGAATTTCGGGGGAACCTGCAGCGCGCGGCGGTCGAGCTTGCAAAGGAATGGAGAACCGACAGGATCCTTAGAAGACTCGAAGCCCTGCTTATCGTCGCAAACGCTGAGACGATGCTAATAATCTCCGGAGGCGGAGACATAATAGAGCCTGACGATAACGTGATCGCCATAGGCTCGGGAGGCCCCTTCGCCCAGGCGGCCGCACTTGCGCTTGCGAAACACTCCCCCCTCTCCGCGCGAGAAACAGTCGAACGCTCGCTTGAGATCGCAGCCGGCATCTGCATTTACACAAACAACCACATATCCATAGAGGAAATAGCATAAATGAGAGAGTCCTACCTAACTCCGCGGGAAATAGTCTCAGAACTCGACAAGTACATAGTCGGACAGAACATGGCCAAAAGAGCCGTCGGCGTGGCCCTTAGAAACAGGTGGAGAAGACAGAAAGTCTCCCCTGACCTCCGAGATGAGATCTCACCCAAAAATATCCTGATGATGGGACCAACCGGGGTGGGTAAAACCGAGATAGCCCGCAGGCTGGCAAAGCTCGCCCAGGCGCCCTTCGTAAAGGTCGAGGCATCGAAGTTCACCGAGGTCGGCTACGTGGGACGGGACGTTGAGTCGATGATACGGGACTTAACGGAGATAGCCGTCAACATGGTCACAGAAGAGGAGACCATCTCCGTTACCACAAGAGCAAGGGATCTTGCGGAAGACAAACTGATTGACCTGCTCGTTCCGACGCGCCAGGATGACGAGGCGGAAACGGACATGGACGAGGCAAGGAAGAAAATGAGCGAGACCAAAAAGAAGATGAGAAAGCTTCTTTGGGACGGAAAGCTTGACAAAAGGGAGGTCGAGATAGAGATAACGGCAAGATCCCTTCCGATACAGGTGTTCAGCCAAGCGGGAGTGGAGGAGATGGATCCCGGCATCTCGGAGATGATCGGAAGCCTCATGCCCAAAAAATCCAAGGTAAGAAAGGTAAAGGTGCCAGAAGCCCTGGATATCCTCATAGAAGAGGAAGCCCGCAGGCTGATAGACATGGACAAGGTTATCCAACTCGCTTTAGAGAGAACGGAGAACTCGGGGATAATCTTCATAGACGAGATAGACAAGGTCGCCGGGAAAAACGGCGTCTCCGGCCCAGATATTTCAAGGGAGGGGGTGCAGAGGGATCTTCTCCCGATAATCGAGGGAAGCAACGTCACCACGAAGCACGGGATGGTTAAAACCGATCACATACTTTTTATAGGAGCCGGGGCGTTTCACGTCTCAAAACCGTCTGATCTCATACCCGAGCTCCAGGGACGTTTCCCCATAAGGGTTGAGCTTGAGGCGCTCACAAAAGACGACTTCATACGCATCCTGACCGAGCCAAAAAACGCACTTATAAAACAGTACACTGCGCTTATGAGAACCGAGGACATAAACCTTGTGTTCAGCACCGAAGCGGTAGAGAAAATAGCTGAGACCGCGGCTGAGGTTAACAGTTCCACCGAGAACATAGGGGCGAGGAGGCTTCACACCGTTCTTGAGAAGCTGCTTGACGAGATCTCCTTTAACGCTCCCGACATGAAGGAGAAAAAAATTGTTATAGACGAAAACTACGTCGAGGAAAAAATAGCCGATATCGTCAAGGACAGGGACCTCAGCAGGTACATACTCTAGGAAGCCTTTGTCATAACCTTCGCTTTTGGTTAGATTCCTCAGGAAAAAGTCCTTGGAGCCCAAATGGATTTCAAAAACTACGATACCGAAGGCTTTTACGACGAGGTCTTCAAGGATAACACCACCCCGTACGAGTGGACACGCTTTCTCACCGACAAGATAGAAAGCCTCTCCGACGGAGAGCTTATCGAAAGGCAGAAAGCGGCCGAGATGAACCTGTTCGAGATGGGGGTCACCTTCAACCTCTACTCTGAGAAAAAGAAAGCCTCAGAGGAAAACATCTTCCCGTTCGACATAATCCCGAGAATAGTGTCGGCCGAGGACTGGGAACTGCTAGAAAGGGGCCTAAAGCAGAGAATCCACGCTCTTAACCTCTTCATAGACGACATATACAACGACCGAAAGATCCTGAGGGACAAGGTGATCCCGAAGGAACTCATCCTCTCGAGCAGGGAATTTCGCCTCGACTGCGTGGGGTTTTCTCCACCGAAAAAGATCTGGTGTCACATCACGGGAACGGACCTCATAAGACACTCGGACGGAAACTTCTATATCCTCGAAGACAATCTCCGCTCCCCTTCGGGCGTCTCCTACGTGCTTGAAAACCGGGAGCTTCTAAAACGCACCTTCCCAAAGGTGTTTGACGCCGTTGAGATAATGCCCATAAGCGATTACGGGCTCCACCTCCTGGACACGCTCCAGTACCTGCTCTCCGACAGAACCGTAAACCCCAAGGTAGTGCTGCTCACCCCGGGCATCTACAACTCGGCCTACTTCGAGCACTCGTTTCTCGCAAAGGAGATGGGAATAGAGCTTGTCGAGGGAAGGGATCTCGTTGTAGTCGATAATTTCGTTCACCTGAAAACCACCAAGGGACTTGAAAAAGTGGACGTCATATACAGACGCATAGACGACAATTTCCTCGATCCCCAGGTGTTCCGCCCGGATTCGGTGCTTGGAGTTCCGGGGCTTTTCAGCGCCTACAAGGCGGGGAACGTCGCCATAGCGAACGCCCCCGGAGGAGGAGTAGCCGACGACAAGATAATATACGCCTACGTTGAGAAGATAATAAAGTACTACCTCGGGGAAGACCCCGTGATCCCGAACGTGCCGACGTACATCTGCGAAGAGGATGAGGCCAGAAAATACGTGCTTGACAATATCGGGAAGCTGGTCGTAAAGCCCGCAAATGAATCGGGAGGATACGGAATAGTGTTCGGGCCCAAGGCAACGAAGGAAGAACTTGCCCAGGCGAAAAGAAACATAAAGGCCGACCCAAGAAACTACATAGCCCAGAAAACAATGTCGCTTTCACGGGCTCCCGTGATAGCCGACGACCATTTCGAGGGACGCCACGTCGATCTAAGACCCTTCATTCTCTACGGAGAAGACATATTCGTTCTGCCTGGAGGCCTCACCAGGGTAGCCCTCAGAAAAGGTTCGATGATAGTTAATTCGTCCCAGGGCGGGGGGAGCAAGGACACGTGGGTTCTTGCTCCCGGAAAGAACAACAGGGAACGGGGAGATAAAGAATCCTAAGCCGCGTCGCAGAATCGATATACTGGATGAGCCGCTACGCCGAGCGCGCGGGAAACACCGCGAGGCTCATAAGCGTTAACCTCGGCCTTGCGATCGACACCCACGACTCGGTGGAGCAGGAGTGGGATCCCATAGTAAGGGTCACGGGGGACATGGAGCTTTTCAAGAACCTCTACGACAGCGCGACCCGCGAGAACGTCATAAACTTCATGGTCCTTGACGAAAACAACCCGAACTCCATAATCTCCTGCGTTAACCACGCACGGGAGAGCGCAAGCTCTGTAAGGGAGATAATCTCCTCTGAGATGTGGCTTCTCATAAACCGTTTTTACCACAGGCTAAACAGCGACGAAGCCAAAGAGAAACTGCTCGACAACCCCGGCAAGTTCTGCGAAGTGGCAAAAGTGCAGAGCCTTCTCTTTCACGGGTCGGGCTACATCAGCATATCGCACGGGGAAGCATGGCATTTCTCGGAACTCGGAAAACAGATGGAGCGGGCTGATAACACGTCGAGAATACTTGACGTCAAGTACTACACCCTGCTTCCGAAGGCGGAACTCATAGGAACGTCGATAGACAACATCCAGTGGATAGCGCTTCTTAAATCCTCAAACGCCCTTGAGACCTACAAGGCAAAGCACCAGCAGATATCCATAGAAAACGTGCTTAATTTTCTAATCCTCGACAACCAGTTTCCCCGCTCGATAATCTACTGCGTCGCTCGGGCTGACGAGTCCCTTCACTGCATATCGAACAGCCCGGCGGGCTCCTACAACAACGAAACCGAAAAGCAAACGGGAAGGCTTCTCTCGGACCTTCGGTTCATAAGCGTGGAGGAGATAATAGAGCGCAGCATGCATCAGTACCTAAAGAGCTTCCAGTCCCACATAAAAGACGTCGGAAACTGCATATACGACGATTACTTCAGCTATTCGGTAAAAGACGGCAGCCTGCGGGGCTTTGACGATATCTAAGAGGGAAAAACGAAATGACTTTCTGCGTGGGAATGAGACTAAAAGAAGGGATAATCGGACTTGCCGATAACCTCATAATAACAGGAAACGAAGCCATCCGGGCAAAGAAGGTCACTACTCACAGGTCCGGGGAAAACTCTTTTTTCCTTATGACCTCGGGGCTTCGCTCCGCGAGGGACAAGACGATCACCTACCTTGATGAGGCCCTAGAGCACTCAGATGAACCCCTTGACCGTCTATACAAGGCCGTGAACCTGTTCTCAAGGGAGCTTCGGAGGGTAAAAGAGGAAGACGGAGAAGCTCTTTCCGAATCCGGGTTCCCCTTCAACATGTACTCCATAATAGGAGGGCAGTTCGAAAAAGACCCGGAACCCCAGCTTTTCCTGGTCTACCCGCAGGGCAACTGGATCAACGTGGGGACCACTTCCCCCTACGTTATAATAGGCGAGTCGAAATACGGAAAACCGATCATAAAAAGGACCCTTACCTACGACACGAGCCTCGACACCGCGCTTCGCATCGCGTACCTGGCGTTTGATTCAAGCCGCATAAACGCCGTAGACGTCGATTTCCCCATAGATATTATCCTCTACAGAACCAATTCGTTTCACATTGAGCAGTACGGGTTCAGCGAAAATGAACTTGCCTCCATATCCGAGTGGTGGCAGGAGAGACTCAGAAAATCGGCCGAGGAACTGCCCGCCGAATGGGTAAAAAAGGTTCTTAACGGAAACCCGCAAAGTGCTGATTAGCATAGACCACAACACGACCTACTCCTACGGAAAAAAAGTCGTTCTGGCCCCGCACATCGTGAGGCTTTGTCCAAGAGATGACGCCTCGCAGAAAACCCGTCTTTTCTCCCTTAAAACCGATCCCCCCGAAGCGGGAAGAAGCGTAAACTCAGACCTTGACGGGAACACCACTGTGACACTATGGTTTGCGGGGGAATTCGAGCGCCTGGTAATCGATACCAGTTGTGTCGTTGAAACGCTCAGGGAAAACCCCCTTGATTTCGTAGTCTCAGACGCAAGGTTCCTCGATCTGCCGATGCAATATCCACGGGAGCAGAAGGCCTCTCTTCGCCCTTACACGACCGTGAGCAAAAAAACCACCCTGGCGGTCTCAGAACTTCGCGAAACGATTCTTTCGCAGACCCGGGGGAGGACCACGGATTTTATTCTCACACTCTGCGGGTACATACACAAGAACTTTCCCCACGTGGTTAGGGAACAGGGACCCCCCTGGTCCCCCGAGAGGACCCTCAGGGAAAAAAGAGGGTCCTGCAGGGATCTCGTGGAGCTTTTCGCAAGCGTCTGCAGGTCGGCGGGTCTCGCGTGCAGGCACGTAAGCGGCTACGCACTCAGTAAAAGGAAAAAAAGAGGAGACGAGCTTCACTCCTGGGCCGAAGTTTACATCCCGGGCGGAGGATGGAGAGGATATGATCCTTCCTCCGGTCTTGCGGTCTCGGACCTCCACGTCGCGGTTGCAAGCGGGGCCACAAACGAGCTTGTCGCCCCTGTTTCAGGAAGCTTTTACGGGGACGGCGCGCGAACCGAGGTTCAGTTCAAAGTCAGGGTAAAGGAAACGGGGAAGCGGGACAAAAAGGTGCTGGGACTCCTTTAAATATCCAGGCGTTTCTTTCCACCTAGTCCGTCCTAAAAAATCCCGCACTCAGATTCCGATTCATGCTATGATGAAGGTTTTAGGGGAATGCAGCTTAAAAAGACATCGGGTGGGAATCTTGAAACTGTGATCCATACTATGGCAAGTACACAAGAAGGAGGGGGTATAAACATGATTCACGGGAAACTTAAATCTCGGTTAAAGGCGCTTTTTGGCACCTTTGCCGTAGGTGCGCTTCTGACGCTTATCGGCGGTGGCGCCGCTCAGGCCCAGGATGCATTCGGCGTAAGCAGCGTGCTTCTTGAAAAAATCACGGTCACGGCGCGAAAGCGCGAGGAGCCGATTCAGAACGTTCCGCTCTCGGTAACGCATTTCAGTTCGGAACAGATAGACGCTCTTAAGGTAAGAGACCTCGAAAGTCTTTCCGTGTCGATGCCCAACGTCGCGCTTGATGATATCGGTACTGTGGGAGGAATCGCCAACTTTTCGATCCGCGGCCTCGGGATAAACAGTTCCATACCATCTGTTGACCCGACCGTGGGAGTGTTCGTAGACGGCGTGTACTTCGGGGCTACAAACGGTGCTCTTTTTGACACATTTGATATCGAAAGCATTGAGGTGCTTAGAGGTCCCCAGGGAACCCTGTTTGGCCGAAACGTTACCGGGGGCGCCATACTGGTGAATACCAAAAAACCCGGCGATAAACTTGAAATGTCTTTTCGCACCTCGTTTGAAGGGGCGGGGAGAGCCTTAACAGCTACTACATGGGTACCGTGGGGGGACCTCTCGGCGAAACCGTCAGCGCCAGGATAACCGCATACACCAACCAGGATAACGGATGGTTCAAGAACCTTAACACCGGCGAAGCTTTCGGCGACCTGGATGTCCGGATGGTACGGCCGGTGCTCGTCTGGGATCCCACGGATGACCTTAGCTTGGTGCTCCGATATCAGTACGAGAGTGTTAACGGCGACGGCCCCGCGGCGCAGAGCCACACAAACGGGTTCGGTTCCACAAACGCGCTGGCAGACTTTGACCGTGACAGCCATGACTTCAGTGTCGATGAAGAAGGGAAAAGAGAAAACGACACTCACTTTTTCACCGCCCAGATGGACTGGGACGTGGATTTCGGAGGCGGCACGATAACCAACATCTTCGGCTGGCGCGATTCCGAAACGTTCTCGGCACTTGACCTCGACTCTTCGCCACTTAATCTCCTCCACGCAAAGGGATGGAGTAATTACAGTCAGTGGAGTAACGAACTGCGCTACGCCGGCAGGTTCTTCGAAAAACTCCACGCGACCACGGGAGTCTACTATTTTACAAACGAAATTAACTATCACGAGCGCCGTTCTCTGCTTACCGATGTTATTGCGGCGTCGGGTCTGCCCCTGCCGCCGGGAACGGACGTAGCCCAGTCTGGAGGCGGAAACTACGACATTGAAACTCTGGGTCTGTTTCTGTCTTTGGATTATGACCTCACAAGCAAGTTGACGCTTACCGCGGGCACGCGATACACGCGCGAGAAAAGAGAGGCCGAAATAGTCTTGATCGCTACTACCCCTCCCCCTGCGTCACTAGCACCATCCTGCAACGTCGTTGAAGGCCCCGCCTGCGAGTTTGACTTTACAGGCAAAGAAACCTGGCACAGCTGGTCGCCGAAACTCGGCGCCGCCTACTACATAAGCGGCGAGGCAAACGTTTACGGACACTGGACCAGGGGATTTCGCTCAGGAGGCTATAACCTCCGCAACCTCTCGCCCGACCATCCCCCAGGACCGTATGATGAGGAGACAATCGACAGCTTTGAGGCCGGATTCAAGGTCACAAAAGACCGCGGCCGTCTATACGGGGCGGTTTTCTACAACATGATTGATGACATGCAGAGGGAGGTTAACTTCCGGGATGAAAGACTCGGCCCGGTTCAATTGATCGACAACACCGCCGACGTTGAGATCTACGGCTTTGAGCTTGACGGATTGTTTGCTATTGCAGAGAACCTGCTTCTGGTCGGTTCCGTGGGATACGTCAACCCTGAGTACACGAAAGTGAAATATGATCTTAACCTCGATCGCAGCATTGACGAAAACGATGAAGCTCTTGAGCTTCCCCGCGCCGCGAAGTGGACTTACAGCGTGGGACTTACTCACGACACGGGAGCGGCCAGCTGGGGCAGGATGACCTCCCGCATAAACTACGCTTACCGAGACAAGTCATACTTCACCGACGACAACAGGGGGTACATCCTGGAGCAGAACATCCTTGACGCGGGAGTTGACATCATCCCTGCAAACGGGTGGTTTTCCATCGGGCTTTACGGCAAGAACCTGCTTAACGAAGTCAAGCACGGGGGTGACAGTCAATTGCCCAGCATGCTGGGTTCATCGCCCTTGGTGGCACCTCTTGGCGGCACGTTCTCGCCGCTTGCCAAGGGCAGAACCTTCGGCGTGCAGTTAACCTACCGGCATAAAAGCTGACGGAACCGGGCGGTGTTTTCGCACGTAGATTCTGCCGGGAAAGAAAATTAGTGAGCGGATTTAGCCTTCTGAAAGCACGCGACAAAAATTCTAAAAAGCGGCCCGTGCACCGACGCAACTGTGTATGCGTATTCCCGTTTCGCCCTCAATTCTGAATTGTCGTATATGATTATCCCCAGATGTTGTAATAAGAACCTTGGTTGCTATATAATGTTTTTTTTCGCAGAAAGGAGTTTCTCATGAAAAATTCGGCAGAAAGGGCGGAGATACTGGTTGAAGCTCTTCCGTACATAGAGGCCTTTCACGGCAGAACCGTCGTGGTCAAATACGGCGGGAGCGTCGCCAGGGAAGATCTCACGAATTTCGTGCGCGACCTTATACTGATGAAATACGTCGGAATAAAACCGGTAGTTGTGCACGGAGGCGGCCCTCAGATCCAGGAGCATCTTGACATACTGGGAATAAAATCCGACTTCATCGCCGGGCTTCGCGTTACCAACAGGCAGGTAATGGAAGTAGTCGAGATGGTACTTGTCGGAAAGATAAACCAGCAGATCGTAACGTCGATAAACCGCCACCAGATGGAAACGGTTGGACTTTCGGGCAAGGAAGGAAAGCTCATAAAGGCTAAAAAATTCGACCTGCACAAATTCGCCGCCACACACCGCATAGACATCCCCCAGGACGCAGACCTCGGCTACGTTGGGGAGGTTCTCGAAATAAACCCTGAGATAATCAGGGTTCTTGAGGGCAGGGACGTCATTCCGATCATAGCTCCCATAGGATGGGGGGAGGACGGAACGACTTACAACATAAACGCGGACCACGTGGCGGGGAAAATAGCGGGAGCGCTTCACGCGGCAAAGCTAATCCTGTTAACGAACGTGGACGGTATCCTTGATAAAAAAGGGAAGCTCATATCTTCTGTAACGAAAAGACAGGCTGGGAAATTTATCAGGAACGGAACGATAAACAGCGGAATGATCCCTAAGGTAATGTGCGCGCTTGAGGCCCTGGAAGAAGGGGTCAACAAGGTACACATAATAAACGGGACGATAAAAAGAGCTCTCATACTCGAGCTTCTTACCGATTTGGGAATAGGAACGGAGATAACCCTTTGAGGCCGGGGGAAATGGAAGATCCGCGGGAAAAATATCTGATGGAGACCTACGGCCGTCTTCCCTTGACTATGCAGAGGGGAAGCGGTTCTTGGCTCTGGGATACCGAGGGCAAAAAATACCTTGACTACACAACGGGGATAGCCGTTAACAACCTCGGGCACTGCCACCCCAGAATCACCGAGGCCATAATATCCCAGGCCTCTACCTTGGTTCACACATCGAACCTCTTTAACATAGAAAACCAGTGCGCCCTCTCCGAGCTACTTGTCTCAAACTCCTTTGCCGACAGGGTGTTTTTCTGCAACAGCGGAACCGAGGCTGTTGAAGGCTCAATAAAGCTCGCCAGAAAATGGGGGGCGCAAAACGGCGGAAGACATGCGATCATTTCAACCGAAGGAGCCTTTCACGGAAGAACTCTCGGGGCGCTAAGCGCCACCGGGTCAGAAAAATACAGGGAGGGATTTTCTCCTTTTCTTGAAGGATTCCACTTCGCCCCTTACGGCGATCCCGACGCAATCGCCCGCCTGGCCGCCGAGACAAACCCCTGCGCGGTGATTCTTGAACCGATACAGGGAGAAAACGGGGTCATCGTTCCGCCCACGGGATACCTGAGGCGGGTAAGGGATATCTGCGGGGAAAATGATATGCTGCTCATTCTCGACGAAATCCAGGTCGGGATGGGAAGGACGGGAAAACTGTTTGCCTATGAGCACGAAGATATAAAGCCGGACATAGTTGCCCTCGCAAAGGCCCTTGGCGGCGGAGTGCCATGCGGAGCGGTTCTGGCCACAGAGAAAGTAGCAAAGCACTTTACCCCGGGGACCCACGGAAGCACTTTCGGCGGAAATCCGCTGGCCGCGGGAGCTGCCTGTGCCGCGGTTCAGACGATACTTGAAGAAAACCTGGCCGCAGAAGCAGGCAGGCTTGGAGACTATTTTCTCGCCAAACTTGAAGATGTCCTGAAAAAATATCCTGAGCACGTAAATGAGGTAAGGGGAAAGGGACTTATAATCGGGGTTGAATTTTCGGATAAGGATTTTGCGCGTGACTGTTTTTCGGTTTCGGTCAAAAACGGACTTCTGGTTATACTTACTGTTGAGCGGGTGTTTCGGATTCTTCCTCCTCTCAACACGAGCGAGGAGGAGATTGACTTTGCCGTCACGGTAATAACAAAATCCATCGAGGAGGTAATTTCAAGTGGGTAGGAGTCTTCTCGCTATCTCAGACCTTAAAAAAAACGACATCAAGGAGATAATCCGCCGCGCGGGCGAACTTAAGGAACTCAAGAAACAGGGCGAAAACCCAAAAAGCCTGGAGGGCATGTCGGTAGGTCTTCTGTTTGAAAAACAGTCGACGAGAACCAGGCTTTCCTTCGAAGCAGGCCTTTTTGACCTAGGCGCCCAGACGGTTTACATGAACCCGGCGGATACCCAGCTTGGAAGGGGGGAAACGATAGCCGACACAGCGAAAGTCGTCTCATCTTACCTCGACGGGGTAATAATAAGAACCTACGGGCAAAACAAGCTTCAAGAATTCGTGCACAACTCGGCCGTTCCCGTGATAAACGCTCTTACCGATCTTGAACATCCAACGCAGATAATCTCCGATCTTTTCTCAATTTCGGAGCAGGGAATAAACCCCGAGAAATTCAAGCTCGCTTTTCTCGGCGACGGAAACAATATCGCCAATTCCTTCGTTGCCGCATCTGCGATAATGGGCTTTGACCTGTCGATTTCGGTTCCGCCGGGACATGAGCCCGACGCCACTATAATGGGGGAGGCCATGGAACTTGGAAACTCCAAAATTGAAGTTACCTACAACCCCGCCTCCGCGGTTAGAGACGCCGACGTAATCTACACTGACGTCTGGGTAAGCATGGGGGAGGAAAGAAAGAGAACCGATGCTTTCAGGCCTTTTCAGATAAATACGAAACTTCTCTCCTACTGCCGCAAGAAACCCTTGGTAATGCACTGTCTTCCGGCTCATAGAGGAGAAGAGATAACCGGGGAAGTCATGGACAGCCCTCGCTGCGTTGCTTTCACGCAGGCCGAGAACAAACTTCACGCAGGAAAAGCCATACTTGAATTCTGTCTTCAGGATTAGCCGGATATGAGGTTTGACCGGCAAATCCGCGAGTCATAAACGGACTTATGAATGTCCTTTTATTCATAGCAATGAGTTGTTTTACTCAATATGTCTAGTAAATGGAACCGATATTTTAAAACGGCGTCACTTTCCTTTGATAAGAGAAAAGTAAATTCAGTCGACCTGTTAGCGCAAAAACTCCTTTACGTTCCGCGCGGCCTGTTTCGTCATGCCCTTGACGGAGGTTAGTTCCTCGGCGGTGGCCCCTTTTATCTTCTCCACGCTTCCGAAGTGGTTAAGGAGCAGCAATTTTCTTTTTTTTCCTATCCCCGGAACACCGTCCATCTGCGAAGTCAGGGCTTTGTCTTTCCTTAATTCCCTATGATAGGTAATCGCAAAGCGGTGAGCCTCATCCCTTACCCTCATCAAGAAGTAAACGCCCTTCTTGTTAGACGAGAAATCGCAGGGCTCCCCATTTCCGTGCACGTAAATCCTGTCGATCCCCGCTCGCCCTTCGGTTTTCGCTATAGAGGCAAGATCTACCTCTTTTTCCACCCCGGTGTCCCGAAGCGCCGCATAAGCGGCGTTTAGCTGTCCCTTTCCCCCGTCTATAAGTATCAGATCCGGAAGACCCCAGTTGTCCTCCGCCGCCCGAAGAGCCCTTCTGTAGACAACCTCGTACATCGACCGGAAGTCATCCTGGCCCGAGGTGGACGTGATCCTGTACCTTCTGTACCTGTCCCTCTCCGGCCTCGCGTTTCTAAACCTGACAAGCGAAGCGACCGTCTGGTTCCCCTGGATATTCGATATGTCGAAACACTCTATCGCGTAGGGAATCCGTTTTATCCCGGCCGATTTTCTTATGCTTCGAAGAAGCGTGCCCTGCTTGGCTTTTTCCTCGGCTTTTCTCGAAGAACTCTCTCGGGCGTTTTTCATCGCGAATTTTACAAGCTCGCTTTTAGGCCCCCTGTGCGGGGTCTCCAGGTAAACCTTCTTTCCTCTTTTCTCGGTAAGCCACTCTGAGTACCCATCGCGGTCCCTTATGGAAAAAGGCAGAAGAATTCTCTTGGGAACATAGTGGTCTGAGAAATAGAACCTGCCGAGAAACTCCCTCAGGCACTCGGCCTCATCGCCGCGGGGACTCTTTACGGAAAAATCGAGCTTGTCGACCACGGAACCTCCCCTTGAGAGCAGAACCGTAAACTCATACTGCTGCGAGTCCCGGTAAAAACCCACTATATCCATGTCTTCGAACCTCGAGGAAGTAACTTTTTCGATCTCGGCGTTCTCCCTCAGGCTCGAAAGCTGATCGCGGTAGTAGGCCGCGTTTTCATACCTTCCCTCCTCCGAGGCTTTCTCCATCATCTCCCTGATCATTCTCACGAGTTTTTTTCTCTCCCCGCGAAGAAACGACGATGCCTGGCGCACGAGTTCTCCGTAGCCCTCCTCCGAGATCCTGCCCGCGCACGGCCCCGAGCAAAGCTTCATGAAATAGTTAAGACAGGGACGGGCCCTGTGCCTCTCGAACTTGCCCCTGGTGCAGTCCCTCAGAGGAAAAAGTCTGTGGACAAGGTTTACGGTGCTTTTGAGGAACTTCCCCGAGGCGAACGGACCGAAATAAAGCGCCCCGTCATCCCGCACCCTCCTCGTGCGCGAAAGCCTGGGAAACTTATCTCCCACGGAGAGACGAAGGGAAGAGAAGGTCTTGTCGTCCTTAAGCCGTATGTTGTACTTAGGCTTGTGGCGCTTTATAAGGGAATTCTCGATGAAAAGGGCTTCGCTTTCTCCCTCCGTCACCACGTAGTCGATCGAGTCGACCTCCCTTACCAGATAGGGAATCTGTCCTCTGTCCCTTCCCCCCTGGAAATAGGACATTACGCGGGCGCGGAGATTCTTAGCCTTGCCTATGTAGATCGGGGTGCCGCCCGAGCCCTTCATTATGTAAACGCCCGTCGTTGTGGGGAAGGATCCGGAAAGCTCAAGAATTTTTTCGCGCATAAGATACAAAAAATCAGAAGCCGCTATATGTCAAGATCCTTACCACTGGTCTTCTAATTCCTTAATTAAGCAATTTATTTGAGGCCTGTTGTTACCACTGACATTAAAATAAGAGCTGACCCTGCTTCTCAAATTCTTGGCTTTTCCTATATAAATAGACCTGCCGGATGCATTTTTCATCAGGTATCCGCCGGTTTTCTTTCGGAATGTCCTTAAACAGCAATCTTTTCAATTCAATCATCTAAATATATTTTAAATGATTGAAAATACTTTTCAGATTATAAAGCTATAAAAACAGTACTAAGCCAGCGTGAAAATTGTTGGAGATATGCATTGAAAGGAATTTAGGCGGGACAGCCTTTTAATAATTTCAAGACAGCTACTGGAATGTTTTATTTGTTTTTTTCAGTTCGATTAAAACCACTGAAACCGTAATCAGCGTATTGACGGCAAGTAGTATCAAATCCGTGCGTAAACCCATTATCATTTTCGGTACGAGTCCAAAAAGCGACATTAAAAACACAACTAGACTGATACCTATAGCAACTGGAATTACGGCATTGAAGCTTCTTCCTTTGCATAGAATTGAGGTAAGAACCATAGGTGCCATGAGAGCAGTCCCCATGAATCCCGACACAGCAAGAGATATAAGTCCCTGAGAACTCTTCATAGCAACAACGAAAGAGGCTATGCAAAATACCAGTATAACTATTTTCACAAAAACAATAGGAGATATTTTAAGCTTCCTGCTAAACCTGCCAAGAGCATTGTTAATTTCAGAGCCAAGAGCAAAAAACTGAGAGTCAGATGTGGACATAGCTGCCGCCAGAATGCCTATCAAGGCAACGGCACCTATAACAGGATTCTGTTCAAGTATCAGTTTACCAATGAACTCTGGACCCGTTTTAGCCGGTATTGCAACTGCACCGTATAAACCAATTATAAGCCCTGCTATCAGAAGCAGAAAGGTGAAAGACGCATGCAAAACCGGAATTTTGCGTCTTTCGTTCAAACCCTTCAGAATGCTGAGCCTCGAAGTCAACTGAGGTTGCGACACAGGTAGCAGCACAATTGATATAAATCCCGCAATAAGCCACTGAACCGATAACAGCCCCTTGGGACCGGGGGTAGATAACAGTGCAGGTTTCTCCTCCGCTACGGCCTGGACTAACTTTCCAATACCTCCAAAGTTTTCCAAAACAACAAATGCCATTATCCATATAACGGTAAACAGCACAATTCCCTGAAGTGAATCACAGTACATAATACCCCTGAGTCCTCCTATGGAAGAGTACAGATACATAAGACACAGTATGGCTACAGCCCAACCCCACTGGGGAACTTCATAGGGAACAACGTTGACTAGAATGCCCGACGCTCCTTTTAGTTGAATTGCTATGTAGGGAACGAGGAATATGACAAGGCCCAGAACATACACGAAAACTCCGTAGGAACGAAAAGTTTCACGTAGCAGGTTCGACATGCTACGAAAATCCGTTGAAGAGATCCTTTCCCTTAATTTGAGTGAGAGCCAAAGCGTGAAAACAGCTAAAACCATATCGGTAACGCCAAGGAATATCCACGTTCCCACGCCGTGTACACGGAAGAAATTGGGCATCCCTATCAATATGAATGTACTGTAGAGAGTAGCAAAAAAGGTTAAGAAGCCAATTATAGTTCCAAGATTGCCACCCGCAAGAAGGAATTGGTGCTCATCCCCTTTGTTTTTCCTGTTTCCTATGACAGCAAGGGTTATCAGCACTGCAAGATATACTAGTGCAACTACAACAAATGCCATTCCCCTGTTCATGTCTATTTCTTCCTCTTATATAAGTAGACTATCTTTGGTTACCAGATGTCAGCATTGCCAAAACAAGCAGCACATATATGGAGAGTGATATTCCCAACCCAGCCCAGAGAGTCCTGGGAAGTCCTAGAAAATATGGCTCCGTCACTCCATAAGGGATTACCAGGGGAGTGAAAGACACCGCTGCCAGAATAGATACCGCCACCGCAAAGAATATCCATCGACTCTTATTATTCATGTCTAAAACACAACTGCCTATTAACGTTAGAGTTTCTGAAGAAACCAACTTAATAAATCTACAAGAAAGTGTCAAATAGATTAAAACTAACTATAAATTTCTTTATAATTATAGACAAGTTAAATATGCCGATAACCCTTTCATATGTAAGTACCGTTTTCCTAATATTGATGTAACTGAAAAAATGGTTTTGCCATTTGATTTCTTCCGTCCTCTATATATCAAGTTCCTTGCCTTTCGTTTCAGGAAGGGTGAAAACGACAAACGCACCGGCAAGGGCAAAAACCGAAACGGTAACAAGCGCCGGGCCCGTAACCTTTAATTTCCGCCACGTAGCCCACAAGAAGCGGCGCGAAGGCCGCCACACCCCTTCCCACGTTATAGCAGAAACCCTGGGCGGTGGCTCTCGCTCTGGTCGGGAACAGTTCGGAGAAGATTGCCCCGAATCCCGAATAGAAACCGGCTCCGAAAAACCCTACCAGCGGACCGAGTATGAGAACCTGGGTAAAGGTCGTTGAGTTTCCGAAGAAATAAATGAGTATGGCCAGGATCACCAGGAAGGAGGCAAAAACCGGCCGTCTTCCAAACCTGTCGCTTACCCAGCCGAAAGTGTTACATCCGAAGAAAGCCCCGATGTTAAGCGGTACTAACCATATAAATCCCTTCATCCCGAGTCCGACTCCTCCCTCTTCTATGGGTCTTGCAAGAAACTGAGGAACCCAGAACATCAGGCCCCAGTAAGCGATCATGCAAAAACTCGTAAGAAAGGTGGACATTACGGTGTAACGCAGAAGCTCTCCCTTGAATATCTGGTTCAGGGTAAACTCCTGACCTCCGTCATCGAGTTTTTTCTCTTTTCTCATCCGGGAGGTCTTCCGCCATATTTCCGGTTCAGCCAGATTGCGCCTTATATAGAAAATCAGAAGCAGCGGGAGTGCCCCAACAAGAAAAAGTATTCTCCATCCCAGTTCAACTTCGAAACGTGGGAGTATCAAGGCGGCAAGAAGCGTGATCAATAGGTAACCGACTCCCCATCCGCTCTGCACCATGCCGATAGCCTTTCCCCTGTGCTCCTTCGGCCACGTTTCCGCAACAAGCACTTTTCCCGAAGCCCACTGGCCTCCCATGCCGAGACCCAAAAACACGCTGCACACGATAAGAAATATAATGTTGGGAGAAAATGCGCTTAGGCCGGCGAAAAAAGAGTAGAAGAGTATAGTCAAGGTAATGGCCTTTATCCTTCCGGCATAATCCGAAACTATACCGAAAAGAATCCCGCCGAAAGCGGTAGAAAAAAGCGTTACTGAAAAAAGGCCCCCGACGGCTTTGGGAGATAGATTGAAAACATCCGCGATGCTTACCGCCACGAAGGTGAAAAGCAGGATGTTCATGGCAGCAAACGTCCATCCCGAAAAGGTCACCCCGAAGATCTTCCACTGCTCTGGGGTTATGTCGGCCATCCAGGCGAATATCCCTTTTTCGCTTGCGCGGCCAGAAGAGTCAGATCCCCGCTTGTTGTCCGTCATTTCCGTTTTCTCCGTGAACCAGAGTTCTGGATCCCGCCAAGGGAACCGAGACAGAAAAGATCATCCTTTGACACCCACGAATCGGGGCATCCCAGTTGTATTTTAATGAGTGTGTAAAAATAATCAAAACACTCCATTCAATTCGGCCCAACCGACGATTCTTCCCCAAAAGTCTCTTTCTTGCCTCACTTGATACTTATATTGGCATGCGTTACGATTTCAGTTCATCATGAAAACCGACACCCTTTACCTTGAAACCTACGGCTGCCAGATGAACGAGTACGACTCGAACAGGATCCGGAACGCGCTCGGAGCCAGTATCACCAAGAACCCCAAGGAAGCCGACATAGTAATCATAAACACCTGCGCCATACGGGAAAAGGCCGACCAGAAGGCGCTTAGCAGCCTGGGACGGTTCAAACACCTAAAGGCGAAAAACCCGGAGCTCATAGTCGGGGTGTCGGGATGCGTGGCGCAGCTCTACGGGGAGGAACTCATCCGCAGGATCCCGCATCTTGACTTCGTGCTCGGGCCCCGAGCGATCCCCGGACTCCCGCGGCTTATAGAAGAGATAAGGGAGAAGAAATCAAGGCCCGTCGAAACGTCCTTTGACGTGGAGGAGCCCTTCGACGTCCTTCCCTACCACCAGGAGGGAAAGCCCACCGCGTTTGTTTCCATACAGCAGGGATGCAACAAGAAATGCGCCTACTGCATAGTGCCCACGGTAAGGGGGTCGGAGGTGAACAGGCCGGTTGAGGACATAACCGCCGAAGTGCGGTACCTGATCGCAAAAGGCGTAAAAGAGATAACGCTCATAGGGCAGACGGTTAATTCCTGGAAACTGGGACGGCTTAAGTTCGGGGACCTGCTTCGGGCCCTGGGGGAACTTGACGGTCTCCAGAGGATAAGGTTCACGACCTCTTATCCAAGAGACATAACGAAAAAGATGGTGGAAGCAATGGCCGAGGTCCCCAAGGTATGCCGCCACATCCACCTGCCCGTGCAGTCGGGTTCCGACAAGGTGCTGAGACTCATGAACAGGACCTATACCAGAAGCTGGTACACAGACTCGATTAACAGGCTCCGCGACGCCATACCGGACATAGCCGTATCTTCTGATATAATAGTAGGGTTCCCGGGGGAGACGGAAGACGACTTCGAGCAGACGATGAGCCTTGTCGGGGAAGTGGGGTTTGCCAGTTCCTTCTCGTTTAAGTACTCGCCGCGCCCCGGAACAGTTGGTGAGGAGCTTTGGAGATCAGACGAAAGGGTAGAAGACCAGACGGCAGGCGAGAGGCTCGCGCGCCTTCAGGAATACCAACGGGAAATTACTCTTTCCAAGAACATGGAGAGAGTCGGGAAATCAGAACGGGTACTGGTTGAGGATGTGAGCAGAAACGACTCCTCGTGGCTTTCAGGGAGAACGGAGCACAACAGGATAGTCAATTTTCCAGGAGGAAAGGAACTTATCGGAGAAATGGTGGACGTAGAGGTAACCGAAGGACTTGCGAATTCACTTAGAGGACAATATCTGAATTAAGCAGAAAGGGAGGACAGCCAATGTTTCTTGAGATGAAGGTTTCCTGTATAGTTGCCGACCCGTTTACCGACATGCCCGTCGTTATTCTAAACGACGAGGACGGAGAAAAAAGTCTTCCGCTCTGGATAGGATTTGAGGAGGCAAGCGCAATAGCCATGGAGATCAAAAAAGCTCCGAGACCGAGACCTCTTACCCACGATCTTCTTAAGAACGTAATCGCCGCCACGGGCTACGAGGTCAGTGAAATAGAGATCACGGAGCTTCGGGAAAACACCTTTTACGCGCGTCTTCGCATCAAAAAAGACGGAGAGGAGCTCCTGGTGGATTCCCGCCCGAGCGACGCCATAGCCATAGCGCTTAGGACCGGGTGCCGCATCATGGTTGACGAAGAGGTTATAAAAGCCTCTCTGAGCGTAAAAGTCGGGGATAAAGACCAAAGCGCGGGCGATATACTCGAAGATATACCGGCTGAGGATTTCGGCAAGTACAAGATGTGATCAGCGGTTGCGGAGCATATATTCCTCAAGGAATCTCCTGTCTCCCTCAATCACGTCGAAAACCTCCCCGCAAAGGTCGCACTCTATGTCGATCCGCTTCGGCGGGTAACTAATTCCGCAACTCATCACGAACCAGCCGAAAAGAGAGTACCTCTGTTTCAGAACCACCCACGGGTCCGCAACGCGGTACCCGCAACTGCAGACCTTCGCGTCCCGTGCATTAAGGCTCATCCGTAAACAACGCGGGTGTAAATCCCCGCTTCCGCTCTAGACGTCGTAATAACCCACCTCTCCGTGATCCGTTATATCAAGACCCTGGCTTTCCTCATCCTCACTGACCCTGAGCCCGACGAGGGAATCAACGACCTTGAGCACGATAAAGGTTACGATAACGGTATAGACGACGGCGAATATTCCCCCGTAGACCTGAACGCCGAGCTGTGCGGGTATGTCGAGATCCGCGATCGAACCGCCGTAAGACGTCGATGCGAACACTCCGACCAGTATGATTCCTACCAGCCCTCCGACTCCGTGGACTCCCACGACGTCAAGCGCGTCGTCATACTTGAACCTGAACTTGAGATGGGTAGCGGCTATATAGGCCAGTATAGAAGATACAGCTCCTATAGCTATGGCTCCAAGCGGTCCCACCGTGCCCGAGGCAGGCGTTATCGCGGCAAGACCCGCGATGGCTCCCGTCGCAAAACCGAGGGCGCTCGGCTTGCCCGATCTCACCTTCTCCAGGAATATCCAAGTAAGGGCGGCAACGCACGGAGAAATCTGGGTCACGACGATCGCCATGGCCGCCTGTCCCCCCGCAGCAAGAGCGCTTCCTCCGTTAAACCCGAACCATCCGACCCAGAGCATCGCGGTGCCTATCATCGTAAGAGTGAGGTTGTGCGGAAGCGGAAGCTGGTTTGGGTAACCCTTCCTTGCCCCGAGCATTATCGCCGCTACCAGAGCGGCGGTACCCGCCGTTATGTGGACGACTATTCCTCCGGCAAAGTCAATCACTCCCATGTCTCCGAGGTAGGAACCTTCTCCTCCCCAGACCATGTGCGCAATCGGGAAATAGCAGAATATTACCCAAAGGGCGGTAAACAGAATCACCGCCGAGAACTTCATTCTCTCCGCGAACGCCCCGATTATAAGCCCAGGAGTGATAATCGCGAAAGTAAGCTGAAAGGCAAAGAACAGAACTTCGGGGATCGTTCCCGAAAGAGTATCGACTTCCACTCCGGTTAGAAACGCTTTTGAGAGACCTCCCACGAAGGCATTCACTCCAAGCTCTCCCCCCACCATCCCTGTAGTGTCAAAAGCGAGGCTGTAACCCAAAATGGTCCATATGATCGTTACGACCGCGGTAATTGAAAAGCACTGCATCAGCACCGAAAGAACGTTCTTTTTGCCGACAAGTCCCCCGTAGAAAAGCGCAAGCCCGGGAATCATCATGAAAAGAACAAGACCGGTTGAAATCAGTATCCAGGCGGTATCGCCCGTATCAAGTTCACTTGCCGAAGCGGGGTCGGTAAAAGAAAAAAAAGCAAAAACAAAAAAGAAAACCAAAAGCGAAAGCGTTTTTTTGAAACTCATTGCACACTCTCCTCCTCTTAATTCCGTGTTCCCGGTAAGTATATCATACATAGCAGAGAGCAAAAACGCGGCCTCAAAAAGCCTCATCCAGTCTGCGAAGCTGCTCCGGTGAAAGTCTCCACCCCGAAGCCCCGCAGTTCTCAACCGTTTTCGCGACCGAATCCGCCTTCGGGATAGCGATGACATTCTCCTGGCAAACGCACCAGTTAAGAGCGACCTGCGCCTCCGTTTTCCCCGCCTCATCCGCTATCCGGGATAAAATCCCGCCGTCGCGGGATCGGCAGAGTCTTCCGGCATCAAGCGGAGTGTAGGCCATCACGGTGATATCGTTATCGCAGCAGTAGGGAAGCAGCTCTCTTTCTATATCCCTTGACCTGAGGTTGTAGAGCACCTGGTTTGAAACTATGGGATAGTTAGGAAAATAATGCTGCGCCTCGCGCATCTGCCTTACGGAGAAATTGCTCACCCCCACGTAACTCACGCACCCGCGGTCAACCAGCTTCTCAAGCGCGCTCATCGTCTCGCCTATAGGGTAAACGGGATTCGGCCAGTGTATCTGGTAAAGATCTATGCAGTCCGTGCGAAGCTTCTCGAGGCTTGCCTCGCAGGACCTCAGCACGCTGTCGTGAGCGAGGTTCCTTCCCGAAACCTTGGTCGCTATGATCACCTCGTCCCGAAAGGGCAGGACGGCCTCGCCGACTATGTCCTCGGTATAGTAACCTTCGGCGGTATCTATAAGCGAAGCCCCGAGCTCTATTCCGGCCCTCAGAGGTTCAACTCCCCCCCTGTAGTTCCACGTGCCGAGCCCGATCTCGGGAACGAAAACTTCCGTGTTTCCAAGCCTCTTAAGGTTCATCTCGCGAAGTCCTTACGCTTCCCTGGAGCACGCCGCCAAGTCACTCGTCCGGTGGATAAGTCTGTAAATTGCCGCCGCTAAAAACCCCCCGATAGAATTCGCGCACAGGTAAACCCATATGGAGGAGGGCGCTGAGACTCCCATTACGATTATCCCAACCGCTACCGCGGGATTGAAAACGCTTCCCGAGACTCCCCCGACAGCGTACGCCCCGGCCATGACCGTAAACCCTATAGCTATACCGTAATAGGAATTGCCCTGCGTCGCTTTCGAGGTCGCGACTTCAAGTATCACAAAACAGAGAGCGAAAGTAAAAAGGATTTCCGCGATGAGAGCCGGGAGGACGGATATCTCCATGGGCGGGGTCTCCGGGCTTCCCTTTACGAGCAGCACGGCCAGGGCGGCCACAACGCCCGCGATTACCTGCGTGATCATGTAGGGAAAAACGTCCCTCGAATCCATCTTTCCCCTGAACCACACCGCAAACGTCACGGCGGGGTTGTAGTGCGCTCCCGAGATGTGACCTCCCGCGTAGATCATCGCGGTCAGCACGGCTCCTATGGCCAGAGGCGCGAAAAGCCCGGCTCCGGGAGCAATCATGACGGTTCCTACCGTGAAGACGAGAAAAAAAGTTCCTATGAATTCGACAAAATATTTTTTCATTGAAAATCCTCGGCCAATACGCTTTTTTGTCCGCCGCGCGAAAGCTTCGCCGACATCTTACCGCGGAATCGTTTTTCCGTAACCGTTTAGATGAAAGACCTTGTCGGGACTTTTCCTCGATTTCCCGGAAGCGACCCGCCCCTTGTCGAAGTAACCGAACGGAAGCACCGTAAGGACGTCAAGCTCCTGCGGCACCCCTAGATACTTTTTAAGCTCCCCCTTCTCTATCCTTCCTATCCAGCAGGACCCGAGCCCGTGGCTCCATGCGGTCAGAACCATGTTCTGCGCCGCTCTAGTGCCGTCGATCTGGTGCCACTTGCTCCGGGGATCCACCAGAAGCACCACCGCGAAAGCCACCTGCACTATGAAACTGCCGCTGGTGCAGTATTTTCCCATTTCCCGGAGCATGGCGCGGTCCTTTATGAGCACAAATTCCCATGGCTGGCTGTTGTGCGCACTCGGCGAGAACCTGCCCGATTCCATGACTTCCATGATGATTTCGTCCGGGACTTCCCTGTCTATGTAGCTTCTTACGGAACTAAGGGATCTCACGCACTCGTAAACGTTCATAACCGCCTCCAGCTTGGAATCTGATTGGAAATTAGTATACCGGCTTTGACAGTGCGGCAGAACTGGCAAACAGCTGAAAAACCCCTTGCACACCCGCCTCTACGTCCAAACAAGCCTGGATTTTCCCCTGGTCAAAGAGGCGACCCTCTCTTCAAGCCTCCCGGTGGCGTTAACCGGCGCCGCGAAGCCGAAGCGGACATCCTCCCCGCGCTCGACGCTCGTTATGGTAACTCCCGATTTTTCAAACAGAACCCGTATGGAATTTTCATGAGCGTAGGAAAAAACCAGGTATCCAGTCCGCACCGGGACATACCTTTTAACCTCAAGCTCCCCGAGAGCCGCCCGCAGGGAATCCGTGTACGCTCTCAAAAGCCCGCCCGGGCCAAGCTTCACACCCCCGAAATACCGGCTTACAACAGCCGCTATTTCTCCTATGCCGCTGTGCTCTAAAAGAGTCAGCATGGGACGCCCGGCGGTTCCCGACACCTCTCCGTCATCCCCGAAACCGATATCCGTCCCGCCCGGAGCACAGGCAAGAAACGCGTAGCAGTTATGGCTCGCCGCGGGGTGAAGAACTCTTATACTCTCTATGAAGTCTTTAGCGTCCTGTCTTGTTCCCGCTCTGCCCACGGCAGCTACAAACCGGCTTTTCTTTATAACCAGCTGCGCGGTCGAAACTCCCGCGGGAATCTGGTAGGAAACATCTTCCACACTCTGTCCCTCCGCACAAAAAAATACCCTATTCCCCACCACGCGGGCAAAACCCGCCCCCGAGCGCCGCGGATTACCCTCCCCCGATTTTTCACTGTATAATGATTCGCGGCGGGTTTTGGCGCGCGTCGCCAGATATTGAAATTCGCTTTTTATCCGACAGGACAGAGGCCGGGCAGCCACCGGGTTTTTCGATCCGGCAAAAATATTTACGCGTATACCGTTGCTAAAAAAAACAAGCATCCCCTCCCTTATTTTGCGCTACAGATACTCATTTCTAATGGGTATCGCGTCCCTTACATTGGTGGATATGGCTCAGCTCTCAGTCCCAATAGTAATCAAGTGGATAATAGACGAGCTTACTTTGCGGACCGTGAATTTTTCTCTCATAACCCGGTACTCACTCTACATACTCGGCCTCGGGTTGCTCATGGCGTTTTTCCGCCTCGGCTGGCGATACTTCATAATGGGCGGGGCGAGGAAAATAGAGAATTCGCTCAGAAATGATTTCTTCGAGCACCTGCAGAAGCTTAACTTCGATTTTTTTTCGGGAAGGAAAGTGGGCGACCTGATGGCGCACACGGTAAACGACATAGAGACTCTCAAGTTCTCATGCGGTCTCGGGCTGCTCATAGCGTACGATGGGATCTTTCTGCTTTTCTTCATCTTCGCCGCGATGTTCTATATCTCTCCGCAGATCGCTTTCTATGCGTTTTTGCCGTTTCCCCTGCTGGCCGTTTTCGTATACACGTTCGGAAACATGATAGAGAGAAGGTTCCAGAGATCCCAGGATTCCTTTTCCGAACTCACCGAGAGCGCAAGGCAGTCAGTCTCGGGAATCAAGGTCATAAAAGCCTTCGGACTTGAACGGGCCGAGGAGCGGGACTTTGACCGCGCAAGCGCGGATTATCTTGAAAAAAACGTGCACCTCGTGAAAATCTGGGGAGTTTTTCAGCCGTTTATATATTTCGTGCCCTCAGCCGCGATGGCCCTGTTTCTTTTCTTCGGCGGAGCCGGCGCGATCGGCGCTGAAATAACCCTCGGGGAATTCTCCGCCATACTCGTCTACCTTATAATGCTCGCCTGGCCCATGATGGCCATGGGATGGGCGATTGATCTGCTGAAAAGGGGGAACGCATCTATAAACCGGCTGAACAAGATCTTCGCGGTTGAGACAAAAGAGACTGCCCGGGCAGAAGAGGAGGATTACGAACTCAGGGGAGATATAAGATTCTCCGGGGTTTCCTTTTCCTACGGCACGTCCCCCGCCCTAAGTGGCGTTAACCTCCACATCCCGCACGGGGCAACTCTGGGAATAACGGGTCTTGTGGGCTCTGGGAAAACCACCCTGATGAAACTGCTCATGAAAATACACGAGCCCGGGAAGGGAGAAATAACGGTCGACGGGATCGACATAAACAAGATATCAAGAAAGAGTCTTCAGGAAACCGTAGTGTACGTGCCGCAGGAAATAACCGTGTTCAGCGGAACCGTTTCTGACAACATCACTTTCATAAACCCGGACATAACCCGCGAGCAGGTAGAGTGGGCGGCCAAAACGGCGGGGATTTACGAACAGATAATGGAGTTTCGGGAAGGATTCGAGACCGTGGTGGGAGAAAGGGGACTGAGCCTCTCGGGAGGGCAGAGACAGCGCCTGGCGATAGCAAGGGCGCTTGTTCTTAAACCGGAGGTTCTGATACTTGATGATGTGCTCTCGTCCCTTGATCCGCAGACCGAAAGCACAGTGATAGCAAACGTGATCGAGGCGATGCGGGGAAAGACGGTGGTAATAATCTCAAACAAGACATCTTCTGTGAACGGGCTCTCACAGATCGCGGTCATGAAAGACGGGCAGATAATCGAGAGCGGGGGGCGCGGGGAACTTATGGAGAAACGGGGAGTTTATCACGCGCTTGAGAGACTGCAGTCGGCTTAGGGCTAAAAAATGAGCGATTTGGAAAAAAAGAGGAAAGCAACCTACGACATCAAGATCCTTGGGTGGATCCTAGGGTTTGTCGGAAAGTACCGGGTTTATTTCGCCCTCTCGTTTCTGCTGATGACCGCTACCGCCGCGCTTGAGATCACGGTTCCGTACCTTATTAAAACGGCGGTCGACAATCAGATCTATCCCACATGGAGCAAAACGGAGAGCGGGCAGCAAACAGATCAGACGCTCCTGGGGCTCGGGGAAGAAACCACGCTCTCTCTTCCCGACGGAGGGCTTCTGGTCAATTTCTCAAAACTCTCCTCTTCAGAAAAAGACAGGATCGAGCGCTCGGGCGTTTCGTTCTCGCAGATAAAATACATCGTGGTTGACCCCGGGGAATTCGAGGGAGAGGAAAAACAGAGGGTTTTGGGGATAATCGCCCAAAACGCCTCTTTATTCGGGAAAACGGAAGGGGTCGCGTTTATGGCCCACTCGGAGCTTTCGGGTCTTGGGAAAAAGGAAGTATCGCTTCTTCGCTCAAAACAGACAAAAAGACTAAGGACCCTGGCCTTCTACGTATTTCTCTGCGTAGCCGGAATTTTCATCTTCTCCTCCTCCTTTACCTATCTTCTTTACTACTCGGGACACCGCATAATGCACGACATACGAAACCACACCCTCTCCCACATACTCTCCCTCCCCCAAGAGTACTTTGACCGAAACCCGGTAGGCAGGATAACCACCCGCGTCACAAACGATGTAAACGCCATAAACGAAATGTACACCTCCGTTCTCATACATTTCATAAAGGACATCATAATCATAATCGGCACGCTGGTAATCATGTTCAGGATGAACGTCGGGCTTACGCTTATAATCGTCGGGCTTACCGTGTTTCTGGGTTTCGTGGTATCAATTTTCCGGATGAAGCTTCGGCTGGTATACAGGGAAATCCGCATGACCATCGCTAGGTTAAACACCTTCGTTGCGGAGAGCATGCGGGGGATAGTGCTTCTTAAGCTTTACGGAAAGGAAGAGAGGAACTTCGAGAAATTCTGGGAGGTTAACAGGGAGAACTACAGGGCAAATATTCAGCAGCTCTGGGTCTACGTCTTCTTCCGTCCCACCATAGAGTACGTAGGTATAGCCGCAACGGGGATAATCCTTTGGTACGGGGCGATCAGAGTTATGGATCTTGATCTCTCCCTAGGGGGCCTGCTAGCGTTTCTTTATTACGTAAGGATGATTTTCAAGCCCATACAAGAGCTCTCGGAAAAATTCAACGTCTTCCAGTCAGCCGTGGCTGCCTCGGAGAACCTCTACGACACTCTCGCGGAAGAACCGGAAGCAACGGGGTCCACGGTGCCCGAGAGGACCGAAGGCATCCTTGAGTTTCGAGATGTGTGGTTTTCGTACAACGATCGGGAATGGGTGCTTAAGAACGCGTCTTTCATAATAAGACCTGGGGAGAGTGCCGCTTTGGTGGGAATCACGGGAGCGGGAAAAACGACCATCGTTAACCTGATTTTAAAATTCTACAAGCCCCAGAGAGGAGAGATTCTCTTTAACGGCGTAAACGTCGAGCAGCTCTCAAACCGCTACCTTCGCTCGAACATAACCGCTATTTTCCAGGACCTGTTCCTGTTCGAAAAAGACATATCCGACGAAAGAGACGAACTGGATGGTTCGGTGTCCGAGACCGAAAAGCTTTCTTCGGGGGAAACCCAGGCCCGCTCGATTGAGAAGGCGGTCAGGAAAAATTCAAAACTCCTTATAATGGACGAAGCCACTTCCCACATGGACGCGGAAACGGAGGAAAGGATACAGGAGGTAATAAGGAAAAATGCGGGCTCTCAGACAAGGCTCGTGATAACCCACAAGCTCACGACCTTAAAAAACGTGGACAATGTAATAGTCATTCACAAAGGAGAAGTGGTGGAGCAGGGAACTCACGAGAAACTCCTCGAGAACGAAAACATCTATTACACTCTCTACGAGTTTCTGAGGAAAACCTCCGCGGACCCTCTCCCAAGCGGCGGCGCGTGAGAGCAAGCGCCCGCTTTGGGCCTAGAACACCCCTAGAAGCTTAA